>JBCCEL010000014.1:0-36390 GCA_039030315.1 Pseudomonadota bacterium
ATGACCATCGGTGATCTCGCCAAGGTGTCAGGCCTCTCCTCCGGCATGCTCTCAAAGATCGAAAACGGGCAGACCTCGGCCTCGCTCACCACGCTGCAGGCGCTCGCAAATGCGCTGAACACGCCAATCGCGACCTTCTTCCGGACGTTCGATGAGAAGCGCGATGCAACCTATGTGAAGGCGGGGGAGGGGCTGACCATCGAGCGTCGTGGTTCGCGGGCCGGTCATGTGTACCAGCTGCTCGGCCATTCGGTGCGTAGCGCGGTGAAAATCGAGCCCTACCTGATCACGCTTGAGAAGGATGCCGACAGTTATCCGGTGTTCCAGCACCCCGGCCACGAGTTCATTTACATGCTCAAGGGCGATGTCACCTACCGCCATGCCGATCAGACCTACCGGCTGAAGCCTGGTGACAGCCTGTTCTTCGACGCCGAAGCCGTGCACGGCCCGGAGGAACTCAAGAAGCTCCCGGCGGTCTATCTCTCGATCATCGTGTCCCCACCTGACGGGGAGTAGGGCGATCAGTCCTCTTGCCCACCGGTCCACTTGCCGAGCTCGGTGCACCATCCGGGAGGCTCGGAGTCGATAGCAAAACTCTTCCGTTCGGATTCGGTAAGGCAACGAGGAATGCGATTCTTCGCTGCGGCGATCAGTTCTGCAGTGGTCTCGAACTGGAGATCAACATCCCCCACATCGCCATCATCTCCCGCCGTAACGATGAACCGGCTGTCCTCAAGCACGATGGTCTGATCTGTCAGGCTGTCGGCAAGAAAGTTCAGGTGGTCGGAGAGATTCCTCAGATCCCATATACGGACCGTGTGATCAGGATTGACGGTGGCAAAAAAGCCAGCATCCCGGGGCTTTACGAAGCGAGGTGCCTCACCCCCCCTAAAGAGGTCGAATGACTGCTTCATTATGGCAAACTGGGATCGCTCGGCTCTATCCAGCAGCCGCACGGTGCCTGAAGCCGATTGAGAAATCAGGATTGTTTCATCGGAAGCAAACGCCAGGCCGGTGACCGGGTCGTTATGACGGAAGTCGTAGACGAGCGGCTGATCTGCGATTGCCCCAGCTGTGCGAACCAGCCCATTTATGGAACCAGCCACAACTTGGTTTACATCTTGCGGCACGGCAACCGAGCTTACGTGGACGTCTTGACTGATGAGTAGCTCAGCGCCGACTTCCTGCCCGGACAAGGCGGGACGCAAATCAATTTTCCAGACGCGCCCGCCCTTGTCCCCCAAGATCAAGTGCTGCTCATCCGCGGACATTGCCGCGACAGCAATGCGGCTCGCATGTGCTTCCTCATTGCTAAACTTCAGACGAATCCAGTCTTGGGCTGCGGTATTCCAAAGTCGGACACCATCCTCATAGGTCAGAATCGCGAAGGTCCCGTCCTGCCCGAATGTGACGTTCCTGATTCGCGCGTCATGTTCGAAGCTCCAAACTAGCTCCCCGGTGTCGGTGTTCCGGATTTGCAGCCAGACATTCGAGGTTGAGGCAGCTTTGCGCCCATCTGGCGAGAGAAAGAGCTTTCTCGTGTTGGGCTGTACCGCGATTTTCTTAAGAAGCGCGCCTGTGCCACTGTTCCAGATCCGTACTTTGCCGCTCGCTGTTGCCGTTGCGACAGTCTCTCCGCTCCGCGCCACCGCCACGTCGACCACCGGTTCATCATGTTGCAGGATGTGACGGGTCTTCCCCTCGGTGATATCCCAGATTCGTGCCGTGTTGTCCTTGGAACCGGATACGACAAAACTGCCGTCGTCCGGTGCGCTGAGGCTGGTAATCTCATCAGTGTGCCCGGCGAGAACCGTTCTCTCCAGGTTTCGCAGAACCGCTCGGGAAAGCACAAAATGAGCCCGCGTCTGAAGCTGTGTGTCGGACGGACTGCCGTCCGGGGTCGCCGCAAGGTCTTCGGACTTTTCCAACGCCTCGACGGCGAGCAACAAGCCGTCTCCCACATTACCCTTCCCCATCTCCGCGGCGGCGAGTGAGGTAAGGTGCCTTGCTTTGCTGATGACCGTCTGGCGCAGTGCTTCCTGGGCATCCTGGTAATTGGTCCACGCAAACCATCCGGCTGCGCCTGACGACAGGAAGAGGACCGCGGAGACCAGGACCCCGGCAACAGTCCGCCGTGCCAGCCTCTTTGCTGTCTGTGCCTGTATCTGCTGCGCCGCCTCTTTTTCCTCCAGGGCCCGCTCCTGCCTTGCCTGTGCTTCCTTAATCTCTTCGATCTGGCGTCGTTCCGCGCTCTCCCTTGCCGCCTCTCCCTGCTCGCTGGCTGCGATGAAGCGGCGCTGGAGATCTGTGAGGTGAGGCGCGTTTTCGGGGCGGCGGTCCCGCCAGGCGCGGATACCGGTGAGTTCCGAGCCCCGCGCCAATTGGGATTCGGGCGACCCGCTCCGCTCCCATCGGTCGGCGAGCTCGCTCAGCCTGGTGTGTTCACGCAGCCATTCCACATCCACACTCAGCGCTTCAACGAGCCGGGCGAGCCCGGTGCCAAACCCGGCGCTCGGCATGTTTTCGTCGGGATAGAAAAAAATGTAGTTCAGTGCCTGGAGCTGTTTAGCAGGTGTCTGGCCTTCCAGCGGACGGCAGGCAACCGGAACGATGCGCTTGCCGCGCAATGTAGCCTGCTCGACTTCCCAGGCGCAGATATCCGATGCAGCCGAATCCGGAGACAGAACGAACACGACAATGTCGGACTGAAGGATCAGTTGCCCAAGCCGGTCCTTCCAGTTCTCCGCAGCGTGAATGCCTTCTCGGTCAATGATCGTCTCGAACGCGTGCAGCTCCAGCGCGGCCACGAGCTGGTCGGCGAACTCCAGGTCGGTCCGGGAGTATGAAATAAAGACCTTCAGTCGGGGCGAAATGTTGTCTGCGGCCACGGTTCGCTTGTGTCCGATCTATCGCACGTGGAGTTCAGGAAAGTGTCGCACACGTCCTGTCAACCGGCAATCAATCCTGGAGTGCCAAAGTTCTTGCACCCGTGGTCGTCGTGATCCCCCACCTCAGCGGCTGAACGATCTCATTCGGTCGATGAAGCCGGGGATCCCGTTGTAGATATGGTCAATCACGCCGTAGACGTAGGGGACGGAGCGATCCATGTTTTCGCGCCAGTTTTCGATAACCTCGTGCACATCGGGCAGGGCATCGCTGCTGCCATAGGCGATCTCGTTGAAGAGCGGAATCTCTGCTGAAAACTGATCCGCGATCTGATCGCGGTGGTCGGTGCTCATTGCCACCACAAGGTCCGACTGCTTGAGGAGCTGCTCCGTCACCCGGCGGGGCGTGTGAGGCGAGACGTCGACGTTCCGGCCTGCATGATAGTCCCTTACCCTGTCCAGAACGCCGTGGGGCGGGTCGGCAAGACCTGCCGAGGATACGTGCAATGGCGCTTCTGCCCTCGCAGCTGCCCGCAATGCATATTCTGCCGACATGCTTCGGAAGATGTTTCCAGTACATACAAAGAGGATGCGGGGCGGGGAGATGTTCATGGATGCGGTTTGCTTGCCAATATGGTTGAACTCATGCAACGGACTGCGACGCTGGTGCTATCACTCCGAATGAACGGATATCAAGACAGAGGCGGCGATGGCCAGGAAGCTTGTTGTTTGCTGTGACGGCACCGGGAACGAGATCCAGGGAAATCAGTCGAATGTCCTGAAGTTCTATCGCCTCCTTGAAAAGCGGCCCCACAAGACAAACCAGATCGCCTACTATGATCCCGGCGTCGGGACCATCAGCGAGAGCGGTGGCTGGTCGCGCTGGCGGTCTGAAGCCAAGGGTGTGTTCGGCCTCGTGACCGGGGCGGGCCTCGACCGCAACGTTCTGGAAGCCTACAAGTTTCTGGTGCGCCACTACGAGCGCGGCGACAGGATCTATCTCTTCGGTTTCAGCCGGGGCGCCTACACGATCCGCATCCTGGCCGGTGTCGTCGCGCTGATCGGCATCCTGGAACGGAACCAGGAGCACCTGTGCGAGTATGCGCTGAACTATTACAAGCGTGTCGGCAGGTCTGGCGACCCTCGCGTGGCCTATGGCTTCAACGAGGTTATCCCCACCCATCGCGCCCGGATAAAGTTCATGGGCTGCTGGGATACCGTCGGATCGGTCATCGTGCCGCGTTTCGACCGCCCCTTGATGCCGCTCTCCTTCGAAACACCGCCCTTGGTGAGGCGCAATTCGGCGGTTGAGGTTTTCCGTCACGCCCTAGCCATTGATGAGCATCGCTCCATGTTCCGCGTGGCCGAATGGGAAGAGGGGCAGAAGTTCAAGCCGCGGCCGTTCCTGGCGGACAGCCACAGCAGCGTCGTTGATCAGGATGTGAAGCAGGTGTGGTTTTCCGGCGTGCACTCCGATGTCGGCGGCGGCTACTCCGAGGCAGAAAGCACGGCAGCAAAGATACCATTGCGCTGGATGGTTGATGAAGCCAGGGAGCACGGTCTGGAGTTCCGCGAGACTCTCTACCGCATGCTGGTGCTGGGCAGAAACCGCAAGGGAACGAGCCGTCCGTACTCCAAACCGGATGTGAACGGGAAGTTGCATCACTCCCTGAGAGGTGCTTGGCGTTGGCTCGAATGGGTGCCCAAGTTCGACAAGTACAAGGAGTGGCCTGAGAGGCGCTCTGTCCTCGGCATGTATCTGCCGCGCGGCGAACCCCGGCATATCCCGGACGGGGCGGTCGTCCATCTTTCTGCGACCCGGAGAAAGTTCCGAGAGCCTGGTGGCGAGCCGTATCGACCTGTCAACTGGCCGAAATGGTATGTTTCCTCTTAGGAAACATTATTTCCCGCTATTGACGATGCTCTCCGTTAGGTGCAAACCTCGCATGAAGATTGGCACGGAGCTGCAAAGAGATGTGTGGAATTGTTGGCCTGTTCCTGAAGAACAAGCAGTTGGAGCCGGAACTGGGGCGCCTGACGGCGGCCATGCTCCGGGAAATGAGCGACCGCGGACCGGATTCGGCCGGCTTTGCGGTGTATGGCGATGAGGCCGAAGGAACCAAGATCACGGTTCTTTCAAAGACCGGCGATACGGACTGGAGCGATCTTGCCACGCGCCTGAGCGGTGCCATGGGCGAGGACGTGGGCGTGAAGACCATCGGCAATCACGCGCTCTTCACCACGCCGGCCGAGGGCATGGGTGCGCGGCGCTGGATCATCGAGAATGCGCCGGATGTCACCGTCCTGGCGGCGGGCAAGTCCATCGAACTCTACAAGGGGATCGGGGTCCCTGACCGGGTGATCGAAGACTACAAGCTGGCGGACCGGACAGGGACCCACGCGATTGCCCACACCCGCATGGCGACGGAATCGGCCATCACCACCGCCGGATCGCACCCGTTCTCAACGGGTGAGGACACCTGCCTTGTCCACAACGGCTCGATGTCCAACCACAACCGCATGCGCGACAACCTGCGCCGCTATGGAGAAACATTCCAGACCGAGAACGACACCGAAGTGGCCGCAGGCTATCTCTCCTGGCGCATGCGCGAGGGCGATAGCATCAATGCGGCTCTGGAGAGGGGTCTGGTAGACTTCGACGGCTTTTACACGTTCGCCGTGGGCGTGCGGGATGGCTTCGCAGTCCTGAGGGACCCGATCGCATGCAAGCCGGCGGTGATTGCGGAGAACGACGACTGGGTGGCCATGTCATCGGAATTTCGGGCCATCGCCCAGCTGCCCGATGCGCGCCAGGCCAATATCTGGGAGCCGGAACCTGCCGTCATCTATTCCTGGAGCCACAGCTGATGAGTTCCAACACGACGTTTGATCTGGAACAGATCACCCTGCGCCAGGCCAATCAGGCCATGCAGGAGGCCGGGGCCGGGAGCTTCCAGGTGACCAACCCCAAGGGAGTCCATGCGCTCGCCTGCGGTCTTGATGCACCGGTCGAGGTCTCGATCGACGGCCATGTCGGCTACTACTGCGCCGGTATGAACAAGGAAGCCAGCATCACGGTTGACGGCAATGCGGGGACCGGTCTTGCCGAGAACATGATGTCCGGCAAGGTGCATGTCACTGGCAATGCCAGCCAGTCGGCCGCGGCTACGGCCCATGGCGGACTGCTGGTGATCGATGGCAACGCCTCCGCCCGCTGCGGGATCTCGCTCAAGGGCGCCGATATCGTCGTCAAGGGCAATGTCGGGCACATGAGCGCCTTCATGGCGCAGACCGGTACGCTGGTCGTCCTGGGCGATGCCGGCGACGCACTCGGAGATTCCATCTACGAAGCACGCCTCTACGTGCGCGGCAAAGTGGCGAGCTTGGGCGCTGATTGCATAGAGAAGGACATGACCGATGAGCACCATGCCCAGCTCCGTGCCCTACTGGACGAAGCTGGCTGTGCGGATGTGCAGACATCGGAGTTCAAGCGCTACGGTTCGGCCCGCAAGCTCTACAATTTCAACGTCGACAATGTCGACGCCTACTAATTCGCCGCTGAGGGAAATGAGATGAGCAACGACAACTGGGGTCTGCGCGAGAGCTACACGTTCGACCGCAACACCATCCATGAGATCCAGCGGGCGGCGAACACGGGCATCTACCGCATACGCGGCTGGGGCGCCAAACGGCCTCTGCCGACCTTCGACGATCTGGTGTTCCTTGGCGCCAGTGCCTCGCGCTATCCGCTCGAAGGCTACCGCGAAAGCTGTAACACGGCGGTTACCCTCGGCACCCGTTATGCGAAGAAGCCGATTGAGCTGAAGATCCCGATCACCATTGCCGGCATGAGCTTCGGTTCGCTGTCCGCCAATGCCAAGGAGGCGCTGGGACGCGGGGCTAGCGAGGTCGGCACGTCCACGACGACTGGCGATGGCGGTATGACGCCGGAGGAGAGGGGACATTCGACCCAACTGGTCTACCAGTATCTGCCGTCGCGCTACGGCATGAACCCGGACGACCTCCGTAAGGCGGATGCTATCGAGGTCGTGGTGGGGCAGGGCGCAAAACCCGGCGGGGGCGGTATGCTGCTTGGTCAGAAGATCACGGAGCGCGTGGCCGAAATGCGCAATCTGCCCGAGGGCATCGACCAGCGTTCGGCCTGCCGGCACCCGGACTGGACCGGGCCGGATGACCTTGAGATCAAGATAGGCGAGTTGCGCGAGATCACGGCCTGGGAAAAGCCGATTTACGTGAAGGTCGGCGCTGCGCGGCCCTTCTACGACACGACGCTGGCGATCAAGGCCGGCGCTGATGTGGTGGTTGTCGACGGCATGCAGGGCGGTACGGCCGCGACGCAGGACGTGTTCATCGAACATGTGGGCATTCCGACTCTTGCTGCGGTCCGCGAGGCGGTTCGGGCGCTGCAGGAGCTGGATATGCACAGGAAGGTCCAGCTTGTGGTGGCCGGCGGTATCCGTTCGGGCGCCGACGTTGCCAAGGCGCTCGCCATGGGCGCGGATGCCGTGTCCATCGGGACAGCAGCGCTGATCGCCATTGGCGATAATGATCCGCAGTACGAGGAGGAGTACCGCAAGATCGGATCGGGTGCGGGCTTCTATGAAGACTTCCAGGCCGGAAATGATCCGGCCGGCATCACCACGCAGGACCCTGAACTCGCCAGGCGTCTGGACCCGATCAGGGGCGGTCAACGCCTGGCCAACTACCTCCGCGTTCTGACGCTCGAAGTCCAGACTCTCGCGCGTGCGAACGGCAAGTCGGATGTACGCAACCTGGAACCGGAGGACATGGCCGCGCTCACTGTCGAAGCCGCCGCCATGGCCGGCGTCCCGCTCGCAGGAACAGGCTGGATTCCCGGACAGAATGGCTGAATAATGGCTCCCTTAAGCCTCCTTCCCAAAGGAGAGAGGGGTTGCGTGAGGAGGCGGATGTCGAGAATCGAACGAGCGAGGCGGCTGAGACGAAACCAGACTGAAGTTGAGCGGAGGCTGTGGAACGCATTGAGAGATCGGCGCTTCGAGGGGCTCAAGTTCAGACGACAGATGCCGGTTGAGGGTTACATTGCAGGTTTTCTTTGTGCTGATGCAAAGCTCATTGTTGAGTTGGATGGGGGACAGCACGCTGAGCAGAGGCAATATGACAAGGAGCGTACGGAGACCCTTAGGCGAGCTGGATTTCATGTGGTTCGTTTTTGGAACAACGAGGTAATGGAGAACGTTGAGGGGGTTCTTTCGGAATTGCGCTCGGTGCTTAACCGGTAACTCGGTTCCCCCTCACCCTTTCCCTCTCCCCACCGGGGAGAGGGGACCCTGATCGAAAGCGCCTTTAAGCCCTCTCCCTGTGGGGGAGAGGGTTGGGTGAGGGGGTTCGGATGTTTGAATTTTGCGCCGGGTTGCCGGCATAACAGGAACCAAAACTACGAGGAGAATAGGGGATGGCTGTGAATCTGGAGAAGGAAGCCAAGGCCCGGGGCATCAAGTACTTTCTGATTTCGTTCGTCGATCTGTTCGGCGTCATGCGGGCAAAGCTCGTGCCGGCGCGGGCGATCGGGGAAATGGCAGAGGAAGGGGCCGGATTTGCCGGCTTTGCGGCCTGGCTCGATATGTCGCCGGCCGATGGAGACATGTTCGGATTGCCCGATCCGGACAGTCTGATCCAGTTGCCCTGGAAGCCTGATGTCGGTTGGCTCGCCGCAGATCCGTGGCTCGACGGCAAGCCGGTCGAGCACGCGCCGCGCAACGTGCTGAAGCGGGTGCTGGCGGAGGCCGAAAAAGACGGCCAGTATCTGAAACACGGGGTGGAATGCGAGTTCCACATCACGAGTGCGGATGGATCCGAGATCGCCGACGGCATGGATACCCAGCCCAAGCCCTGCTACGACCAGCACGCGCTGATGCGCCGTTACGATGTCATCACCGAGATCTGTGATGTCATGCTGGAGCTCGGCTGGGGGCCGTACCAGAACGACCACGAAGACGCCAACGGCCAGTTCGAGATGAACTGGGACTATGCCGATGCGCTCGTCACGGCCGACCGCCAGGCCTTCTTCAAGTTCATGGTGCGCTCGATCGCGGAGAAGCACGGTCTGCGCGCGACCTTCATGCCCAAGCCGTTTTCCAACCTCACCGGCAATGGCTGCCATGCCCACATTTCGCTCTGGAACAAGGCAGGGAAGAAGAACCACTTCCATGACCCCAAGGGCGAGCTCGGGATCTCCGAGACAGGCTACAACTTCCTCGGAGGCATCATGCATTCGGCCATGGGCATGACAGCGATTACCAATCCGACCGTGAACTCCTACAAGCGTCTGAATGCGCCGGTGACGACGTCGGGCGCCACCTGGTCGCCGAACACCGTGACCTACGGAGGCAACAACCGCACGCACATGGTCCGTATCCCCGACGAGGGCCGCTTTGAAGTGCGGCTGGCTGACGGTGCCGTGAACCCCTATCTTCTGCCGGCAGCGCTGTTGGCAGCCGGCCGCGAGGGGATCGCCAACAAGCGCGATCCGGGCAAGCGAGTCGATCTCAATATGTACACCGAAGGTCACAAGGTGCGCGGTGCCAAGAAACTTCCGCTCAACCTCCTTGATGCGCTTCGCGAGATGAAGAAGTGCAAGATGATCGAGCAGGCGTTCGGCGAAGAGTTCATGACCGCCTATCAGAAACTGCGCGGCGAACAATGGCTCGACTACACCCGTCACCTCACTGACTGGGAGCGGGAGAACACACTGGATTGCTAGGCGCGGCCTGCTCCCCGGGTCTAGCCCGGGAAGACCGCATTGCGATCCGTAATCGCGTGCCCTCACAACGGGCACGCGCAGGGTGCGCGGCGAATGGCGGGTTCGAACATGCCGGCAAAGATCATTCTCCTGAACGGTGCCGGGAGCGCTGGAAAGAGTTCCATCGCCCGGGCCCTTCAGGAGATTGCAACCGCCCCGTTCCTGCATGTGGAGATGGATGTGTTTCTGGCGATGGTGCCGGAAGCCCTGCAGGATCACCCGGACGGTTTGAGCTTTGAAACCAAGCTCGAAGACGACCGCCCATCGGTGTTCGCGAAGACCGGTCCGGTGGCAGAGCGCGTGCTGAGCGGGATGCGACGGTCGGTGGCCGAACTGGCGCGCGCTGGAAACAACCTCATCGTAGACGATGTCCTGTTCGGTAATGCCGGCGTACACGGAGACACGTTCGCCGACTACCAATCTCTCCTTGCGCCGCACGTGTTCCACATTGTCGGAGTCTTCGCGCCCCTGGAAGTTCTCGAAGCCCGCGAGCGCCGGCGCGGCGACAGGCTTGTCGGGCTCGCCCGGTGGCAGCACACCAGGGTGCATGAAGGTTTCACCTACGATCTGTCGGTAGATGCAGGCACTGCGTCGCCGGGGGACTGCGCGCGCGTCATCAAGGAGACATTCGGTCTTTAGCGTGTCTGATCACGGCCGCGAAGTGATCCGCGCCCGCTTTCGGAGTTAGCTGCGGTGGGCACCGGCGAGTCTGGACTGGGTAACGACAGATAAAGTACATTCTTGAGTATTGAAGTCTCCGATCGGCAACCCGTCAACGCTGTTATCAAGGAGGGGGTTCATGCTGGCGATACTGAAAAATCAAGTGGCCAACAACAATCTGCTTCGCCTCCTGTGCCTCCCATTACTGATGGCGGCTTTGGTCTATCTGATGATCGCCGCGCGGACAAACCTGCCGTCATACCTGCCCTGGATTGTCGCTTGCGCCATGATCATGTCCTTTGCGCTTCATGACCGGCGCTTGCCCAAAGCCGATAAGGAGCCGACGCCGCGGGAGGACAGCATGTTCTGGACGTTGCTGGCCGTGCCCGGCAGCGTGATCGTTATCGCCATCCTGTGGCGCGTGCTGATAAGGGTTGGTGTCGTGACCTCCAGCGCAGATTCAAGTTTTCCGGACACCTACGGACCCAAAGCTTCGGCCTTTCTCATTTTTATTCTGGCATTCGCCATGTTCGAGTTTTTTCGGCCGTCCAGGGTTGATGGCGGCGAATACAATCGCCGAGGATATGCTGGCATCGTGAGTATCGCTGTAATCAGTTTTGCCTGGTCATCCTGGGCGTATGGCGCGTTCGCGGCACTGCTCGAACCGCTCCTCGTCCAGTGATCATTGCATCGCTATTCGACCGGAGATAGCACGTTCACTGGGTTGCGGCTCTACCCACCTCGTTTGGTTGAACTGAACATGTCGCCGGGTATGCGCGCTCTTCACGCGCTCACAAGAGGTGTCCAGAATCTGAAAAAGCGTTGCGCAAAGGTTGGAGGAGACCGTCATGTCAGATGATGAGGGTTCGGGTGTAGTGGTTGTCAGCCCGGGTGATACCTATGTGGGTAAGCAGGGCTTCACCTACGGAGCCGGCGCCTCACGGGAAACCGTTGGAGCCGACAAGATTTGTATGAACGTGCTGCCCATGCCTGACGGTGCGCGCGCCAAGGTGCACTATCATGACAAGATCGAGACAATCGCCTATTTGCTGGATGGAGATTGCCATGTCTATTTCGGCGCCCGGCTTGAACACCACAGGGTTCTAACGGCGGGAGAACAGATCTTCATCCCCGCTGACATCCCTCATGCACCCTGCAACCGGAGCGGCCGTCCGTGCACCTGGCTCGTTGTGCATTCCTCCGGGAGCGATCAGGACGGCATTGTTCTCTTGCCGGAGCTGGACGAGGTGCTGAGCGCGATGTGATCAGCGCGCCTTGTTCTCCAGGAACCTGTTGATCGCCTTGCGGGGTTCGCCTGTCCGGTAGCTGTCGGCGAAAAGATCAATGCTGCGGGCTATGGCCTCGTCCAGCGATGCATCATCCCAGATTGACAGCAACGTCTTCTGAGTGCGGATGGCCTGCGGTCCGGCCCTGCATACGGCATCGGTGCACTGATCGATGGCGGTGTCCAGCTCGCGGTCCGCAACGAGTTTTTCTACAAACCCCCATGCCTCTGCGATACGGGCGTCGATCATTTCGCCCGTCAGGACCAGGTGGGCGGTCCGGCCCCGGCCGATCAGTCTCGGGAGAAGGGCTGCTTCGACGACCGACGGTATGCCGACCTGGACCTCCGGCATGCCAAATCTCGCAGAGTCTGACGCAATTCGCATATCGCACGAGGCTGCCAGCTCCATGCCGGCGCCGAGGCAATAGCCGTTGATCCTGGCGATAACCGGCACCGGACATTCGCGAATGCTCAGGAAAAGCTTGTGCAGGGAGGTAATGAAAGTACGTGCGGTCTCGGGGCCGAGAGCGGCCAGCGTGCCGATATCTGCGCCTCCGATGAACGACTTGTCACCCGACCCGGTAACGACGGCGCAACGCAGATCCCTGTCGTCTGCCATGTTGAGAAAGTGGCCGGTCAGCTCGGCGATGGCCTCTGGCGTCAGGGCATTCAGTTTTTCCGGCCGCGCATAGGTCAGCCGAACGGTATCTCCGTCCGGCCCGGACCGGCGCTCTGTCCGAACCCGCATCAGTAGCCCCGCGCCCGATCGACCTCGTGGAGGAGCGGCTGGCCTGCCGACAGACGCCGGTAGTTTTCCGCAACGTCCTTCAGGGCATCACCGAGGTGCCAGCCGGAGACATGAGGCGTTACCGTTATCGCGGGGTGCGTCCAGAATGCGTGACCGGCTGGCAGGGGCTCGACCGGCAGCACATCCAGCACTGCATGTCCGGGCGCACCGGCGTTCAGTGCGGCGATGAGATCGCCTTCCACTATGAGATCGCCGCGCCCGGCATTAATCAGCACGGAGCCGGGTTTCATCGCAGACAGAACGGTGGCGCCGAAGAGGCCCCGCGTCAGCTCGGTGGAGGGCAGGATCGAGCAGATGTAGTCGCTCTCAGCGAGAAGCGCCGGCAGGGTGTCCATGCCCCAGCGGCAGTCAATGCCTTCGGTGTATTTGGGAGACCGGCTCCAGCCGATGACATTGAACTCGAGCGCTGCGAACATTCGGGCCGCGCGCCCGCCGATATGCCCCAGACCCAGCACGGCCACAGTTGTTTCCGGTGTGCGTCTCGGCGCTACAGGCTCCCAGATCCCCTTGGCCTGATTAGCGGCGTGGAGGTTCAGGTTGCGCTGATCCCTGAGGACATATGTCACGCAGTATTCAGCGATTTCCCTGGCGGGAGCGTCCGGCTTCAGCCGGGTTATCCGGACATTTTCAGCCAGACCCGGGTGCGAGACCATCGTGTCGACCCCGGCGCCAAGCTTCTGTACGAGCTTGAGGTTCGGCAATTGTGCGGGCAGGTCCGGGCGCAGCCGCGTGGTGGCCAGCATGTCGATGTCTGACATGTCGCCCGGCTCGGCAATGGTCCGTACCTCCGCATCCGGCAAAAGAGCGAGAACATCGGTTTTCAACGCCTCGTCTTCCATCCACTCGGGCATGCCGACATCGATCAGTAGGGCCATGGGTTCTGCTCTGGGATATTGATTTCAGGAGCAGAACCGTTAGCCGCACGACATCCGCATGACAAGACGGAGCATGTCCAGACGCTATGAGCCCTTCTGTTCGGGCGGTCCCAGCAGCTTGGCGGCATCCCTGGCCGAATTGAAGATCGTGACGAGCGTTTTCAGATACTCCTCGTTGCCCTCGTTGTCTTCCGCCATCTGACCGTCCGTCTTCTTGGAACCGCCGCCGCGCAAGGTCTTCCTGATATTCATGATGGACCTCACCGAACTGGCCCAGAAAGGAGCGCCAAGGCCGACGAGGAAGCCGCCGAGGATGAGCCAGAGAAAGTCCGGGGTAATCGCCCTCGGCCGCACCATGGTGAACAGCGTGAACCAGTTTTTCCAGCAGTTGGGGTCCTGGGCACGCTGTGTGCCTGTCCCCAGTACCGAATTGAGCATCGTTATGACATCCGGTACGCAGATCGGTGAGGTTGTGAACTCGCCCTTTTCAAGACGGGCCGCCGTCCAGCCTATAGGGACGCCGGTTGTGGACAGTTTCTCCACGTTGGCCCTGGCTTCCTTGATGGCGCTCTGAAGGGCCGTGGCGTCTGCCGGGGGAACCTTCACGTTCTGGGTTTGGTCAAACTCCTGGAGGACAGCCTCGCTCTGGGCAATGACCTTTGCGGTGACGGTCGGGTTGTTCAGGTAGGTAACGAGAATTGTGTAGGGATTGACGTAGAATACCCAGGCGACGACGAAGGCCACGAGGACGGATAACAGGCGGGCGCGCTTTTCAAAGTAAGCACTGGCTTCGGCGCCGATTGTCTCGAACTTGCGGCCGACATCCGTGATCGCCAGCTGATTGGCGGGCGGCTGGCCATCCGCCGTGGCTGCGGCCTTGCCCTTGGGCGCAGCCGCTTTGGCGTGTGCGGTTGAAACGTCTTCGATGGCCTTGCCGAATTCGCTTGCGCCCAGACGCTCGAAGAATTTTTCGGTGTCCAGATGCGCGACGTCTTCGATGCGGACCAGCCATTTTGTGAACTTGCTGAAGGCGCCGGCTATGCTAGCACGGATGCCTTGTCTTATACCGTCTCCGTCCGGATCGTTCTGAGGGTTTTGCGGCGAAATGGTCTTGGTCATCAGGGCCCTGAAGGCCTCATACGAGGTCTCCGCAGTACCCTCTATGCCAGCTTTCTTGAGGTACGGGACGATCACCTGGTCATAGACGTGGGACATCATCAGCTTGAATCCGGCTTCCCGGAGTCCGCCGATCCGATGAATCGTTTCCACAATGGTGGTGGTCACCATTGAAAGAACCAGCATTGTGATTGAAAATGCCAGGATTGCGTCCAGCCATTGCATAGGATTTTGCCCCGCTTCGTTGCACTATGCTTGAGTTTTACTTTGCCGGCGGCAGAAATTCAATTGACGCAAAAGGCGAGCGGGGGACTTCGCGGGTGGGCATGAGCGGAACTTGCTCTAGTACAGGATACCGATCCTCAAAGTAGCCTTACAGTCGGAAGCGTGTGCACCGTCGTAAGGTCGGGTCGTGCAGGACGCGAGCACGGTGCTGCGGACCATGTCCGAAACGGTGACCTGAGCGGAGATGCCGGCCTCCGCCAGGAAGTGCCTGGCCCGGCCACCGTAGAGCGTATCGTGCCCGACGCCCCGGACGGCTGCAAAAATCCCGAAGCCGTCGCCGCCAAAGAAGGGGACGTAGGTTCCGGTCTGCGGTTCGGCCTTGGCTATCGGTGCGTAGGCGTACCCCGGCTGGAAGCCGAGCATGAAACCGGCACCGGCCTCCGTGTTGTCAGTGCCGGCCGATCCGTGCGCATAAGGTGACAGCACCGACTTGACCCCGCCGTGCTCATCGAGCGCGATATCTTTCCAGATATGGCCGGATACGCCGATGATCCCGTCCAGGCCGTGGTCGCCGCGCTGGGGCCGGGTGCCCATGCCAAAGGCGCCGTGCAGTTCCTTCCGGACATCATAGGTTAAATCGTCGATGAACCCGCCTTCACCGCCGAGCCGAACAGCAGCGATGGCCTCAAACCAGGGCGTGGACAGCCGCTTGCCGGCGCGCAAGGCCAGCCGGCCGCGGTCGGTTAGCGGATCTTGCGCATATCGAGAGGAGGATTTGGATTCAGGTCCCGCCTGGAAAACGCCGAGTGCGAAGTGCCAGTCGTTCGAAAGCCGCGCCGCCATGTCAATGCAGCCGCCAATGCCGCCGCCGTCCGAGCCAAAGTAGACATCGTTGCAGAAGGCGCCGAAGCTTTCCTCAAGACGAAGCTCTTCGGCTGACAAGTTCTGTGCGGTTGCCGCAAGTGACAGCAAAGGCAGTGCTGTGAGACGGAGTGTCGCTGCAGCGGCGCGCGCTGCCCAGGCGGCCGTTTTTCTTGTTCTTTTTCGCCACGGTATCAACGTCTGCGTCCGCCCAACGCTTTGAAGCTAGCGTCAGGTTTTTGCGGAGTTTATGGTTAATTCTGCCTTAAAGGGCATAAATTGGAGCGGGTTCGATGCTGCGGGACTTCTCACAGCTTCCCGGATGGTCTAGATCTGCCCCGTTTAACCGATCGGGCCGCGATGGAGCGGAAAGTGGCACAGGCTGCAAAGGTTTTTCACATCTTCCTGGTGAAGCCGACCCACTACGACAAGTATGGGTACCCGATCCAATGGTTCCGCTCGATCATTCCGTCCAACTCGCTGGCCTGCGTCTACGGGCTGACGCTGGATTGCATTGAGCGCAAGATCCTCGGCGACGACGTCGATGTGAAGATCACGCTGGTCGATGAGGTAAATCAGCGGGTCCGCCCTGACAAGCTGATCGCAAAGGCCCGCCGCGACGGAGCGCCAGCCGCCCTCTTTCTCATCGGGGTGCAGTCCAATCAGTTTCCGCGTTCGATGGATATCGCCGAGCCGTTCCTCGATGCCGGAATTCCCGTCTGCGTCGGTGGTTTCCATGTCTCTGGCTGCATTTCCATGCTCAGCCAGATGCCGGAGGATCTCCGCGAGGCCCAGGAGAAGGGCGTCAGCTTCTTCCTCGGCGAGGCTGAAGGCGGACGCCTGGATGATGTTCTCAAGGATGCGTACGCCGGCGCCTTCAAGCCTGTTTACGACCATCTGGCAAATCTCCCCAATATGGAGGAGACGCCGATCCCCTTTGTGCCCAAGGACGTGGCAAAGCGGGCGATCATCGATATCTCCAGTTTCGACCTCGGGCGCGGCTGCCCGTTCCAGTGTTCCTTCTGCTCCATCATCAACGTGCATGGTCGCCAGAGCCGCTTCCGCACGGCTGATGATCTGGAGGCCATTGTCCGGCGCAATGTCGAGATGGGGATCAACTACTTCTTCGTCACCGACGACAATCTTGCCCGCAACAAGAACTGGGAAGTGGCGTTTGACCGTCTGATCAAGCTGCGCGAGGAAGAGGGCATCAAGATCGAAATGGTGATCCAGGTGGACACCATGTGCCACAAGATCCCCGGTTTCATCGACAAGGCGGTGCGGGCCGGCGCAGCCCATATATTTATCGGTCTGGAGAACATCAATCCGGCCAACCTGATTGCGGCGAAGAAGCTACAGAACAGGATCACCGAGTACCGGGAGATGTTCCTGGCCTGGAAGAAGCATCCGGTGTTCATCACCTGTGGCTATATCGTCGGCTTCCCCTTCGATACACCTGAAACGGTTGTCCGCGATGTGGAAATCATCAAGAACGAGCTGCCGCTCGATGCGATCTACTTCACCTATCTGACGCCCCTGCCGGGCAGTGAGGATCACAAGAACCTCTACGAGGCCGGCGAGTTCCTTGATCCGGATATGAACAAGTACGACCTGCATCAGCGGGTTTCGCACCATCCCGTCATGTCGGATGAGGAATGGGAAGCGGCGGTGGATGCAGCCTGGGAAGCCTATTATACGCCCGAACACATGAAGACCGTGCTCAAGCGCGTCTTCGGCACCGGCAGCAACCGGCGGGTGTTCACCGCCGAGCGCATGGTGTGGCACTACTATTTCGCAAAGGGTCCATTCAACCACTATAAGATGGAGGGCGGCTTTATCCCGCTCAGGTTCCGCAAGGACCGCCGGCCGACCTTCAAGCGCGAGCACCCCCTCGTGTTCTACCCGCGCTATGCCTATGATCTTGTCCGCATGGTGGGCGGATACATGAAGGTGTGGGGCTGGTTCCGCTGGGAGCTGCAAAAGCTGCGCCGGAACCCGGAGGCGAAGAACTACCGGGACGCGGCCATTGCGCCTGTCGTGGCGGATGAGATCGAAACCTCACGTCTCCTGACCGAAACGACGGGCGGGGCTGAAAGCGTTGCGCGCGAGAAGAAGAAGTTCGATATCATTGCCAACGCGAAGAGGCGGGCCGCAAAGAGTGTGGATGCGGCCGCCGTCTAGACCTTCCGCGGCTCTGATCTAGGTGCGGATGAGTAGTCGGAATTCAAGAATACTCTGCGTCGGTGCCGCGCACTGGGATGTGATTGCTAAGGGTGATCTACCGGTCCGGTTGGGCGACGATGTTCCGGGCAGGGTGGTCTGGCGTCCCGGTGGTGTTGCGATGAATGTTGCCCGCGGCCTGGCAGAATTGCAATGCGAGGTGGCCTTGTGTTCCATAGTCGGTGCAGACGAGGCCGGCGCGCTGCTTCTGCAGCACGCTGAAAGGTCTGGCGTCGACTGCCGTCCGGTTGCCCGGATAGAGGGCGCGATCACGGGGTCCTATCTTGCCATTGAAGACAGCGCGGGTGAACTTGCGGCAGCCGTTGCGGATACCGCCCTGCTGGAAGCTTGTGCGGAGCAGGTGAAGGAACAGGCCGCCGGGGCCGTCAGCAGCGCTTCGGTTCTGTTTCTGGACGCCAATCTACCCCACACGTCATTGGCGTGGTTGACAGAACTGGCCTCCGCGGAGGGGATCGAACTGGCAATGAATCCCGTGAGCCCGGCCAAAGCGGAGCGCTGCGTCGGCTTGCTGGACGGACCGGCGCAGGTCACAGTCATTGCAAACCTGGCGGAGGCGAACGTGCTGACAGGTACGGTTCACACGACAGCGACTTCAGCTGCTGCCGATTTGCGGATTCAGGGCGCTCGAACGGCGCTGGTCACCGATGGCGGGCGCCGTGCCGCGCTGGCAGACCCTGCCGGGGATTTCGTATCCGACCCGGAACGCGCAATGCCGGGAGCCTCCGTCACAGGGGCCGGAGATGCTCTCACGGCCGCCTACTTGTCATGGCCCCGGCGGCGAGAGGACCCTGGCGGGGCACTGGATTTTGCCCTGACCCGGGCGGTGAAGCATATGGAGGAAGCGACCCGAAGATGAACCTGCCACGGCTGATCTCACCTCCTGTTTCGGAAGCTCTGGCTGACGGTCAGCCCGTTGTCGCCCTTGAGTCGACAATCGTCACGCACGGGTTGCCCTATCCCACCAACCTTGAGACGGCACTGGCCCTTGAGGAAACTGTGCGCGGAGCCGGGGCCGTTCCTGCGACGATTGCCGTGATCGGCGGTGTCATCCGTGTCGGCCTGGACGAAGGATCGCTCAGGGAGTTGTCGCAAGAGGCTTCTGTCCGCAAGCTGTCGAGAGCAGATATCGCTCCGGCGCTGGTCGAGGGCGCGACCGGGTCGACCACGGTCGCGGCCACGATGATCCTTGCCCACCTGGCGGGGATTGAGGTCTTTGCCACCGGTGGGATAGGCGGCGTGCACCGTGGAGCCGAATCCTCGTTCGATATCTCCGCTGATCTCCAGGAACTGGCGCAGACGCCGGTGACCGTCGTGTCGGCCGGCGCCAAGGCCATTCTCGATGTGCCGAAGACGCTGGAGGTGCTCGAGACCCTGGGGGTGGCCGTCATCGGCTACGGCACGGACGAGTTTCCTGCATTCTGGTCGCGCATGAGCGGAATGACAGCACCGATCCGGCTTGATGATCCTGGACAGATTGCACAGGCACACCGCATGCGAGCTGAGTTGGGTCTGGCGGGAGGCCAGCTTGTGGCCAACCCCATACCTGATGATGATGAGATTTCGGCTGAGGAACTCGCTCCGATCATCGAAGCGGCAATCTCGGCAGCAGATGCTGCGGGAATCGGTGGCAAGGATGTCACCCCATTCCTGCTGGACAGGGTGCAACAGCTCACCGAGGGACGATCGCTAGACGCCAATATCGCTCTGGTCCTCAATAACGCGCGTCTTGCTGCCCGGATCGCCGGCGAGCTGGTAAACGAGAGCTGACGAGGATTTGGATAGCCGACGAGGTGGCGAGAAGGAGAGCATGTACGTACTTTATGGCGGTAAGTTCACCCGGGCGGTGATGGTGGAGATGGTGCTGGCCGAGATCGGCGTGCCGTTTGAGCTGCGGGAAGTTGACACTGGCTGCGGTGAGCATCGCTCGGAGGAGTTCCTGAAGATCAATCCGGCCGGCTGGGTGCCCGCGCTGATTACGCCCGAGGGTGATGCACTGTACGAGACGCCGGCTATCAACCTCTACCTGGCGGAGCGACACGCGGCGGAGCATCTTATCCCGCTATCCAAGGACCCGGCCAGGGGACGCTTCCTGAGCGCGTACTTCTACCTTTCCGGTGAACTGGAACCGGCCATGAAGCGCTATTTCTTTCCGCATCGCTATGGCGATGGCGAGGCCGGCGCCCCCATCGTCAAGGCAAAGGCGTTTGAGGCGGCCCGGACCTGCTTGAAAGTGATCGAGCGGCGGTTATCGACAGAAGGGCCTTATCATCTGGAACAAAGGTTCAGCCTTGCCGATCTGGTGCTTGCGCACTGGGTAGCGACGTTCGAGGAGCAGGACGTCATCAGCGACCTACCGGCCGTGAGCGGTTGTGTTGCCCTGGTGGTGGAGCGGCCCAGGCTCGCTCCGGTGTTCGAGAAGCAGGCTGCCTGGATGAAGGAATTGTTCGAACTCTATGGTGAGGGCGGCGGTGTGCGCTGAGCGCCCGCATTTTCCGTCATGTTCTTTTGCTAACGGGCTTTCTACGCCCTATATTCTGGGAAAACTCATATTGAGGCGCCTCGGGCGCCGTCCGGAGGAGCCAGACAGATGCGGTGGAGACAAGGCGAGCGGAGTGACAATATCGAGGACCGCCGCGGTCAGGGCGGCGGAGGCGGTTTCCGCTTTCCGAGAGGCGGTGGTGGCGGCGGTTTTCGCCTGCCCTCCGGTGGCCGCAAGGGCGGCATGGGGATCGGCACGATCATCATCATCGGACTGGTAATCTGGTTCCTGGGCGGAGATATCAGTCAGATTCTTGGACCCGGCGGTATAGGCGGCAACATCACGCCGCAGCAGCAAAGCGGACCGACGGCGCAGATACCCCAGGGCCGTGCGGACGAAATGAAGGCGTTTGTGTCCACGATCCTGCGTTCCACCGAAGATGTCTGGCATCAGAAGTTCCGGGCCATGAACCGGCAGTACAAGGAACCCAAGCTGGTTCTGTTCACAGGCTTTGTAAACTCCGCTTGCGGCGCGGCGCAGTCGGCCATGGGACCGTTCTACTGTCCGCGCGACCAGAAAGTGTACATCGACCTTGCCTTCTACAACGACATGAAGAACAAGCTCGGCGCGCCGGGCGATTTTGCGCAGGCCTATGTGATTGCGCACGAGGTTGGCCATCACATCCAGACCATCCTCGGCATTGCCCAGCGCGTGCTTTCTGCTCGTCAGCGAGTGAGCAAGGTCGAGGGCAATCAGTTGCAGGTGCGCATGGAACTGCAGGCCGATTGCCTGGCGGGCGTCTGGGCAAACGCCTCCCAGCGTGCCCGCAACTGGCTGGAGAAGGGCGATATCGAAGAGGGCCTGAATGCTGCCAGTGCCATCGGTGATGACCGTCTTCAGCGCCGCAGCACCGGTAGGGTGGTTCCGGAAAGCTTCACCCATGGCACGTCGGCCCAGCGCGTGCGCTGGTTCAAGCGCGGCATGCAGGCCGGAGAGATGGGCGCCTGCGACACCTTCAAGGCCCGGGAACTTTAATCCAGCTTGAATCCTTTGTTACGGACAAAGTCTCCGAACGTTTCCCGCTCGGGCTTCGCGTACTGCCGGGCCTTGTCCTCTGACCAGCCATAGGCTGGATCTTCGCCATACCGATCGATGTCGCGCTGGGCGGTGATTGGCCGGTGCGCATTACGGGCGCGGTCATAGCCCTCGATATGCTCGCGAACATCGTCATCTGTGAACTTGTCTACGTGGACGGTCGCGTCCAGCGGCAGACGCATCGTGATCCGTGGGGGAAACTTGGGCCACCCCAGGCCAAGGCCCGCCACCGGGAATACGTGATCGGGCAGTCGGAGTAGCTCGCTGACCCGCCCGGCATGGTTGCGGATCGCGCTTATCGGGCAGCAGCCAAGGCCCGCCGCCTCTGCTGCATGTATGAAGGTCGTCATGGCGATCCCTGCATCCACTGCCGCGTTGAAGAACGCATCCAGGTGATCGTTCACGAAGGGCCGTCCCCGCCATTCATGGATCTGACGCTGACGCCGGTTGTTGCCGCAGAAAACCAGAAGGTGCGGGGCATCGGCAATCCAGGCCTGGGCGAGTGGGCCCGCTGTTAGAAGCGCATTGATCGCGGACCGGACATCGGGATCTTGCACCAGAACTATGTCCCGCTGCTGCAGATCGCTCTTGGACGGCGCGCATAACGCCAGAGCACACAGGGTCTGCAGAAGATCCGCATCAACCTTTTCGCCGGTGAAATGCCGGCACGATCCTCTACCGGCAATCAGCTGCCAGGCCTCAAGCGGACCTGTGCTGTCGGCATCGGCTCGTTTGGCGCCAAAACGCTCAGACAATTGTTCTGCGAGGGTCTCAACCGGATCATCTGTCATCTGCTCCATAGGACAGATCGATATGCGTTCGGTCAAGAGTCCGCGCGCGCCCGTGACAGCCCGGGCTTTAGGCGTCATACTGACATTGCGTAACAACCAACCCCCCCAATGCAACGCAAGAGGAGGACGATAATGCGAATTCTGAAGAGGCTTGGCGCAGGAGCAGCGCTTACGGCGGCCGTGCTGGTGGCCGGTCCCGCCGTGGCACAGGTCAACGATGATCCCTTCAAGCAGGGCTGGGCGCCATCCGAATGGGGCGCTGACGACAAGGCCGGGGCGGTCAACCGGACAACGCCGGCAATGGTCCTGAAGGCCGTCAAGCTGGTCAAGCAGGGCAAGACCGCAACGCTCGGCAAGGTCTATGCCCATGATGCGCCCGCCTTCGGTTCGCGCGGCTGGCGGCTGACCATTCCGGGCTTGCCCACCGGTGGGCCCTTCGGCAAGCAGCAGCTCATGTACAATGACGACTATCTCGCCACGGAAATCGGTCAGATCGGCACCCAGTTCGACGGTCCGGGCCACATCGGCGTCAGAACATCCATGGGGATGTATTTCTACAACGGCCAGATTCTCGGCAAGAGCGGGGATAACGCGTACGGCATGGGAACGCTGGGGGTCGAGCATGTGGCCCACAAGGGCTACGTTTGCCGGGGCGTTCTGCTGGATGCCGTTGCGCTGCGGGGCGAGCAATTGCCGATTCCGAAAGCGGCCGGCGCTACTGGCGATCCGGGCATCATCACAGACAAGGATGTCGAGCAGATGGTGAAGAACCAGGGTATCGATCCGATTGGCGAGGGCGATTGCGTCTTCCTGCACACCGGCCACGGCAACATCTGGCACCCGACGGACTGGGACAAATATGATGCCGCGGAGAAGAAGCGCCGGGTTGCCGCGTTCAATGCCGGTGAGCCCGGCTTTGGCATGTCGGCCTGCAATTACCTGGCCGAGCGCAAGGTCATCCTGACGGGCGCGGATACCTGGGCCGTCGAAGCGGTTCCGGGTGAGAGCAAGGAGAACCCTTTCGAGTGCCACGTCCAGCTGCAGACCCGCCGGGGCATCTGGAACCTGGAGAACATGGACCTGACCCAGCTGGTCGCCGACAAGGCGTACGAGTTCCTGTTCGTCTGGTCACCGCTTAAGATCAAGGGCGGCACAGGGTCTCCCGGCAATCCGGTGGCTCTGTACTGAGCAACCTGCGGCCAATGATGAGTACACAGCCCGCTCCGGCGGGCTGTGTCACCTGGAAGGAGAAGTCCCAACGGAAACACGCTGACAACCGTATATTATCATGGCTTTGATTCTGACTATCAGGAGCTGAGGTGGACCCAGGCGACCGATGCACATCAGCTGGACCGGGAGCTTGTTCTTTGTTTTGAAGACCGCGATCCTCTGTTCGTCTCCTGGGACAGCCAGCCGGTGCAGTACGCGATCGGGTTTGGGAACAAGTCGTTTTTCCAGGGAGAGTATGTCCGGATGGACGTCTCCGGCTGGAAGGTGTGGTCGGAACTTTTCGGCCAAGAAGTGACGCTCACGTTCATCGCCGAGGAAAACCAGATTCTGGAGATCAGCTCCCTCGCGGGAGCTGTCTACCTCTCGGCTTACGAGGCGAACAGATCGCAATGGTGGATGGACACCATATATGTCTCCAACTTTGTTCCCGAGCGAACGGTTGGAGATTGAGTTTGCGGCATTCTCCTATCCGGCGCTACCTGCTTTCCTCGCGACGATGAAGACCGACTGACCATTTTCCGGCTTCCACTGGTGCTCGATTGAAAAACCGGCCCGCGTCAGGCCTTCCACCAGGTTGTCGACCGTGAAGATCTTCACATCCGGCATGAGCC
The DNA here is from genome assembly GCA_039030315.1 of Pseudomonadota bacterium. Taxonomy (GTDB): domain Bacteria; phylum Pseudomonadota; class Alphaproteobacteria; order Rhizobiales; family CAJQND01; genus JAAEUE01. The sequence continues at coordinate 23,965 of JBCCEL010000014.1, forward strand.
CGAGCAGCTTGCCGATGGGCAGGATGAAGCGGAACCATTTCATCCTGTCGCCCAGGCAGACGGTGCTGGAGACGAAGACGCCACCCGGTTTCAGCAGCCGGTGAGCAGTTGCGATGGCTGCCTTCTTGTTTTCGACGAGATGCAGGATGCTGTGGCCCATAACTGCATCATAAATCTCTGATTTTAGTGCAAAATCATCAAGGCTGGCTTGCCTGAACTCGACGTTGGCGACCTTGGCTGCTTCTGCTTTTTCCACGGCAATCTCGTTCATGCGTTTTGAGATATCGGTCGCCAGTATGTGCTTTACGAACGGGGCGTGGGCGAGCGCGGTTGAACCTGTGCCGCAGCCGAACTCGAAGACTTCCATGTCCGGGCGGAAGTGGTCTCGCGTGATCTGCAGTTTCTTCTGATAGGCGGCCTCATCCGAGACGGGCCTACGAGCGTAGCGGTCGGCGATCTTGTCCCAGAAGCTGTCGGGCGTACTCATGAATAACTCCGTTGCGTTTCGTGGATTGTATCGTGTCGGCGGGGCTTGCGTTCAAGCCGCAAGGCGCGGGCGCAGGCCGTTGAAAACGGCATGGGCACCAACCACCGCTAAGGCCCCCACGACATCGGCGATCAGGTCCAGCATGGTATCGTTCAGTCCACGCTGGGTCTGAAAGAGTCCCGTTCTGTCCAGTGAGAACTCAAAGATTTCCCATGCTGTCCCGAGACTGACGGCGATTCCAATAGCGGCGAAGGCCAGAGCTGCGGGCTTTAGGTTCGGTGCATGAACGTCGCGGTATCGCGACAAGGCGCTGATCACAATCGCGGTGATGGCGCCGAAACCTGCAGCGTGGATTAGTTTGTCGTAGACCGCAGACGTCTCGTAGAAGTCGGCTTGCATGCCGAGCGCAACGTGAGCACTCAGCAGCGCCGAAACGCAAAGCTCGCAAGCGGGCCTCAATCTGGATTGCGGAATGACAACCGCAGGCAGATGGGAGATGGCGGTGCAGGCGATACCGACCGCCCCCCAGAGCCAGTTGCCGCTGAGAAGCCAGAAGATTGTGGTTATCGCGATCACTAGCCTCAGGCAGGTGACCGTGTAGGCGAGGGGGTTTTTTATGGGCATGGCGCCGCTCCTTTCGACGCTCACCTACAGATGCGTATTTCAAATAGAAATTGCGAAAATTCGTGTATCAGATATACGAAAATCCATGAGATGGGATCCTGTGCTTTTCGACTGGAACCAGGCACGGGCGTTTCTGGCCACCGCGGAGGAAGGTTCACTGTCGGCAGCGGCGAGGGCGCTTGGCCAGACCCAACCGACCTTGAGCAGGCAGGTAGCGGCTCTTGAGGATGATCTCGGAGTCATGCTGTTCGAACGGGCCGGCCGATCGCTATCGCTGACCAAGGCGGGGCTGGAACTGCTCGACCATTTCCGCTCGATGCGGGACGCAGCAAACAGGATTTCGCTGACGGCCTCAGGCCAGTCGCAGGCGATCGAGGGCGAGGTGCGCGTCACGGCCACCAACGTGGCTGCGACCCGGTACCTTCCCGCCATGCTGAAGCGGCTCCGTCAAATGGCGCCGGCCATCCGTATCGATATCATCACGTCCAACGAGGTGCGGGATCTCACCCGGCGGGAAGCTGACATCGCCATCCGGCACGCCCGGCCGACCCAGCCCGATCTCATCGCCAGGCTCGTTGGCGAGACCACCGCTCACCTCTATGCGTCAACCGGGTATCTGGAGGAGATCGGGAATCCAAAGACGCTCGCGGACTTGTCCGAAGCCGATTTCATCGGTTTCGACCAGCCCGAACGCCTGGTTCAGGTGCTCACCGGACTGGGCGTGCCGTTTTCTCCGGACAAGTGCAAGCTTATCACCGCAAGCGGAACGGTCATGTACGAACTCGTTCGGCACGGCCTCGGAATCAGCATTCTGGCGAAGGACACCGCAGAGGAGATGCCGGGCGTGGAGCAGGTGCTGCCCGACCTTGCGCCCATACCGGTACCTGTCTGGCTGGTCACCCACCGCGAGCTCCACACCAGCCGCCGCATCCGGCTCGTGTTCGATCTGTTGGCCGAAGAATTCTCCAGGCTCATGCGGCATCCGGCATCTCCGGCTGGCTGAAGGGGCGCCGATATCTGCTTTTTCATTCGCCGCGTGGCAATTCTGTGCCATGATCAATTGTATGTTCGCATTCGAATATGGCCCGAAGACCAGCCTTGAATGCGAGCTGGAGAACAAGACAAATGCGCAGGAGGAATGCCCATGACAGTCAGACCAGATCCAACCTTTCACGCCTCGGCGAAGCTCGCCATGGAGGCGCCGGCGGAAACCCTCGCCTACACCCTGATGCTGAGCCCGGATTTCTCGCAGCCCGACGGGCTGGCCGTTGTCGATGTGGACCCCTCGTCCAGCACTTGCGGGACAATCCTTCACACGCTCTTCATGCCCAACAAGGGCGATGAGTTTCACCATTTCGGCTGGAACGCCTGCTCGTCGGCTCTTTCGCCGCTGACCGGCCATGCCTTTCTGGAGCGGCGCTATCTGATCATTCCAGGCATCCGCTCTTCGCGCATCTACATCATCGACACGAAGCCCGATCCTGCCAAGCCGACCATCCACAAGATCATTGAGCCCGAGGAGATCTTTCAGAAAACCGGCTATTCGCGCCCGCACACGATCCACTGCGGGCCGGAAGGCATCTACGTCTCGACACTGGGTGGCGGCGGCCCTGACGGCACTGACGGGCCTCCCGGGATATTCATCATGGATTGCGAGACCTTCGATGTGATTGGCCGCTGGGAGATGGACCGCGGGGTGCAGGACAAGCACTACGATTTCTGGTGGAACCTGCCGCGCGACTACATGGTGTCAAGCGAATGGTGCCTGCCGCCGCAGTTCGAGAACGGCGTGGTGCCCGAGGATCTGCTCTCCAACAAGTACGGGCATTCGATCCACTTCTGGGACTTGCGCGCCCGCAAGAATGTCCAGACGATCGACCTTGGCGAAAACCACCAGATGGCTCTGGAAGTGCGGCCGGCCCACGATCCGGTTAAGGAGTATGGCTTCCTCGGCGTGGTGGTGGATACCACGAACCTGGAAGGCTCGATCTGGACCTGGTATCGCGACGGCGACAAGTTCTCTTGCGACAAGGTTGCGACCATCCCGCCGGAACCGGCCGCCAAGGATGATCTGCCGCCGCTCTTGCAGGGCTTTGAGGCCGTGCCGCCGCTGGTGACCGATATTGACCTGTCGCTGGATGACCGCTTCCTGTACGTCTCGTGCTGGGGCACCGGCGAGATGCGCCAGTATGATGTCTCCGACCCGCACGATGTGAAGCTTGCCGGCTCGGTCCACATCGGCGGGATCACGCGCAAGACCAAGCATCCCTCCGGCGGCGAATACACCGGCGGTCCGCAGATGGTCGAGATCAGCCGTGACGGCAAGCGGGTCTACTGGACCAACTCGCTCTATTCGACATGGGACGACCAGTTCTATCCGGACGGGGTACCGGCGGCGATGGTGAAGGCTGATGTCGGAGATGATGGCGGAATCACACTGGATGAGAGCTTCTATGTGGAGTTCCCGGAAGGCTACCGCTCGCACCAGATCCGCCTTGAAGGCGGGGATTGTTCGACCGACAGTTTCTGCTATCCCAACATCTGACAGTTACGGCCTGTGGCCGTGATCCCTTGGCCGTTCCGCTTCTCCATCCGGCCACCTGAGCAAGATCAAGCGACGGTTGGCCTGGCGGAAGAGCGGGACGGTTCCAGTCTTCAGGTCCCGGCATGGCCATGACGTTCATTGACCCGGGCACGGCCGGCCTCTGGCTGGCCGTGGTCGGCAGCGGCCTTTATCACGGCATAAATCCCGGCATGGGCTGGCCGCTTGCCGTGTCGGCCGGTCTGATGGGCAATGGGCGCCGGGATCTCTACGGCGCCCTCGCTCCGCTCGCACTCGGCCACTTCCTGGCCATGGCCGTCATCCTGCTTCCGTTCGGGATGATGACGGCACTGCTGGCCTGGCAGAAGGAGATCAGGATTGGCGCCGCGCTCATTGTGATCGCCATGGGCGTGGGATTGTTGATCTACCGGCGGCACCCGCGCTTTCTCGCCAGGATAAAGCCCACGCAGCTGACTCTCTGGTCGTTCGCCATCGCCATGGCACACGGTGCCGGGCTGATGCTCGTGCCGATCTATCTCGGGCTGTGCAAGGTGGAAGAACTGGATGCAGGCCATCAGGCTGCGTTCACGCTCATGGGCGGCAACCTGACCATGGCCCTGTGGGTCTCGCTGGTGCACGCGGCGGCCATGATCATCGCCGGCGGGGTCTTCGCGGTCGTGATCTACGAATGGCTCGGTCTCCGGTTCCTGTCGAAGACCTGGTTCAACCTGGATATTGTCTGGGCACTCAGCCTCGTGCTTGTCGGCGGACTGGGATTGTGGGCGGCGCTGACGATACCTTTGGTGTAAAACATGCAGCGACGGTCAGCGCGCGCAACAATCAGACCCGCCATGTCGTTTGCAACTTCCTGCGCAATCGGTCAGGATTTGCCCGCCAACAGCAGGAGGCCGCGTATGGCGACCCATCATCTCGACGACAGCGTTATCCAGCCCTTCTGGGACAACTCGGTGGAACCGCGCCTGGTCATCCGGCCGGGCGATGAGGTCGTGTTCGAGTGTCTCGAGGCTTCGGGCCAGCTCACCCGCACCTCCACGGTTGACGACTATCTCAACGTCGACCGCAGCAAGATACACGCGTTGAACGGGTCGGTCTTCATCGAAGGCGCAGAGCCGGGAATGGCGCTGGAGGTGGAAATCCTCGACATGCAGCACAAGGGCTGGGGCTGGACCGGTTTCAAGCCGGGCTTCGGACTGATCGCGGATGATTTTCCGGAGCCTTACTTCCACATCTGGGAACTGGACGGCGATGACTGCCATCTCGGTGCACACGACATCGTGGTGCCCTATGAGCCGATGCCGGGCTGCGTTGGGGTGGCCCTCGCAGAGCCTGGCCGCTTCAACACCATTCCACCCCGGGCCAATGGCGGCAATGTGGATATCCGCGATCTGACAACGGGCTCAACCTTCTGGCTCCCGGTGTTCGTGCCTGGTGCCCTGTTCTCCACCGGGGACTGCCATGCCGCGCAGGGGCAGGGGGAGGTGTGCGGCACCGGCATTGAGTGTCCCATGACCGTGACCATGCGTTTCAATGTGCGCAGCGACCTGAACGTCCGTGAACTGCAGTACCGCCGGCCAAGCCCGATCTCGAAGGTGGACGGGGCAGGCTATCATGCCACAACTGCCCATGGGCCAGATCTCTACGAGAATTCCCAGAACGCCATCCGCTACATGATCGAGTGGCTGGTGGCCGACCGCGGTCTCACCCGCGAAGAGGCCTACGTGCTCTGCAGTGCAGCCGGCAATCTCCATATCAGCGAGATTGTCGATGTGCCGAACTGGGTGGTCTCGGCTCACATGCCACTTAGCATTTTCAGATGATTGGACTGGATGTCCGGGGCGGCCGGGTAAGGAGCGCCCCGGAAAGATGCCGTTCTACTTCAGGTGCGGGGTTACACGGACCGTCTCGGTCCGGGTGAAGCAGGAGTACTTGGTGTAGTTCGTTCCCCCGGGGCAACTGTCGTCTTCCTTGTACCAGGCCGCGCCGCAAAACCGCTTGACCACTTTGATATCGATCCGTTCTGGCCGAGTGGTTGCCGGCAACTTCTTCTTCCAGACGGCCTCGACCATTGGTTCAAATCCGTTTGCACTCATGGGAGGGGCGGCGTGAACCCAGCCGTTGTCGCCGCTGCCGCAGTTCTCGAACATGTACTTGGTGAGGTTGAACTCCCACTTCTTGGTGTTGCCGCCTCCCTTGTTGATGATCTCGAAGTCCTTGATGTCGTGGCTTTGCGTATTGCTTCTGCTCAAAGATATGCCGGCACTGACTCCGACAGGGTCTTCAGCAGAACTGCTGCCGCCGAAATTGAAACTCATACCGGTCGTGCTGGATACGGTTGTCGTCCCGTTTGCGTTCTTTGGAGCGGTGGCGAAAAGCTTCCAGCCCCGATTGTTCAGCTGGACTGTGATGTGGAACTTTGCGAGCGCATAGCCGGCGATGTCCGGGTTGCCGACCTCGCCAGGTATCTGCTGGACCACCGAGATCTGGCCGATGTTGCGGACGACGATGTAGTGAAAACCTTCCTCGTCGCGGATGTAGGCATATCGCAGATCAGTGTCGTCGGTGATGCTGCTCTTTTTCTTTTTCAAGTAGTCCGTGTGGAATCCTTCCCGGTAAGGATGCATCGTCCATGTCTTGAACTGGGTTTGATCCTCCCAGCAGCCTTTTTTGTACGAGCCATGCGTGCAGATATTGCTGTCAGCTGCGGCCGGTAACGAAACAAGAGCGCCTGCCGCGAATGCCGCCAGGGAAAGTTTGATCGATGAAGTCATTGTGCCTCCAAATGGTCTGAGAATCTGTTGAGCGCAAAATTGTTTCCCGGCACAACGCAGACGCGCCGGGAGAGTCTAGAGGAGATCAGCTGCTGAAGACAGTCGCAATTTTCACAGAGGCCGCTTGGAGATGCTCCGCATCATGGGGTTAGAGCCGATTCCGTTCACACTGTATCGGTTTGATAGCCGCACGCGGCGAAGTAGTTTCTCGCGTTTTGCGGTGTGACGAGATCAATCGCTTCTGCGATTGCCGCATGCAGCTCGTCCACTGTGCGGGCTGCAGTTTTCTTGAGAAAGGCCTTGATCTGGTTGATGGCCTTCTCGATCGGATTGAAGTCCGGCGAGTAGGCTGGAAGGAACACAAGCAGCGCTCCGGCCGCTTCGATAGCCTGCCTGGCACCGCTCGCCTTGTGGGCTGGCAGATTGTCCATAATGACGATGTCGCCGGGCATCAGGCAGGGTGCCAGCAAGGTTCTCACGTAGGCTGAGAACATTTCGCCGTCCATGGCTCCATCCATAATCATCGGCGCGATGATGCCGTCGGTACTGAGCCCTGCGACGAGGGTTGTCGTCTTCCAGTGACCATGGGGAACGGCCGCCCGACAGCGCTCGCCTCGCTTGGAGCGCCCGTAAAGGCGCGCCATCTTCGTGTTGGTGCCGCACTCGTCCAGGAAGATCAGTCGGTGCGGCTCAAGCTCCAGCTGCCCGTCAAACCAGGCCTCGCGGGCTTCCTTCACATCGGCGCGATCCTGCTCTGCGGTATGGGCGGTCTTTTTTTGAGTGTGTAGTCATGCCGGTCCAGCAGACGCCAGATCGTGGACAGGGCGAATACATGGCCTTCGCCCGCCAGCCGGTCCGCGATTTCGGCCAGAGTGATGTCCCGGCTCTCGTCTATCCAGCCCAGGACCCTGGCCGCATGCGCTTCGGCATGATGGCTCGTCCGGTCGCCGCCAATCGCATCGGGGGCAACACTGCCTGTGCGCCGGTAACGTTGGTGCCAGCGCACCGCTGAAGCAATGGAAACATCAAACCGGGCCGCAGCCTCCCGCCGCGAAAGCCCGCCTTCGATGGCCTGAACAACCCTATGGCGAAGATCATTGGATACAGGTGCCGTCATCAGCGCTGGCCTCCTTGCCCAGCACCAGTGTTGAATCAAACAGCAGCTGATTTGGAAACCCGCTCCGATTCAGTCAGCATGGAAAAGGCGCTAGTGTATTGTTTTCGTCCATGGCTTGACCTGTTCAGAACCAATCAGCCGGAGCAAAAGCACATTTTCCCGCATCTACGCGGGTGTGAAACGGTATAGTGAGCATCATACCAGGTAGAGGAGGAATGCGAACCATGTCGAGGGTTCACGTTGTGGCGGTGATCACCGCAAAGCCCGGGATGCGCGGGCAGGTTCTGGAAGCGTTTCAGGCCAATGTGCCCAACGTCCATGCCGAGGATGGATGCATCGAATACGGCGCGACGATCGATGTTCCGGACGCAGGTCCCATCCAGACCGCGATGGGTGACGATACCTTCGTCGTCATCGAGAAGTGGGAGAGCCTTGATCACCTGAAAGCCCACGCCGCCGCGCCGCACATGGCCGAGTATGCGGGCAAGGTGAAGGACATGCTGGCCGCCCGCGCGGTGCATGTGTTGTCGGATGCCTAGCGGATGATCGGCCGGGCACTCAGACGGAGCCTGGTAATCGCCCTCGTCGGCCTGGTCGTTCTGCTCGCCGGGAAGTCGATGGTCCAAGCGTGCGGGACCGTGGTGAAGGTCACCTATATCGAAGATTCTCCGGATGTCTTTGTGATCGAATACCCGGACGGTCAGGATGATCTGCTGTTGTCCGTGAAGATCGACCTCGCAACCTCGGCGGCGGGCGCCTATGTGGACACGCTTTACGGTCCGGCGAAATCAAACCTTGGAGAGGCTGTTGAGGTTGGCGAGATCCGCGGCTTTGCCGAAGGCGATCAGTCCGGGACGATCCTCTTCAAGAAGTTCGCCGCCGGACATCGGCTCAACATGCTTGTTGACCTGGACGACAGAGGCTTGAGCGGGGAGCCCGATCCCGATCACCTGACGGGCAAGGAGATGGAAGGCGGCCTGGTGACGGCACGCTTCCGCGCACCTGACGGCGAGGCAGAAGAGATGAGCGGGGCCTTCGATGCGGAGGGTGTCGCCAGGTTGGGCAGCCGGGCCTGTGCATAGAGCAGTTTGCACTCTTTATTGATCCGCATGCCTGCCTGTCGGCGTAACGCTAGAAACATACCAATCCGCTGCGGAGTGCTGACATGGACAGAAGACACATCCTGGCATGCTCGCTCGCAGCCTCGCTTGTGGGCGTTACAGAGCAGGCAGGCGCTCAGAACTTCATGATCATTGACGACTTGAGCCAGCCGGTGCCCCGGGCAGCGAATGGTGCGGACTGGGAATATGTCGCCGACCGCGTGATGGGTGGGGTTTCAACCGGCGGCATGACAAGGGAAAAAGTCGGAGGACGGGAAGCCGTCCGCATGCGCGGTGACGTGAGCCTCGACAACAATGGCGGCTTCATTCAGATCGCACTTGATCTCTCTGCAAGCGGTGAAAGTATCGACGCGTCGGCCTGGCGCGGCATTGCCCTCGATATCCTCGGCAACGGCGAAGAGTACAATCTGCATTTGCGTACCGATGACATGCGCAGACACTGGCAGTCCTACCGACAGAATTTTCGGGCAGGAAGCTCCTGGCAGACATTGCTGCTGCCGTTCAATGCCTTCACAGCCTATCGGATCGAAGTGCCCCTGGACTTGAAAAAGCTGCGCCGCATCGGGGTAGTCGCGATCGGCCGCGTCTTCAACGCCGACATCTCCGTTGGCGGTGTGCGCCTCTACAAGTAGTCAGTCGGCGTCGCCGGATTTGATCTCAAGAAGCACTTCGTTGCGGCGCAAGAAGCCTGGAACGCGCGGATCATTGTAGTAGGCGTAGATCGGGCTGCCGTCGGACTCGAGCTTTCTCCTGCTCAGCCAGGTGCGAATTTCGGCTTCCTTGTCCGCGATCAATGCATCGTCAGCCGCGCCGGAAAACCGGATCGCCGCATACCGCGCCTTGGGCTTCTGAAGCAGCCGGACCTCGGCGTTGGCCGGCTTCGGCAGGGCAGCAAGATCAAGAGCCGACGGCATGATGAACCTGACGGCCCAACCATCAGAGTCCCCCGCTTCGGTGCGCTGCTGCGTGACCGGCGCGGTCATGGAGATCCGCTCGCCGGACCGCTCCTTGGCGAAGATGTAGCCCGCGAGCGGCCTGAAGCCGGCGCGGACGGCGTCGCGTCTGCCGCCCGTCTTCACCACTTCGGCCACCACAAGGGCCGGGTACTCCCGGATTTCGATCGCGCCGTCCTGCTCGATCAGCGCGTATTTCGGCCGTTCAACCGAGGCAGAGAGGTAGACAAAAAATCCGACATACGCGATGCCGATAAGAACGATTGCCCCGCCGATGTAACCTGCGATCATCATGCCTTTGCGTGCCCGTGCTGCCATCTATCTGCACCTGTCTTCGAACGGCGTTTCCTTGAACCGATACGTGGTGCCAGCACGGCCGGTTCAGCATTCGACGAACATGTCAGCGCTGTTGCTAGTGGTCCTGAGCGAAGGACGGTTTCATGGCGGCTAACGGGTGTAACAAACCCGTGGAGCTTCCCCCGTTTTTGGCGCTTAAAGGAATTCGAAGCAGTTGCCTATCAGGCCGGCAGGTTGGCAAACCTGAACTGGGACGCGGGACTTTGGTTGATGGGGCCGGGCGTCAGCCCGAGACAAAAACCTTCCCACCCTTCTTCTTCAGTTCGGGCGGGGGTACGGACTTCTTCATGAAGGCGTTGTCCGCATCCGGATCCATCATGCGCAGGCCGGCTTGCTTGATTGCGCCGTCATCGAGCTTTTCCAGAGGGGTGTATTGCGGGTGGTGGTGCTCGATATAGGGATTGTTGCGGGCGGCGTTGTAGCAGCAGATCAGGGTCCAGCGGCGGTCGTCGGAGCGGTTCTGGTCTGAGCGGTGCAGTGTGTTGCAGTGGAAGAAGAGCACATCGCCCGGCTCCATCTCGCAGTAAACCAGATCCAGGCCGGCCTTTGCCTCTTCAACTCGCCGCAGATCGGCGCCGACCTGGGTGCCCTCCAGAAGCCCGTGATCGATCCGGCCCATAAGATGCGAGCCCTTGAGGACCTGGAGGCAGCCATTCTCCTTCGTGCACTTGTCCAGCGCAATCATGGCTGAGGCCATGAGCGGAAAGAGGCAGCCATTGTTGTACCAGTAGCCGTAGTCCTGATGCCATTCCCAGGCTCCGCCTTCCCGCGGCTCCTTGGCCGTGATCTTGGAATGGTAATGGTAGACCTCGCCGCCCAGCAGATCCTCCATGGTATCGACCATCTTCCGCAGGCGCGCGGCGCGGCCGTAGATATGGTCGCCGGGATGGTTCCAGACGGCCATCTTCGTGGTCAGCCCGTCCGCATCGCCCCGGTCGTAGAAATGCCCGCGAATTTCCGGGTCCTGATCGACGGCGGTCTGGAGGAGAGCGGTTTCTTCTGCGTCGAAGAAGCCGCGCACGAGGATGTAGCCGTCGGCTTCGAATTGTGACCGTTCGTCAGGGCTTAGCGAGCTGGGCATGGGCGTCTCCACTTCTGCTCGCGACGATACCTGAAATCGCCCCGGATCTCCAAACCGGCATCCGGCACACTTCGCCTGCGCTGGAAAGTCCATCAAGAGTGTTCTAGGTCTTCCCGGACAGTGGAGTTTCAAAGCGAGGATGGTCTTGTCTTTTCTGACGCAGATACTGGATGGAAAAACCGAGGAGGACGTGAGCGGCAGGACCGTCGTCTATCCATGGGGAACATTCGGCTCCGGCTTTGCCGTGATCAACGAGGCTCAGCTGGCTCAGTACCGGGCCACCAGACGCAGGGCCGTTTTCCTCTCGGTTCCTGCAGCCGTCGCGGCGGTGGTATTTCAGTCCGCCTGGGTCGCGGTCGGATGTATCCTGGTGATCCAGATCTGGTACGGCTGGCGGATCGGAAACATGCGCCTGGACGCCGAAGAGCATGAGGCCAAGACCAGATCCGGCGGGTGAGCAGCCTGTCTGGCTTATCCTCCCTCCATCCGCGGCAAGAGATAAACCTCAGAGTCCTCATCCACCTCCTGAAACCAGTCGTCCCGGTAGATCTGGCCGTCTATGGCGACCGTGATCCCGGTGCTTAGCACCGGAGCGAGACCGGGTTCCTCGGCTTCGAGGGCGCGGAAGATCTGGCGGATGTTGGCGGCCTCCACCTCAATCTCGCCGCGGCCTGACGCGGCGGCCTTGAGGGAGCCCCAGAGGTTGACCTTGACCATGATGTTGGCCTGATTGAGGAGCAGGTGATGTGGTTCTTTCCCACATATGGGCATCGAACCCGCTGGTAAGAACCCTCCCCCGTCAGGGAGAGGGCTGCTGTGTGGAGATCATCCTCGCGCCGCGTCTCCAAGTGGGGAGACGGCGGGGATGAAGGGGCGCAGGCCCCTCCTACCTAAACCTACCCGGCAGCAGCGTCGTCCATGGCTTTCAGCACCCGGGGCGGCGACATGGGGAGCTCCGTCATGCGGACACCAGCGGCGGCCGACACCGAGTTTGCGATGGCGGCCATAGGCGGGACGATCGAGGTCTCGCCGACGCCGCGGACGCCATAGGGGTGACCCTTGTTGGCATTCTCGATGATCACCGTGTCGATCATCGGCAGGTCCGATGCCACGGGGATGCGGTAGTCGAGGAACGACTGGTTCTGCATCCGGCCGTCCTCACCGTGCACGTACTCCTCGTTCAGCGCCCAGCCGATGCCCTGCACGACACCGCCCTGGAACTGCCCCTCGACGTACTGCGGGCTGATGGCCCGACCGGCGTCTTGGGCGGTGGTGTAGCGCACGACGCGAGCCACGCCCGTCTCCGGGTCGACCTCGACGTCGGCGAGCTGGGTGGAGTAGCCCGCACCCACGCC
>JBCCEL010000015.1:0-36348 GCA_039030315.1 Pseudomonadota bacterium
CCCCCCCCCCCCCGCCCGCCCCGCCGGGGCCCCGCGGCCCCCGCGGCGGCCGCGCGCCCCCCCCCCCCGCCCCCGCCCCGCTGGCCGCCGCCGTCCCGCCCCCCCCCCCCGCCCCCCCCGGGTTGTTTTTTATTGGGGGGGCGGGGTGGGGGTGGGGCACGGCCAGGCGCGCATTTGCGCAATAGCCGAAGCCAAATTTAATTCGAGCTTGCTGGACTCCATTTACCTCAGATTCACATCATTGGCCGAAACTCCCCGGTGGGCAAGTGTTGTGGGCGACAGCCTGGCAGAACGCCGCCTGTGTGTTGGGGAGTATTCTATGCTTGATGTGCTGATCCTCGTGATCTTTCCAGCTGCCATGATCTATGCGGCGGTGAGCGACATCACGACGATGACGATTTCCAACTGGATTTCGCTCGTCCTGATCGCGGCTTTCCCGGTCCTGGCCTACGCCTCTGGTATGGCGTGGACGGATATCGGCTGGCACTTCGCCGCGGCCGGTCTGATGCTGGCGCTGGGATTTACGCTGTTCGCCTTCAATGTCCTTGGCGGAGGCGATGCAAAGCTGCTGGCGGCTGCGGCGCTATGGTTCGGCTGGAGCGACCTGTTCACGCTGCTTGTGTACACGGCTCTGTTCGGTGCGCCGATCTGCATATTCCTCCTGGCTTTCCGAAACTGGCCGCTGCCGGAGAAGCTCAGCCAGATCAAGTGGATTGACCGGCTGCACGACGCAAAGGCGGGAGCGCCATACGGCGTGGCCATCTGCGCTGCCGGGCTGGTGGCGTATGCCGACACACCCATGATGCAGCTGGTTGGGGCATGAAAGAGCGACAGGGGCACACCGGAGTAGCTTGTTGTTAACCATAATTTGACCTTTCCCGGCGCAAAGTCACGGACGACGAAGCGTAGTGGGTAAAGGGGCGTGAGTAGGGTCGAGATCGATGAAGGGTAAACGTGCACTAGTCCTGGGTTTGGCGTTGGTGGCAGCCGTCGTGGCTGCGTTTCTCGCCAAGAACCTGGTGTCCAAGAAGGAAGTGAAGGTCGTCACCAAGGCGGCCGAGAAAACCGTCCAGGTGCTCGTGGCTGCCCGCGATATCCCGCTCGGTACGCCGATCACGGAAAAAGGTCTGCAGTGGCAGGTCTGGCCGAAAAAGGCGTCCTCCTCCAAGTACATTCTGAAGAACCGCGAGCCCGACGCGATGACCAAGTTCGCCAAGGCGATGGCGCGCACCGGGCTGACCGCAGGCGAGCCGGTTCTGAAGAAGAAGCTCATCCTGCCTGACCAGGGCGGCTTCATGGCCGCGATCCTGCCGAAGGGCATGCGGGCCATCTCCTTCAAGATTTCCGCCGATACCGGCGCCGGCGGCTTCATTCTGCCGAATGACAAGGTGGATGTGCTCCTCACGCGCAAAGTGCAGACGGCGGCCACCCCGGGTGCCGCGGGCAATACGCTGCACGTGACGGAAACCGTTTTGACTAACGTAAGGGTTCTGGCGATCGACCAGACCTTCCGGGAAAACGAAAAGGGCGAGCAGGTCGTGGTCGGCAAGACCGCGACGGTGGAACTGCGTCCGGAGCAGGCCGAGGTTCTCGAACTGGCCGACTCCATGGGCGCGCTGTCTCTGACGCTCAGATCAATTGCTGAGAATAGCGGCAAGCTGGGCGATGACGGCCCGAAAGCCGCTAAGGGGTTTGCAAAAGGTGGCAGTTCGCGCGGGATCGCCGTGATCCGGTACGGCTCAAGTTCAATTCTTCACGGCGGTCAGTAAGGGTTCGGTACTATGAAAGACCATCTTACTCTGCAGCAGGAAGCTCAGCGCACGTTCAAGAAGCTCTTCAACGTGGTGGCGCTGGCGTTGCTGGGCTGGGTCATGCTGGCGGTTTCGGCCGGCATGTCCGGACTGGAAAGCCCGGCCGAAGCGCAAGCGATCCGGATTTCCAAGGGCGAACAGTCGCGCCAGATCAATATCTCGCTCGACAAATCGGTGGTCGTCAGACTGCCTGTTGCCGCCCGCGACGTTCTGGTCGGCAACCCCGCCGTGGTCGATGCAGTCGCACGCACGCCCTACACGGTCTACCTCTTCGCCAAGAAGGTCGGCGAAACCAATATCTTCTTCTTCGATGAGCAGGGCCGCCAGGTCATGAGCCTGGACATCGGCGTCAGCCGAGACAGCACCGCTCTCAAGAACATCATCAACAAGGTCATCCCCGGCAACAAGATCAAGGTCGACGGGGTTGGCGAAAGCGTCATCCTGTCCGGTCAGGTGAACTCGGCCACGGCCGCGAACCGGGCCTTCCTGCTCGCCACCAAATATGTGGGCGACAAGGAAAAGGTGATCAACTCGATCAGCGTCACCGACAAGCAGCAGGTGCTGATCCGTGTCCAGGTCATGGAAGTTCAGCGCAATATCCTGAAGCAGCTGGGTGTGGACACGAACAGCCTGATCCAGCTTGGCAGCGCGTCGGTCTCGCTGGTCACGAGTAATCCGTTCACCCTGGCGAACGGGCTGCTGCCCGGTGCCTCTGCGGTGGCGAACACGGCTCATAACGGCAGCGCGTTCAACCAGACGGTGCGCCTGATGGAGCGCGACGGCTTTATCCGCACATTGGCCGAGCCGACGCTGACCGCGATCTCCGGTGAATCGGCAAAGTTCCTCGCGGGCGGCGAGTTCCCGGTACCGGTCTCTTCGGAAGACAACACGATCTCGGTGGAGTTCAAGCCTTTCGGTGTCGGCCTCAGTTTCACACCGGTGGTTCTGGCGGAAGACCGGATCTCACTGAAGCTCTCAACCGAGGTCTCCGAGCTCACCACCGACGGTGCAGTCACGATTGGTACGCTGACCATTCCGGCCCTGAAGGTGCGCCGCGCGGAAACCACGCTCGAACTTCCCTCCGGCGGTACGATGATGCTGGCGGGCCTGATCCAGGAGAGCCTCAAGCAGGACATTAACGGTCTGCCGGGTCTCAAGGACGTGCCTGTCCTGGGCACCCTGTTCCGCAGCCGGGACTTTGCCCGCAGCGAAACCGAACTCGTGATCTCGGCAACGCCGATCCTGGTCAAGCCCGTGGCCAAGAAGCAGCTGGTAACCCCGGGCGAGGGCATGAAGGACAGCCACGATCTCGACACGATCTTCTTTGGCCGCCTGCATCAGGTTTACGGGGTCACGTCCGACGAGATGCCCGGCACCTATCACGGCCAGGTCGGCTACATCCTCGATTAGTGCAAAGCAAAGGTCAGTATCATGAAAGCGTACAGTAAGATGAGCTTTGTGCAGGCAGGACGGATTGGTGCGGTCATTCTGGCGGGAACGATCCTCACCGCCTGCCAGACGCGGGCGGAACTGGAAGGCGAACACCATCGCCAGAGCACCTTCCTGGTGAAGGACCGCTACCCGATCAACGTCAAGAAGGGCGAAGTGCGCCTGAAGGTCCCGACCAGCCATGGCGGCCGGTTCTCCAGGGACCAGACGTATGAAATCCGCAAGTTCCTGGATGACTATCCCGGCACGAGCGCGGGCCACCTCTACATCTCCACCCCGACCGCGGGCGGCGGGCGCGCCAATGCGGCTGCCGGCAAGGTTGCCCAGATCGCTGCGGCTTCAGGGGTTCCCGCTTCGGAAATCCGGTACCGCAACCATCAGGGCTCGAGGCGGTCTCCCGTCGTCGTGGCCTACCGGCGCCATTTCGCCGTGACCAAGAAATGCGGAGACTGGACGGACTCCATGTCCCAGACCTACGACAATCTCCCGCACAGCAACTGGGGCTGCTCGCAGCAGCACAACATTGCAGCGATGGCGGTCGATCCGCGCGATCTCAAGAGACCGCGCAGCCGCGGCAGCGTCGATGCGGGCCGGATGGATACGGTTTTCGAGAAGTACCGGGCCGGCCAGCCAACGTCCAGCACGCGCGGTGCCAACGAAACCGGAACCGTTGCAGACGTCGAGTAAGAACCTAACCAGGCGAACGTGAACGATGCAGAACCAAGCTGAAATGATGGACCCCATGGCCGCGCCGGCGGTGCCGCAGAACAATGTGGTTGCCGACATCCCGCGGGTCTCTGTCCAGGCCTTTTGCGAAACCCAGCCGACCGCGACGGCGATGCAGGGCGCCATGGTTGACCGGCGGCTGTCGAAAGCCCATGTCGATATTCAGCTGGGCGGCGTTGCGTCTGCCATCCAGTGGTTCAGCGAGGCCCCGACGCCGAATGTGCTGATCATCGAAACCCGCTCTCCGGGAGAGACGATCCTGGCGGAACTCGGCCAGCTGGCAACGGTCTGCGACGGATCGACCAAGGTGATCGTGATCGGGCACGTGAACGATGTGCGTCTGTACCGGACCATCATGGACCAGGGCGTCAGCGACTATCTCGTCGGTCCGGTCAATGAGCTGCAGATCATCACCTCGATCTCGAACCTCTACACCCGTCCCGATGCCGCGCCGGTTGGCCGGATCTGCGCCTTCGTGGGCGCTAAGGGTGGTGTGGGTTCCTCCACGCTTGCCCACAATGCCGGCTGGGCGATCTCGGAAATCCTGGTCGAGGACGTGGTGATCACCGATCTGGATCTGGCGTTCGGCACCGCCGGTCTCAATTTCAACCAGGATCCCGCAACGGGGATCGCCGAAGCGCTCGGCGCTCCGGACCGTGTTGACGACGTCCTGATCGACCGACTTCTGACGAAATGCAGCGAGCGTCTAAGCCTGCTGGCGGCGCCCGGCGCGGTCGATCGCGACTACATCGTCGAGAACGAGGCTGTGGAGATCATCCTTGATCTGATCAAGAACACGGTTCCAACAGTGATTGTAGACCTGCCCAACATGTGGACGCCCTGGGCGAAGGACGTGATGGTGCGGGCCGACGAAGTGGTTGTCACGGCAACGCCGGACATCGCTTGCCTGCGCAACACCAAGAACTTGATGGACATGCTGACAGCGGCGAGGCCCAATGACAGCCCGCCCTACCTGGTGCTGAACCAGGTCGGCGTTCCCAAGCGGCCGGAAATCGCGCCCGGCGATTTCGCCAACACGGTCAATGTCGATCCCATTGTCACACTTGCCTACGAGCCGGTGATCTTCGGCACGGCGTCGAACAACGGACAGATGCTGTTCGAGCTGGAGCAGAAGAGCAAGGCGACGGACGGCGTTCTTGAACTGGCCAAGCTGCTGAGCGGGCGGGCCGAGCCTCCGAAGAAAAAGACATCCGCTCTTGCTCCATTGCTGGAGAAGCTGAAGGGCAAAGGGAAGTAGTAAGCTATGTTTGGCAAGCGAGGCGACGAACAACCATCCGCCGGCATGGCGCCTGCCGGGGCGCCCGCAGCCGCGCCGCCGGCCGCCCATCCGGCAGCCGGAGCGCCACAACAGGTGCCGAACCTGCCGCCGATGCAGCCGGCCGCAGCGCCTGCCGCACCGCAGCCGGCCGCGCCGCCGCAGGTGATGCCGCCCCAGGCCGCCGCTCCCAAGAATGCTGCGCCGAAGACGCGGTCTGAAGAATATTACGATATCAAGACGACGATCTTTAACGCGCTGATCGACGCCATCGATCTCACCCAGCTGTCACAGCTGGACCGGGATGCGGCGCGAGATGAAATCCGCGATATCGTCAACGAGATCATCGCTCTTAAAGACGTCGCGATGTCTATCGCCGAGCAGGAGGAACTGCTCGAGGACATCTGTAACGACGTGCTGGGCTATGGCCCGCTGGAGCCACTCCTGGCCCGTGACGACATTGCCGATATCATGGTCAATGGTGCCGACACGACGTACATCGAAGTCGACGGCAAGATGCAGGAGACCGGTGTCCGGTTCCGCGACAACCAGCAGCTGATGAACATCTGTCAGCGCATCGTGAGCCAGGTTGGCCGCCGCGTTGACGAAGCGAGCCCGATTTGTGACGCGCGTCTGCCGGACGGTTCTCGTGTGAACGTGATCGCGCCGCCGCTGTCGATTGATGGTCCCGCACTCACCATTCGTAAGTTCAAGAAGGACCGGCTGCGCCTGCAGAACCTGGTGGAGTTCAAGTCGATCACGCCGGAAGGGGCGAAGATCCTCTCGATCATCGGCCGGGTGCGCTGCAACTGCCTGATTTCCGGCGGTACGGGTTCCGGTAAAACGACCTTGCTGAACGCACTGACCGGCTTCATCGACGAGGACGAGCGTGTCATCACCTGCGAGGACGCCGCGGAACTGCAGCTCCAGCAGCCCCACGTGGTGCGCCTCGAGACCCGTCCGCCGAACCTTGAAGGCGAAGGCGCCATCTCGATGCGCGACCTTGTCAAGAACTGTCTGCGTATGCGTCCGGAGCGGATTATCGTGGGCGAGGTGCGTGGCTCGGAGGCTTTCGACCTCCTGCAGGCCATGAACACCGGCCATGACGGCTCGATGGGCACGCTGCACGCCAACACGCCGCGCGAGGCCCTGTCCCGTCTGGAATCCATGATCACCATGGGCGGCTTTGCCCTGCCCTCAAAGACGATCAAGGAAATGATCGTCGGCTCGATCGACGTGATCGTCCAGGCCGCCCGTCTTCGCGACGGCTCCCGTAAGATCACGCACATCACCGAGGTGGTGGGCATGGAAGGCGACGTGATCATCACCCAGGACCTCTTCATCTACGACATCACGGGTGAAGACGCTCAAGGCAAGATCATCGGTCAGCACCGCTCGACCGGGATCGCCCGGCCGGCGTTCTGGGACCGTGCCCGCTATTACAACGAAGAAGTGGAACTGGCCGCGGCCCTTGAGGCGGCGGAGACCCGCAACGAAAACTAACAGAGGCCTTAAGCCCGTGCCCGAACTCAGCGACGAGATGATCCAGTATGCCCTGATCGGGGTCATTGGCCTTGCCGTGGGCGTCATTCTTCTGATGTTCCTGCTGCCGTATATCAACGGCGAGGCGGACCAGAAGAAGCGCGTGAACGCGGTCGCCGGCAAACGGTCCGAAACGCTGACCCGCAAGCTGCTCGGTCCCGATATCGGCGGTGAAAACAAGGACAACCGCCGCAAGCAGGTTCAGGACACGCTGCAGCAGCTGGAAAAGGACGCCAAGGCCAAGAAGCAGCGGCTCACCATCAAGATGATGATGATGCAGGCCGGGCTCGACTATTCCATCCAGATGTTCTGGATCTTCAGCCTTATCCTCGGGTCCGCCGTGTTCTTCGGCGCCGTCATGATGGGACAGAGCCTGCTGATTTCCGGTGCCGCCGGTGCAGCCGCCTTCCTCGGGATTCCCCGCTGGCTGGTCATGCTGATCCGCAACAAGCGTCAGGAAGCCTTCCTGAACGAGTTCGCCAACGCGATCGATGTCATGGTGCGCGGCATCAAGGCCGGTCTTCCGATCAACGACACCCTGCAGGTGATCGCCTCCGAGGCGGCCCCCCCCGTAGCGCCTGAGTTCCAGGAAGTGGTCGACGGCCAGAAGGTCGGCATTACGATCGAGCAGGGTATCGAACGCATGTTCGAGCGCGTGCCTTTGCCGGAGGTGAACTTCCTGGCGATCGTCATCGCGATCCAGGCCAAGACGGGCGGTAACCTTGGCGAGGCGCTGAATAACCTCTCCCTCGTCCTGCGTGACCGCAAGAAGATGAAGGCGAAGATCCGCTCGGTGTCCCAGGAGGCCAAGTCGTCGGCCGCCATTATCGGCGCCCTGCCATTCCTGATCATGGGCGGGCTGTACTTCCTCAGGCCGGACTACATTTCCGTCCTGTTCACGGACGATCTGGGGATCAAGATGCTTACGGGCTGCGCGATCTGGATGACCATCGGTATCCTGATCATGCGCAAGATGATCAACTTCAACATCTAAGGGCGGTTCGGATCTTCATATGATCGGTGACATTCTCGCATATGTGCTGCAGCCGGCCAACACGGTCATGATCCTTGTCGCCCTGGCGACGTTCGGAGCATTCTTCACTCTCGTCATGCCGTTCCTGGAAGGCGACCGCATGCGCTCGCGCATGAAGTCGGTGGCCAGCGAGCGCGAACGGCTGAAGCAGCAAAGCAAGGAACAGCTCCACGCCGCCAAGAGCAAGGCGCGCCTGCGGGAAAAACCGCAGGGCTTCATGGCCAACACCGTGGACAAGTTCAACCTGCGCACGATCATCGATCCGCAGGAAACCCGCGACAAGCTGAAAATGGCCGGCCTGCGCCGTCAGGCCCATGTGGTGACATTCGTCTTCTTCCGCGCGGTGGGCCCGTTCCTGTTCGGCATCGGCGCATTTGTCTACATCTTCCTGTTCATGCCCGACCAGACGCCGATGATGCGGCTGCTGATCTCGCTCGGCGCGGGCTATCTCGGCTTCTATTTCCCGAACATCATCGTCAACAACCTGATCTCAAGGCGCCAGGAATCCATCGCGAAGGCCTGGCCGGACGCCCTCGACCTGCTGCTGATCTGTGTGGAAGCGGGCATGTCGATCGAAGCGGCGTTCAAGCGGGTGGCGAGCGAAATCGCCTCCTCGTCGGTGCCGCTGGCAGAAGAGATGTCTCTGACGAATGCCGAACTGGCCTACCTACAGGAACGCCGGATGGCGTTCGAGAACCTCGGCAAACGTACGGGCCTGGTCGGCGTGAAGGCTGTTGTGACTTCGCTGATCCAGGCCGAACGCTACGGTACCCCGCTCGGGACCGCCCTGCGCGTTCTCGCCCAGGAAAACCGCGACATGCGTATGGCCGAAGCCGAACGCAAGGCCGCCGCCCTGCCGCCGAAGCTGACGGTTCCGATGATCACCTTCTTCCTGCCGGTGATCTTCGTGGTCATCCTCGGTCCGGCCGTCATCGAAGTGATGGCAATCGAGTAGGCGTCAGCCGGGCGGGCCTCGCCCGGCAAGTCATCGCTGCTCCAGAAGGTCACTGCTTTCGCCAGGGTTGTGCCCGCCTCCAGTATTCACTCCCGCTTCCAATCGTCATTCCCGCGAAGGCGGGAATCCATGGATCATTCCGCCGGCAAAAACCTCTCCGCCCTGGCCACCCGCCTTCGCGGGTGTGACGGTAGTGGCGCGGGTGTGACGGTAGTGGTGCTGGTGTGACAGTAGGGGCGCAGCAGTGACGGTAGTGGCGCAGCAATGACGGTAGTGGCGCGGCTGTGACGGTAGTGGCGCGGGTGTGAAGGCAATGGTGGGGCGGAGACGGTGTACTGATTGCGTCAGCCGCCGAGCAACTCGTCAATCGCCGGGACCAGCTGATCGAAGCTGTCGATGACGCGGTCGGCGCCGAGCTCCCTTGCGGGAATGTCGGTGTAGCCGAAAGTCACCGCGACTGAGGCGATGTTGCCGGCGCGGGCGGCGTCGATGTCATTGTTGCTGTCGCCGACCATGACCGCGTTGTCCGGAGTGCCGCCGAGGCGGCGGATTGTCTCCAGAACATGTTCAGGGTCCGGCTTGCGGATACTGAGGCTGTCCCCGCCGAGCACGGCGGAGAAAAAGTGGGACATTTCCAGCGCATCCAGAAGCTTGTGGGACAGGCTTTCGAACTTGTTCGTGCACACGCCCAGCCTGCAGCCCCGGTCCTTTAGAACGCCCAATGCATCCAGGATGCCAGGAAACGGATGGGTGTGGACCGCAACATTGTCCCCGTAATACTCCAGAAACTCCGGTATCATCTCCTTGACGTCGGCTTCCGTTGCCGGCTCGCCGGTGGCAGCGAAGGCTTTTTCGATCATCACCCTCGCACCCTTGCCGACCATGGACCGCAGTTCGCCGAGTTCGATCTGGCGGCGTCCGCGCCGGGCAAGGAGAACGTTGGTGGTCGCGGCCAGATCGGGCGCGCTCTCCACCAGGGTGCCGTCAAGATCAAAGACGATTGCAGGCGCGGTCATGGACGGAGCTTTCCGGTTGTTGACGGGTGAGAAGCAGGAAGTGGCCCGGGATGCGGGGCCGTGCTATTGGGGCGCAAACAGCACGCCATTGCGGCGCGGGTCAACAGGAGGTCATGTGACAGATGGATACGCTCAACGACAAATCGCTCATCAAGGACAAATGCCTGGTCGCAGGCGAATGGATCGGCGCTGCGGAAAACGTTGACGTCACCAACCCGGCGACAGGCGAAGTCATCACCACCGTGCCCAAGCTTGGCGCGGCGGAGACGGAGAGGGCCGTCGCCGGCGCCAAGGCGGCCATGGCCGGCTGGTCGAAAATGACCGCCAAGGAGCGCTCGGTGATCATGCGCAAATGGTACGACCTGATGATGGAAAATCAGGAAGACCTTGCCCGCATCATGACCGCCGAGCAGGGCAAGCCGCTGGCCGAGGCGCGCGGTGAGGTGGTCTACGGCGCGTCGTTCACCGAGTTCTATGCCGAGGAAGCCAAGCGCATCTACGGTGAGACCATTCCCTCCCACAAGGCGGACGCCCGCATCGTGGTGCAGCGCCAGCCGATCGGCGTCGTAGCGGCGATTACGCCGTGGAACTTCCCCATGGCGATGATCACCCGCAAGGTGTCGCCGGCCCTGGCGGCCGGTTGCGGCGTGGTCTGCAAGCCGGCCAGTGAGACGCCGCTGACGGCGCTGGCGGTAGCCGAACTGGCGGAGCGGGCCGGTCTGCCGTCCGGTCTGTTCAGCGTTGTGACCGGGCCGGCGCGCGAGATTGGCGGCGTGCTGACGGGCAGCGACACGGTCAAGGCCCTGACCTTCACGGGCTCCACCGAAATCGGACGGGTCCTGATGGAACAGTGCGCCTCCACCATCAAGAAGGTGGACCTGGAACTCGGCGGCAATGCGCCCTTCATCGTGTTCGATGATGCCGATCTAGATGCCGCCGTGGTTGGTGCCATGGCCTCCAAGTACCGCAACGCCGGCCAGACCTGCGTCTGTGCCAACCGTATTCTCGTGCAGGACGGCGTGTACGACACGTTCGCCGAAAAGCTCGCGAAGGCCGTCATGGATCTGAAAGTGGGCCAGGGTACAGAAGTTGGCGTGACCACCGGCCCGCTCATTAACCCGGCCGCCGTGGAGAAGGTCGAGGAGCATGTCTCCGATGCGGTGGCGAATGGCGCGGAGATTGTCGTCGGCGGCGGCCGGCATGAGCTGGGCGGCAACTTCTATGAGCCGACCGTGCTGAAGAACGTCACCACCAAGATGCTGGTAACCAACGAAGAAACCTTCGGCCCTGTCGCTCCGCTGTTCCGCTTCACGACCGAGCAGGAAGCGATCGACCTTGCCAACGACACCGAGTTCGGCCTGGCATCCTATTTCTACAGCCGCGACATCGGCCGTGTCTGGCGCGTAGCCGAGGCGCTGGAAAGCGGGATTGTCGGCATCAATGAGGGCATCATCTCTACCGAGGTGGCGCCGTTCGGCGGGGTGAAGCAATCCGGCCTCGGCCGCGAGGGCTCGCACCACGGCATCACCGAGTTCACGGAAATCAAGTACATGCTGATGGGCGGGCTCGCGAGCTAGGCCGGCCGGGAACATTTCGAATGTCAGCTGAAGATCTCAAGAGGGCGGCCGCAGAAGCCGCCCTTGTCCATGTGCGCGACGGGATGAAGCTCGGGCTCGGCACGGGCTCGACCGCACGGCCATTTGTCGATGCGGTTGGCCGTCTCGTGGCCGAGGGTCTCCAGGTCACCTGCGTCCCCACCTCCGAGGCCACGGCCGAGCAGGCGCGGGGCCTGAACATCCGGCTGTCCACGCTGGATGAAACGCCGCATCTCGATGTGACGGTCGATGGTGCGGATGAGCTTGATGCTCAGCTTCGCCTCATCAAGGGCGGCGGCGGGGCATTGCTCCGGGAAAAGATCGTCGCCAGCGCCTCTGATGAGATGGTCGTGATCGCTGACAGTTCGAAACGCGTCGAGACCCTGGGCGCCTTCGACCTGCCGCTTGAAGTCGTTCAGTTCGGCGCTTCGGTGACTGCCGGCAGGATTTCAGCGATCCTGCGCGAGCTCGGTCTCCCGGATGAGGTCATTCAGCGGCAGGCGGGCAACGCTCCCTATCTCACCGATGGAGGCAACTTCATCTACGACTGTCCGCTCGGTGAGATACCGGACCCTGATGCCCTGGCGCTGGCGTTGCAGGCGCAGACCGGCATCGTGGAACACGGGCTCTTTATTGGACTGGCGGCCCGGGCCTATGTAGCTGGACCGGACGGCGTTGAAGAACTCTCCGCCTGAAGCACGAAGGATATCCGCCATGAAAAGAGTATTGCTTGCCGCGCTCGCCCTGTTCGTGCTGCCGCTCCTGGCAGCCCATGCCCAGGACAAGCCGTCCGATGACCACGTGAAGGCCGCGCGGGAGATGCTGCGTCTCTCCCAGGCCGACAAGATGTTCAACGGGGTGCTGCCGATCCTGCTCAAGCAGCAGGTCCAGTATGTGCAGAGCATCCGGCCGAACATTACGCCTGAAGCGCTGAAGCGCTTTGAGGAAGTGTTCGATGAGCGCGCGAAGAAGGCGGTGGAAATCGTGCTGGTTCAGGTCGCGGAAATCTATGCTGGCAAGTTCACCGAGGCGGAGATCGCAGAAATTTCCGCCTTCTACAACAGCGATGTCGGGCGGAAGATGATCGCAACCAAGCCGGAGCTCACGAAAGACGCCATGAGCGTGGGCATCGCCTGGGGACAGAACATCGGGTCGGAACTCGGCAAGGAAGTGCTCCGCCAATTGAAAGAGGAAGGCCACAAACTGTAGACTGACAAGCCAGCACCGGCTTTCAGGAGGTTTGTGATCATGGATCAGACTGCCACCGACGAGCGCGACCGGCAGATCGGCCGCGCCATCGTTGAAGACGACAGTGAGCTGGAGGCCTATTACGAAGAGCTGTCGGATCTCGAAACCGGCGCACTCTGGACCGTGGCGAACGATATCGAGCCCTGGGAGCCGACGCCTTCGTCCGAACCGACGATCTGGCGGAGTGCAAAGCTGCGGGATCAGATCCTTCGGTCCCTGGAGCTGGTTTCCCCGGAAAAGGCCGGGCGCCGGGTGGTTTACCTGCGGAACCCGAAGCGCAAGGATGTCAGCGCCTGCTGCGGCTGGCTGTTCAGCGGCATCCAGGTGATGCGGCCGGGCGAGAAGACCACGGCGCATAACCATGCGGCCTCCGCCTTGCGGTTCATCATGGAAGGGGCCGGCGGCTACACGGTGGTTGACGGTCACCGGATCACCTTCGGCGCGCGGGACTTCGTCATCACGCCCAATGGGACATGGCATGACCATGGTGTGGAAGAGGACGGCGAGGTCTCCATGTGGCAGGACGGGCTCGATATCCCGCTCACGAACGCGCTTGAAGCCAATTTCTACGAGGTGCATCCCGACCTCTACCAGCGCCCGAACTATCCGGAGAACGACAGCTCAAACAGCTACGGGGCGCCGGGGCTCCTTCCCGCGGGCGAAACCTGGGACCGGCCCTATTCCCCGCTGATGAAGTTCGGCTGGGACGAAACCTACGAAGGCCTGTCGAACTATGCCCTGGCAACGGACGGCTCGCCTCATGACGGTGTCATCATGCGCTACACAAACCCGCACACGGGCGGGCATGTCATGCAGACCATGGGCGCCCACATGCAGATGCTCAGGCCGGGCGAGCACACGCAAGCGCATCGCCACACCGGCAACGTGATCTATCAGGTTGCCAAGGGTGAGGGCTGGTCGGTGATCGGCGGCAGGCGGTTCGACTGGCAGGAGAAGGACATCTTCTGCGTCCCCGCCTGGACCTGGCATGAGCATGGCAACCTGTCAGACGCCGAGGACGCCTGCCTGTTCTCCTTCAACGATTTTCCGGTGATGGAGAAGCTCGGGTTCTACCGGGAAGAGCCCTACCGGGAGAATGGCGGCCATCAGGAGATCACCGCCACAGGCTGAAAGCCGGCCTATTGCGGCGTAAGAAAGTCAGTATTCACCCAGGCGCTGGTGCCGAAGAACTTGATCGTGCACCATTTGCCGGAGCAATCGCCCGCAAGCCTTATGTTGCGGCCGTTGAAGGGGAGCGCGCCGACCTTCTGGTGGCTGGCGGACGGGCCCGACCGGACGTTCAGGACGTCCCAGCTCTCAACACCGATCACCTGATACTTGCCACAGAACGCGCACGCCTCGGCGGAGCCCGTTGAGAGAGGGGAGAGTTGAAGCGTTACGGCCGTCGCGGCGATTGCAAGCGTGCCCAGCAGAATGCGGCGGGTTGTCATGGGTTGGTCCTCCAGAATTGTTTCTCAGTTTCCGGAGTTCATAAGCTGCCGCGTCTGAAGCAAGACGGAACCGCCGCTTCATCGCCGGTTCATGATCGCGAGCCCGCCCTCCATGCGCTTTTGTGATTGCATGGTGAGTTGAACTGATGCGATGAGACCTCATATCGCTGTGATCACATCCTTGAGCGGCACAGCTCCGCCAATCCTCAGAAAGACAAGACTATGGCTGACTACGACTATGACCTGTTCGTCATCGGCGCAGGCTCCGGGGGCGTCCGTGCGGCCCGCATGTCCGCAGGCCATGGGGCAAAGGTGGCGGTTGCCGAAGAGTACCGGGTGGGCGGCACCTGCGTGATTCGCGGCTGCGTGCCGAAGAAGCTGTTCGTCTATGCCAGCCACTTTCCCGAGTATGTCGAGGATGCGGCCGGCTACGGCTGGTCGATCGACGAAGGCAGCTTCGACTGGGGAACACTGATCGCCAACAAGGATGCGGAGATCGACCGCCTGAACGGCATCTATATCCGCAACCTGCAGAATTCCGGCGTCGAGATCTTCGACAGCCGGGCCGTTCTGAAGGATGCGCATACGGTGCATCTGGAGGCGGAGAACCGGGATGTGACGGCGAAGTACATCCTTGTTGCGACCGGGGCCGCGCCGTTCGTTCCGGACTTCTCCGGATCCGATCTTGCGATCACGTCCAACGAGGCCTTCCACCTGGAGGCCCTGCCGGAGAAAATTATCGTCGTTGGTGGCGGCTACATCGCGGTGGAGTTTGCCGGTATTTTCAACGGGCTCGGCGTGGACACCACGCTGCTTTACCGCGGACCGCAGATTTTGCGGGGGTTCGACGACGATCTTCGTGACAGCCTTGCTCAGGAGATGGGGAAAAAGGGCATAAGCATTCGTACCGAGAGCGATATTGCCTTGATCGCGAAGCAGGGCGACGGCCTTATCGCTACGCTCAAATCGGGCGAGACGCTCGAAGCCGGCCTTGTCATGTACGCCACCGGCCGCAATCCCAACACGGCGGGTCTCGGACTGGAGACCGCCGGTGTGGAACTGGACCGCAAGGGCGCCGTGGCCGTGGATGCCTACTCGCAGTCCAGTGTTGAAAACATCTACGCCGTCGGTGATGTGACCGATCGCATGAACCTCACGCCGGTCGCCATCCGGGAAGGCGCGGCGTTCGCGGAGACAGTGTTCAACGACACGCCGACGGCGGTCGACCACAGCAACATCGCCACCGCGGTCTTCTCACAGCCCGAAATCGGAACCGTCGGGCTCACGGAAGCGGAGGCACGCGATCAATTCGGCGAGATCGATATCTACAAGTCGTCCTTCCGGCCCATGAAATTCATTCTGCCGGGACGCGAGGAGAAGATGGTGATGAAGCTGATCGTGGACGCGAAGACCGACCGTGTGCTTGGCTGCCACATTCTCGGGCCGGATGCCGGCGAAATGGCGCAACTCCTGGGTATTGCCGTGAAGATGGGCGCCACGAAAGCGGACTTCGATGCGACGGTTGCCGTCCACCCGACAGCCGCGGAGGAATTGGTGACCATGCGGGAGAAATGGACCGGCTGATCCGATCCCGGGCGCATCTCTGACCTTGCGCGCCTGTGCGCAGCCGGCATTTTCCTCTTGCGATGATCTGCTAATCAATGCGGTAATAGTGGCCATTGGGGCCGCCGCGGCGGCTGAGAGTGGAAGCGAGGAGATGACTATGGCGGTACGTAAGTCGGTTCTGGGTATGGGTTTTGCGCTGTCCGGGGCCCTGGGGCTTGCTCTGGCGCTGACGCCGGTTCTTCCGGTCAATCAAGCCGATGCCGCGAGCAAGTTCAATTTCAACGGCAACAACGAAGCGTTCAAGCGTCAGAAGAAGGTGAAGCGGCGTCAGATCGAGCCCGGCATCTTCTCGCCGATGTGCTTCATTCCGGGCGGCGGCAGCGCCGTCTGTGCGGCTCAGACACTGAGCAAGAAAAAGAAAAATTGAACGCCAGCGACCGGCGGAGAGGCAATCAGGTCTCTCCTCGCGGGGCCTTTCATTTTTCCGGGGGGCGGAACGATCCAACACGAAGCTCGTGAGCGCCCTCTGCATGTCTGAAATCAAGAGTGTCTGTGTTTACTGCGGCTCCGGACCCGGCAAGGATCCGGTCTACGCCGGTGCGGCAGCCGAGTTCGGACGGGCACTCGCCGCTGCCGGTGTGCGCCTGGTCTATGGCGGGGGAGGTATGGGCCTCATGGGAATAACCGCCGGCGCAGTGCTGGAAAACGGCGGCGAGGTTACCGGCATCATCCCGGACTTCCTTATGAAGCGAGAGATGATGCTGGAGGATGTGCAGGAGGTTCTGGTCACGAGCGACATGCATGAGCGCAAAATGCTGATGTTCGAGCGCTCAGATGCGTTTGTGGCCCTGCCGGGCGGGATCGGTACCCTGGAAGAGCTCATCGAAGTGAGCACGTGGCGCCAGCTCGGACGCCACACCAAGCCCATCGCGATTGCGAATATCGCCGGGTTCTGGGATCCCCTTCTGGATCTCCTGAACCACATGCGGGAGCAGGAGTTCATCCGCCCGCATCTCGAGGTGAACCTGGACGTCGTTAATCGTGCTGAAGATATCCTGCCAACCCTCCAGGCGCGCGCCGGATCGATTACCGGGGTTTGACGGGAAGCCGGCAGAAAGTGCTACAGCGCACATCCAGGCCGTTTGGCCTGGCTTTCACCGTCAATCTTTTCAGTTTGGATATCCGGCGGACCGCATTGGCTGTGTGATGCGCTCGTAGGCCACGGTCCAGGCCTCCTTGGCATGCCTGTCAAGGATCTGCCCAAGCCCGGATTCGATGGTCGTGAGCAGGGCTTCGCGGACCGAGTCGTAATGCTCTTCCTTTACGCCGAGAGCTGCGTGGCGGCGGCCAAGCTGTTCCAGCATGGGGCGGCATTCTTCGAGATCATTCAGACTGCGGACGCATAGCCCGAAGGTATCCATGAACTTCAACCGCTGGGCATGCATGTCCGTGTCGGAAAACAGCTGGTGGGTGCTCGGATCAATGTCGTGGAGACGGCGATAGAACATGGCAATGGCCGTGTCGCCCATCAGCACGATCGACTGCCAGCTCTGATTGACGTGCTCAATCTGCTCACGCGTCATGAGAGTATTCTCGTGTTGCTGCCCCGGGGGAACCTTTCACATGCGGGTGTGTTGCGCAAGCGCGTCCGGAAAGATACGGATACGGCATGGGCTACACGTACACAGAATTTCCCTATGTAAAACCGCCCGCTCTCAATGGTGAAGCGGAGCCGCGCCACAAGGTGGCGATCGTGGGCGCCGGGCCAATCGGGCTCGCCATGGCGATCGATCTGGCGCTGCAGGGGACGCCCTCGGTCGTGCTGGACGACAACAATGTGGTCTCCATCGGTTCGCGGGCCATCTGCTGGGCCAAGCGGACGCTTGAGATCTTCAACCGGCTCGGCGTGGGCCAGCGCATGGTCGACAAGGGGGTGACATGGAAGGTCGGCCGCCTCTACCGGGGCGAGGAGGAGGTCTACAGCTTCGATCTGCTGCCCGAAGAGGGCCACCGGATGCCGGCCTTCATCAATCTGCAGCAGTACTATGTCGAACAGTACCTGATCGAGCGTGCCGCGGAGTTCCCCGGCCTGATCGACATCAGGTTCAAGAACAAGGTCACCGGATTGTCGCAAGCCGGATCCGGGGTGACCGCACAGGTGGAAACGCCGGATGGATCATACGAGCTTGAAACAGACTATCTGCTGGCCTGCGACGGGGCCAACTCGACGGTGCGACGGCTCATGGGGCTGGAGTTTGCCGGCCAGCTGTTTGAAGAGCGCTTCCTCATCACCGATATCGTGATGGAGGCCGATTTCCCGTCCGAGCGCAGGTTCTGGTTCGAGCCGCCGTTCCATGGCGGGCAATCGGCCCTGTTGCACAAGCAGCCGGACAACATCTACCGGATCGATCTGCAGCTCGGCTGGGACGCTGATCCGGAGGAAGAGAAAAAGCCGGAGAACGTTATCCCCCGGATCAAGCGTATGGTGGGCGACCGGCCGTTCGAGATCGACTGGGTCTCCGTCTACACCTTCCAGTGCCGCCGCCTGGAGCGCTTCGTCCACGACCGGGTGATCTTCGTTGGCGACAGTGCCCATATCGTCAGTCCGTTCGGCGCGAGGGGCGGAAACGGCGGCATCCAGGATGTCGACAATCTGGGCTGGAAGCTCGCTGCCGTGCTGGACGGGTCGGCAGGGCCCGCTTTGCTTGAAAGCTACAATGGTGAGCGGGTTCATGGCGCCGATGAGAACATCATGAATTCCTCGCGCTCGACCAATTTCATGTCGCCCAAGGACGGGGCCGAACAGCTGTTCCGTGAGGCGGTGCTCGATCTTTCCGCAGAAGCACCATTTGCCCGGCTCATGGTGAATTCCGGGCGGCTGTCGCTGCCCTGCACGCTGGATGGTGCGCCTCTCAATGGTCCGGACGATGATGCTCTTCCCGCGGTTTCCAGGCCGGGTACCGCCATGCCGGATGCGCCGCTGGACGACGGCTGGCTGCTGGAAAAGATCGGAGGCCGGTTTGTGGTTCTCGCCGTGAACTGTACCGCGGGTGAGGTGGAAGGTGCCGAAACGGTTCGCGTGGCCGGCAGCGGCTTCCTGGCGGAGCGCTATCTCGGTTCGGCTGAAGCGGCGGTCTATCTCATCCGCCCTGACCAGCATGTGGCCGGGCGTTGGACCGGGTTCGATGAGGATGCGGTCGCTGCAGCCCTCACCCGTGCAAGGGGACACTGACATGGCAGATCTCATCCATGCGCCGAACATTGCGGACCGCGACGGGTTCTATCAGGATCTGCTTGGTGCCCACGAAGGGCTCGATGAAGCTGCAAGCCAGGCACTCAACGCGCGGCTGGTGCTTGTGCTCGCCAACCATATCGGCGACAAATCGGTCTTGGACCAGGCGCTTGATCTGGCCAAACGGACGGGCGGTGCGCCCGCAGCAGAATAGGGAGAGATGACATGACCCCCGAACAGGTTCTGTCTTATCCGGCGCGGGTGCTGACCCAGGCACAACGGGAGCACTATTTCGAACACGGTTACGTAGGGGTTGAAAGCCTTGTACCGGCAGAGACGCTTGCCGAGGTGCAGGCCGTGACCCAGGAGTTCTTCGATCGCAGCCGCCAGGAGACAGAGTCCGGGGACACCTTCGATATCGGGCCGGGCCATTCGCCGGAGACGCCGATCCTGCGGCGGCTGAAGAGCCCGGACATCCAGCACGAGGTTTACTGGCGGTTCGCCAGCGGGCTGATGGCGGATGTGGCCGCCGATCTCGTCGGGCCCAACGTGACGTTCCACCACTCCAAGCTGAACTTCAAATGGTTCGATGCGAGCGACACGGTGAAGTGGCACCAGGACATCCAGTTCTTTCCGCACACCAACTACAATGTGCTGACCATCGGCTGCTATCTTGCCGACACCGACATGAACAACGGGCCGCTTGCCGTGCTCAAGGGGTCGCACAAGGAGGATCTCTACGACCAGTACGATGCCGACGGAAACTGGACCGGCATGCTGTCGGACGAGGATGCGGCCGGTGTCGATATGAGCCGGGCGGACTATCTGACCGGGCCGGCGGGCTCGATCACCATCCACAACGCGAGGGCGCTGCACTATTCTCCGTCCTCAAAGTCCGCAGTGCCGCGGCCCCTGCTGCTCAACTGTTACACCTCGGCCGATGCGAAGGCCTACACGCCGCATCCGACGCCAACGGCGAACAGCTACAAGATCGTGCGGGGCGAGCCGGTGCGCTGGGCGCATCATGATCCGCGGCCCTGCCAGATCCCGCCGGACTGGTCGGGCGGCTATACCTCGATCTATGCAGCCCAGTCCGGCGAGGACAAGGCCGCCGGCGGCATGATGTAGACGGCTCATGCCGGGCCGCAGGGTTGATTTCGAAGGTCTCGACTGGGAAAGCCCGATGCCGGGCGTGCGGCACAAGATCCTGATCCGCGGAGACCGGAAGCTTCGGCTGGTGGAGTATTCCAGCACCATGGAGCCGCACTGGTGCTCGGTCGGCCATTTCGGTCAGATCCTCTCGGGCGAATTCGAGATCGCATTTGATGATGGTGTGGAGGTCTTCGGTCCCGGCGATGGTGTCGCCATCCCGGACGGCGAAGCCCACCGCCACATGGCCCGCTGCCTGACCGACACCGTCACAGCCCTGTTCGTGGAGAAGGCGTAGCTACTGTGGACGCATTGCCCCTCTCCCCGGTGGGGAGAGGGAGGGGCCCGACGCGGCAGCGGCGGGAGGGTGAGGGGGTCCCTGAGTTTGGCCGAATTGCTCAGGAACCCCCTCATCCCAGCCTTCTCCCCACTGGGGAGAAGGGGCTCAGATCGCGATCTACCTGGGATTCGTGATCTATCCTGGATGTTGTGCAACCAACCAGAAGTGAAGCCGTTGCGCTTGCCGAGCTTCCTGGGGTCTGGCATGGAACGGTCATGGATACGGGCATTGACTACGAAGCAGAATACAACAACCGGGCGCGGGTGCCGGATCATGGCGATATCATGCGTTCGTGGACCCGGGACGCGGCGAAATGGCGGACCGATGCGGACAATGCCCGGCTTGATATCTCCTATGGAGATACGCCCCGGCAGGCTCTCGACATCTTCAAGCCGCGCAAGGAAAAGCCCGGGCCGATCGCGCTGTTCATCCATGGCGGCTACTGGCAGGCGCTTGGCCGGGAATCGTTTTCCCACATGGCACGCGGACCCAATGCCCATGGCCTGACCGTCGCCGTTGCCTCCTATGACCTCTGCCCGAATGTGACGGTCGACGAGATCATCGGGCAGATGCGCTCCTGCTGCCTTTACCTCTGGCGCACCTACAAGCGGCGCATCGTGGTGTATGGGCACTCGGCGGGCGGTCATCTGACCGCAGCACTGCTGGCGACCCACTGGCAGGAGATTGATCCGTCCGTCCCGCCACTGCTGGTGTCCGGCGGTCTCTCCATCTCGGGCCTCTTCGATCTCGTTCCGCTGGTCCACACCAGTGTCAACGACAAGCTGCGGATGACGGAGGAGGACGCGGAGAACGCCAGCCCCATCCTGTGGTCGCCGCCCTCCGGGCTGAAGATGATCGCGGCGGTTGGCGCTGCTGAGAGTTCGGAATACCTGCGGCAGTCCCACGACATCGCCCACACCTGGCACGAGGACGGAATGGCGGTCATTCCGCTGGAGCTGGATGGACACAACCACTTCACCGTGATCTCGGGGCTGGCCGACCCGGACAGCCTGCTGACACACAGTGTCGTGGGCCTGGCATCGTCGGCGACCTGAGCCATGAGCACGGCCGCCGTCGTCGAAACACCGTCCGGCAAGGACGAGACCACGGAGAATTTTCCGGTCGGCTCCTGGCTCCTGCCGGCCGAACTGAGGCCCCATATCGCCAAGTTCTACCGGTTTGCCCGCGCCATCGACGATATTGCCGACAATCCTGAACTTGTGGCCAAGACCAAGGTTGACCGGCTCGAAGCCATGGATGCTGCCGTCTGCGGAGGCGAGACCTATGGCCAGCGGGGCTATGAAACCGCATCGGTGCTGCACGACAGTCTGAAGGAAACCGGGATCACGACGCGCCATTGCTCCGATCTCGTGGATGCCTTCAAGCAGGATGCGCTCAAGAACCGCTATGACGACTGGGACGATCTGATCAGCTACTGCATGCGTTCTGCAGCGCCGGTCGGGCGCTATCTGCTCGATCTGCATGGCGAAGACCGCAGCGGCTACCCCTATTCCGATGCGCTCTGCAATGCGCTCCAGGTCATCAACCACATGCAGGACTGCAAGGATGATTTCCTGGAGATGGACCGCGTCTATCTGCCGGACGTATGGCTGAAGCAGCATGATACCGGAGTGGCTGCACTCAGGGAGGACCGGGCGAGCTGGCAGCTTCGCGCGGTGATCGACAAGTGCCTGGACGGTTCCGCGGAGCTGATGAAAACCGCCAATCTGCTGCCTCGCCGCCTGAAAAACCGCCGGTTGGCGATGGAATCGGCCGTAATCGTCAACATCGCGAACAAGTTGATCGCCGAGTTGCGTACCCGGGATCCGCTCGCTGAGCGGGTAAAGCTTTCGAAAGGACAACTTGCGCGCTGTACCTTCTCTGGTATCCTTGGTGGGCTGATCGGACATTGAGCCGCACTTAGGCGCACCAGCGTGTAAACCATGTCTTGAGACCAGGCCGCACCGCACCTGCGGTCCCTCACGAAAGACGTTGCTCTTGCTGCTGCCGGTGGTAATGTGTTTGAGATAGCGGCGAAATTTACATTTGCGGGTGCGTCGAGTAAAAGCGGCGCCTGATTCCATGAGGGGGAATCGGGTTTCCGTGTTTGATAGGGGTTAAGGAACGTATGTCAGGTGCAACGCCGCTTCTTGATCAGGTGAAGGTGCCTGCGGATCTTCGCAAGCTCTCCCCGAAGCAGCTGAGGCAACTCTCCGACGAGCTGCGCGCTGAGACGATTGCAGCCGCGGCTGAAACCGGCGGTCATTTTGGTGCCGGTCTCGGTGTTGTCGAGCTCACGGTTGCGCTTCATTACGTGTTCAACACGCCGGAGGACCGGCTGATCTGGGATGTGAGCCATCAGGCCTATCCCCACAAGATCCTCACCGGCCGCCGTGACCGCATCCGTACAATCCGCCAGAAGGACGGCCTGTACGGCTTCACCAAGCGGACCGAGAGCGATTACGATCCGTTCGGTGCGGCCCATTCCTCGACATCGATCTCCGCGGGCCTCGGCATGGCGGTCGCACGGGATTTGGCGGGCGAAGACAAGAATATCGTCTGCGTCATGGGCGACGGGGCCATGAGCGCCGGACTTGCCTATGAGGCCATGAACAATGCCGGCGCACTCGACAGCCGCATGGTCGTCATTCTCAACGACAATGGCATGTCGATTGCGCCCGCCGTCGGTGCGCTTTCGAACTATCTGTCCTGGCTGGTGTCGTCCCGGCCGTTCCTGTCCCTGCGCGATATCGGCAAGCATCTGGCGGAACGGTTCCCGAAATACATCCAGGAAACTGCCGAACGGGCCGACGAATTTGCGCGGACCATGCTGTTCGGCGGGACGCTGTTCGAGGAACTCGGCTTCTACTATGTGGGCCCCATTGACGGGCACAATGTAGACAGTCTGGTACCGATCCTTGAGAACGTGCGCGATGCGGACAACCTGGGTCCGATCCTTGTCCACGTCGTGACGGAGAAGGGCAAGGGCCACCCCTTTGCCGATCCCAACAAGGAAAACTACCACGCCGTCGCCAAGTTTGATCCGGCCACGGGCGAGTTCAAGAAGGCCCAGGCCAATGCCCCGAGCTACACCTCGATCTTCGCGCGGGCGCTGATCAAGGAAGCGGAGAAGGATGGCAAGATTATCGCCATAACCGCGGCCATGCCGTCGGGGACAGGCGTGGACAAGTTCACCGAGGAGTTCCCGGACCGCAGCTTCGACGTCGGCATTGCCGAACAGCACGCGGTGACTTTCGCGGCGGGCCTGGCGACGGAGGGCTACAAACCCTTTACCGCGATCTATTCCACGTTCCTGCAGCGGGCCTATGACCAGGTGGTCCACGATGTGGCCCTGCAATCGCTGCCGGTGCGCTTTGCCATCGACCGCGCCGGCCTGGTGGGGGCCGACGGAGCAACCCATGCCGGCAGTTTTGATCTTGCCTACCTGTGCTGCCTGCCCAACATGATCGTCATGGCTGCGGCGGACGAAGCCGAGCTGATGCATATGGTTGCGACATGCGTGGCGATCGAGGACAAGCCTTCGGCAGTGCGCTTCCCGCGCGGCGAAGGCGTGGGTGTCGAACTGCCCGATGAGGGTATTCCGCTCGAGATCGGCAAGGGTAGGATCGTGCGGGAAGGCTCGAAGATCGCCATTCTGTCGCTCGGTGCGCGGCTGCAGGAGTGTCTGAAGGCAGCAGATGAGCTGCAGGCCAGCGGTCTCACGACCACGGTTGCGGATGCCCGTTTTGCCAAGCCGCTTGATGAGGACCTGATCGCCAATCTTTCGGCAAACCATGATGTCCTGATCACCGTGGAAGAAGGCTCGATCGGCGGCTTCGGCTCGCACGTGCTGAACTTCCTGGCCAAGGCAAATATGCTGGACGCGGGCGCCCGGGTCCGTCCCATGACGATCCCCGACCAGTTCGTCTCGCATGGCGGCCCGGACGAGCAGTACATGGAGGCCGGTCTGATGGCCTCCGATATCGTGGCGGAAGTGTTCGCTGCCCTTGATGAAGAGAGTGCCAAGGCGAAGGCCTGAGCAGACCGTCCTCCAGATTTTTCAGGACACCACCGAATGGCGGCGAGCGCGGCGCAGGATGTCAGCGAACGGCAAGCCAGGAAGCTGATCGCAGGCCAGGTCAAGAAAGCTTCGACCTCGTTCTACTGGGCCATGCGCCTGCTGCCGCGGGCGCGCCGGGAAGCGATCTTTGCGGTCTATGCCTTCTGCCGCGAGGTGGATGACATCGCCGATGACGACGACATCAGCCTGGAGGAGCGCCAGAAGGGACTGGCGTTCTGGCGCGAGGAAGTCGACCGGCTCTACCGGGGCAATCCGGATCACCATGTCGCCAGGGCCCTGGTCCGAGGCACCGCAATCTACGAGCTGCAGAAGAGCGATTTCGTGGCGGTGATCGACGGCATGGAGATGGATCTGGTCACCGCTATCCGCGCACCGCACCGGGAGGTCTTCGACGTCTACTGCGATCGTGTGGCCTGTGCGGTCGGGCGTCTGTGCGTGCACATCTTCGGCGAGCCGGGCGAGAAAGGGCACGTTCTCGCCGACGCCCAGGGCCGGGCTCTCCAGATCACCAACATACTGCGGGATGTGCAAGAGGATGCTGAACGCGGGCGGCTCTATCTTCCGCTGGAGCTTCTGCAGAGCCGGAACATATACGCCACCGACCCCCAGGAAGTGCTCCGGCACCCGGAGTACCCCGGCGCCTGGCGGACCTTGGCCTCAGAAGCGGCCGGCTGGTACCACAAGGCGGAGATCGCCATGGAGGCCTGCGATCCCGATGCTATGAAGCCGGCCCGCATCATGCTGGAGGTCTACAAGGCCAATCTGGAGCGGATGCGCACCCTCTCCGACCGGGAGATTGCTGATCCGGATGTCTCCATGCGGCTGGTCGGCAAAGGCGAGAAACTGATGATCGCCCTGCGCCACGGACTGTTCTGAGCCATGCCTGTGGCGCACATCATCGGCGCCGGCCTGTCCGGGTTGTCCAGCGCCGTGCAACTTCTGGACAAGGGCTACGATGTCTCGATCAGTGAGGGCGCCGGAGAGGCCGGAGGGCGGTGCAGATCATTCCATGATGTCGCGCTTGACTGTCTGATTGACAACGGAAACCATCTGCTGCTGTCCGGCAATGCTTCCGCCATGCGGTTCCTGGACCGGGTCGGTGCTCGGGACGAACTGGTGGGGCCGCCGGAAGCGCGGCTGAATTTCGTCGATCTCGCTACAAATGAACGCTGGGCCTTCCGGCCGAACCGGGGCGTCATCCCCTGGTGGGTCTTCTCCGCCGACAGACGCGTCGCCGGGACCACGGTTCGCGACTATCTGCCCGGCGGCGGTATCCTGCGGGCGACCGCGGAACAGACCGTCACAGACATCCTGCCCGCATCGGGCAAGCTGTACGAACGGTTCTGGGAACCGCTCGTGGTGGGGGCTCTCAATATCGATCCGTCCGAGGCCGCGGCCATCCTGCTGAAGCCGGTACTGCTGGAAACCTTTGCAAAGGGTGCTGATGCCTGCCGTCCGCTGATTGCGAGAACGGGTCTTGGGCTGAGTTTCGTGGAACCGGCCTTGAAGGTGCTCGGTGAGGCAGGCGCGGCGATCTCCTACGGCCGCAGACTGAAGGGCCTGGAGACGGAGAACGGCCGGGTGACGCGGCTCGACTTCGGCAAGGAAGTGGACGAAGTCGTCGCCGGCGACGTGGTGGTCCTTGCCGTGCCGCAGTGGATCGCATCTGGCATTCTGCCCGAATATTCCGGTCCCACCGGAACCGAGCCGATCGTGAACGTGCACTTCCGGCTGCCCGAGCCGGTGCGCGGGATGGAGGACGATCCCGTGCTCGGCGTCATCGGCGGCATGGCGCAGTGGCTGTTCGTCCGCGAAGACGTCGTTTCGGTCACCATATCGGCGGCGCGCAAGGAGCGGGACCTGTCAAACGGGGAGATCATCGATCAGGTCTGGCGCGATGTGGCCGCCGCACTCGAGCTGGGCGATGCACCGCTCCCCAAAGGGCGGGTGGTCAAGGAGCACCGGGCGACATTTGTGCAGACGCCGGAACAGGTGAAGCGCCGCCCCGGCGCCAGGACGCAGTTCTCCAATCTTTTTCTGGCCGGTGACTGGACAGACACCAAGCTACCCGCCACCATCGAAGGATCGATCCGTTCCGGGGAGATTGCATCGGCATGCATTGATGCCGTCTGAGGAAAGGACTGGCCATGGATCCTTCCTTGCGCGAGGCTGCGAAAGACCTGCTGATCCGCTATGGCGGGGATACGTTCGCCAGTCTCTTCACTTCGGCCAGAGGCACGGTCGTGGTGGACGACGAGGGCCGCGAAATTCTGGATTTCACCTCCGGCCAGATGTGCGCAACCGTCGGCCACAATCATCCGGCCATCGTGAAGGCGATCAAGGACAGCTGTGATTCCGCGCTGCACATGTTCTCCGGCATGGTGCCGGAGACCGTGGTCGAACTGGCGCTGAAGCTTGAGGAATGGCTGCCGGACCCTCTGCGCAAGTCCCTGTTTGTGAATACCGGCAGCGAGGCGAACGAGGCGGCGCTGCGCATGGCCAAGCTCGCCACTGGCGGCTATGAGGTGATCGCGCTTGGCGGCTCCTGGCACGGCACCACCGGGACGTCGGCTGCGGCGTCCTTTGCCAGCGACCGCCGGGGCTACGGACCCAAGGTGCCGGGCAATCATGTCCTGCCGGAACCGAACGCCTACCACTGTCCGATCAGCCACTGCCGCGATGACTGTGACATGAGCTGCCTGAAGGTGGGTCTGCGCATGTTCGACATGGCGTCGGACGGGGCGCCGGCGGCGCTGATTGCCGAGCCCGTTATCTCAGCCGGCGGCGTGATTGTGCCGCCTGACGGCTATCTTGATGCCTTGAAGGAGGCCTGCGATGCGCGGGGCATGCTGCTGGTGTTCGATGAGGCACAGACCGCGTTCGGGCGCCTGGGCGATCCGTTCGCCGCAACCAGGTGGGGCGTCACGCCGGACATCATGGCGGTTTCCAAAACTCTTGGCGGCGGCATTCCGCTCGCGGCGACCCTGACTTCCGATGACATTGAGGAACAGGCGCACGAGGCGGGGTTCACCTATTACACAAGCCATGTCTCAGACCCCATGCCGGCCGCGGTGGGCCTCGCAGTGCTGGAGACGATCGAGACGGAGTCCCTCATCACCCGCG
Source organism: Pseudomonadota bacterium (assembly GCA_039030315.1). Lineage (GTDB taxonomy): Bacteria > Pseudomonadota > Alphaproteobacteria > Rhizobiales > CAJQND01 > JAAEUE01. The sequence continues at coordinate 27,594 of JBCCEL010000015.1, forward strand.
CCTCGGAGATGGGCGGATATCTCCAGGACGGGCTGCGTGACCTGCAGCAGCGTTACGAGGCGATAGGGGATGTCCGCGGCGAGGGGCTCCTCGTCGGTGTGGAGCTTGTGACTGACCGGGAGAGCCGGACGCCCCACCACAAGCTTGGCGCTGTCACCACACAGATCTGTTTCGAGATGGGCCTGTCCATGAACATCAGACGGCGGCCCGAACGGGGCTCGGTCTGGCGGATTGCGCCGCCCCTGACCGTGAGCACGGGCGAAATCGACCTGGCTCTGTCCATCCTGGACGATGCCTTGGCGAAGGGCCTTGACCAGGTATCGGCATCTTGAACGTCTTCGGGCACATTCTGCGTGTGCCTTTGCCGATAGAATGACATAATGTCCGTTTAACGCGGGCGGCGGGCAAAGCTGAGTTTCGCCAGGTGGCGAAAGAGTCTAGAAGGCGGCGATGAGTTCAGTGAACACTAAGGCATTCGGCGGTGACGGCTCGCTTTTGCGCGAGGCGGAGCACGAGCCCGCCAACGAGAATGTGGCGGCGCCGTCTCCCTTCGAGTTGGAACGTCTGATCGGGGACGCGGCAGGTGAGCTTGTCGACCTGCAGCAGGACGATGGCCATATCTGCTTCGAACTGGAAGCGGATGCCACGATCCCGTCCGAGTACATCATGCTCAACCACTTCCTCGGCGATCCGGAACCGGAAACCGAAGCTGAACTCGGGGAATACATCCGCGGGCTGCAATCTGAGCTTCACGGCGGGTGGCCGCTGTTTCACGATGGCGACTTCAACATATCCGCATCCGTGAAGGCGTATTTTGCACTAAAGCTCATCGGTGATGATCCGGAGGCGCCGCATATGCGTCGGGCGCGTGAAGCCATTCTCCACCATGGCGGCGCGGAAACCGCGAATGTGTTCACCCGTTATGCGCTGGCCCTGTTTGCCCAGGTGCCCTGGCGCGCCGTACCGGTGATGCCCGTGGAGCTCATGCTGATGCCGCGCTGGTTTCCGGTGAACATGTGGAAGTTCTCCTACTGGTCGCGCACGGTGATCGCGCCGCTCCTCATCCTGGCGGCGCTGAAGCCGATTGCGAAGAACCCGAAAGGTATCGACTGTCAGGAGCTGTTTTCGACCCACCCCGAGGATATCCGCAAGTGGCACATCAACCCCACCGGATCGCGCTGGGGCGAGTTTTTCCTGACCCTCGACAGGGTTCTGCAGAAGGTCGAACCCTATTTTCCAAAGCGCAGCCGCGCCCGCGCCATTCAGACGTCGCTTGAGTTCATCCGGCCCCGGCTCAACGGCCGGGATGGCCTGGGGGCAATCTTCCCGGCCATGGCGAATGTGGTGATGGCGTTTGATGCCCTGGGGATCGACAGGGATGACCCGGACTATGTGACCGCCAGGCAGGCTGTCCGCGATCTGCTGACGAAGCCGACCGTTTCGCCCGCGACCGGCGAGGCCCAGCGCTATTGCGAGCCGTGCAAGTCGCCGATCTGGGATACCGCGCTGGCGGCCCATGCTCTGGCGGAGGCCGATCATCACGGGCATTCGTCCCGGCTGATTTCGGCCTGTGACTGGCTGGCTGAACTGCAGATCACCGATGTGGTCGGAGACTGGGCGGTCAATGCGCCTGGCCTTGCGCCAGGCGGCTGGGCCTTCCAGTACCGCAACGATCATTACCCGGATGTGGATGATACGGCGGTGGTCGGCATGCTGCTGCACCGTGCCGATCCGCAGAGATATGCCAAGGAGATCGCCAAGGCCTCCGTCTGGGTCGAGGGCATGCAGAGCCGCAACGGCGGCTGGGGGGCCTTCGACGTCGACAATAACGCGGACTTCCTGAACTCGATCCCGTTTGCCGATCACGGTGCGCTGCTCGATCCGCCGACAGCCGATGTAACCGCGCGCTGTGTTTCGTTTCTTGCCCAGATCGGCGTGGAATCCGAGCGGCCGGTGATGGAGCGGGCTATCGCGTTTCTCAAGAGGGAGCAGGAAGAGGACGGCTCCTGGTTCGGTCGCTGGGGCACCAACTACATTTACGGTACCTGGTCGGTGCTGTGCGCCCTGAACGCTGCGGGTGAAGACATGGATGCCCCCTATATCCGGAAGGCCGTTGACTGGCTGCTGATCCATCAGCGCAAGGATGGTGGCTGGGGCGAAGACGGCGCAACCTACTGGAGCGAGAGGCGCTCGGAAGCCAAATCGAGCACGCCGTCGCAGACCTCCTGGGCCGTGCTTGGCCTGATGGCGGCAGGCGAAACCAATCATCCTGCCGTGGCACGCGGCATTGCCTATCTGAAGGATCACCCACGCGATGGCGCCCGCTGGGAGGAGCCCTGGTTTACGGCCGTTGGTTTCCCGCGTGTGTTCTATCTTCGCTATCACGGCTACAGCGCCTTTTTCCCGACCTGGGCCGTGGCGCGCTATCGAAACCTCAAGCGGGCAAACTCCGGCAAAATCGCCTGGGGCATGTGAGCTGCGGCCTCCCGCCGCTGCCGGTCATCTGACATGAGCCGCATTGGCATTGTCACCGGAATGCCGTTCGAGCGGGACCTTGTCCGCAAGGCTGCGCGGGATCTTGCCTGGGGTGATGCCGCGCCACTCGTGGAGGCGTCCGGCGTTGGGGGTGGCGATGCAGCGTCAATCACACGCGATATGGCGGAGGCGGGCGTTGCCGGCATCGTCAGTCTGGGCGTTGCGGGCGGCCTCAGTCCTGCCATCAGAACTGGCGTCCTGATCGTGCCGGATGTGGTTCTGGCTGTGGATGGCCGCCGCTGGGAAACCGCGCCTGAGTGGCGGGGCCAGCTGATGAAGTATCTGACCTCATCCAGCGAGTTAGCGGGAGGCGCAATTGTCTCCACCCCGAAGCTTGTCTCCACCTGCGATGAGAAAGTGGATCTTCGCGAGCAGTCTGGCGCGGCTGCCGTCGACATGGAATCTGCCGGAATTGCGGCTGCGGCCGATGCGGCCAGTCTGCCGTTTGTCGTGTTGCGCGCCATTTCGGATCCGGCCGATCAGGGTCTGCCTCCGGCCGTGGCCGCCGGGCTGGAAGACGGGGAGGTGAAGGCGGGCCGTCTCGCGCTGGCCATTGCGAAGCGACCCGGTCAGATCCTGGATCTCATTCGCCTCGGCCTGAGCACGCGAGCGGCGCGGAGGGCATTGGCCGGAGCCTGCCGCAGCGCAGGTCCTATGCTGGCTTTTTCCCGCCCAATGGGGCAATCGGACTAACTACGCACCATCATGCCGTCGGCAAGCGACTGGCGATAGGCGCGCAAGGCCGGGATCAGGCCGGCCAGGATGCCGCCGGCGATGATGGCGGCCATGGCCGCCCATTCCAGGCCCGTGGGCGGCGAGATGTCCAGATAGAGCCCGTAGAGCGCGTCGACCACGGGTCTGAGTATAAAGAGCAGAATGTAGGTTGCCGCGACGCCGAGCAGCACACCTGCTGTTGTCAGCAAGGCGGCTTCGGAGATGAGTAGGCCGATCACGGTGCCCGGACCGGCGCCGGCTGAGCGCAGGATGGCGATCTCGCGGCGGCGCTCGTTCAGAGTCGCCAGGATCATGGTGATCATGCCGAGTATGGCGGTGATCACCACCATGACCGAGACAATGAGCAGGGCGGTCTCCGCCGTGCCGATGAGCGCCCACAGTTCATAGAGGGTCGCCCCGGGCAGGATCGCCGAAAGGGGTTCGCGGCGGTAGGTGGAGATGAAGCGCTGCAGCTTGAAGGTCGAGATCTTCGATTTAAGACCGACCATGGCCGCGGTGATTGCCTTCGGCCTGAGCTTCAGCTTGCGGACCTGGTCGGCAGAAACCTGCCGCGTGGTGCTTTGCCGCCCGCCTTGCCAGTCAATGTGGATCGCCTCAATGGCCTCGAGGCTGACGTGGACGGTGCGGTCGACCGGTGTTCCTGTCTTCGCCAGGATGCCGCTGACCCTGAACGGCTTGTCCTCATGCTTGGCGGTGATGATCTTGCCGATGCCGTGGGCGACCACGATCTTGTCACCGACCTTGTAGCCCAGTTCCCCTGCCACATCGGCGCCGATGGCGGCGTCGAACAGGTCGTCGAACCTCTTGCCGTCTGCAAACCTGAGTGACTGATTGCGGCGGTACTTGTAGTGGTCAAAATATTCCTTCGAGGTGCCCAACACACGGAACCCACGGTGACTGTCGCCGAGCGACAGCGGGACTATCCAGGCAACCTCTTTCCGCTTTGCGATCTCCTGGTAGCTTCTCCAGGTCATGTTGTTAGTGGCGTTGCCGATGCGGAACACCGAATACAGCAGGAGCTGGATGCCTCCGCTGCGGGCGCCGATGATGAGATCGGTGCCGGAGATGGTGTTGGCGAAACTCGCCTTCGCACCGGTACGGACCTTCTCGACACCCAGCAGCAGGACGACGCTGACCGCAATCGCCAGCACGGTCAAAAGGGCGGTCAGCCACCGGTTGCGCAGAGATTGCAGGGCGAGACGGATGATGGTCATGCTGCCGTCTCCTCGCGTTTCACGATGTCGGCAAGCTGCAGGACCTGGTCGAAGCGCGGGCTCAGGCTTTCGTCATGGCTCACCATGATCAGCGTCGATGCGGCCGCTTCCACCTGCTCGAACAGAAGCTTGAGAAAGGCATCCTCGCGTCCTCTGTCCAGCGCGGAAGTCGGCTCATCCGCGATGATGATCTCAGGTGCCCCGATGAGGGCGCGGGCGGCTGCCACCCGCTGCTGCTGGCCGACACTGAGCCGGGATGCGCTGCCGGTCAGCAGATCACCCTCGATGCCGAGGCCGCAGAGCAGGCGCTCCGCCTCCTGTCTCTGCCCGCCCGCGGCGGATACACGCTCTCTGCGTTCCTTTGCAAAGCTCAGCGGCAGCAGAACGTTGTCCACGGCAGATCCGTAGGGCAGCAGGTTGAACATCTGGAAGATGATGCCGATGTGATCGGCCCTGAAGCGGTCCCGCGCAGCGCTGGACAGCGCGGTGATGTCGGTTCCGAGAAGCCGAATGGAACCCCGGTCCGGCGGGGCGATACCGCAGAGAAGAGAGAGCAGGGTCGATTTACCGCTGCCCGACGGCCCGAGAAGTAGCGTGCGCGAACCCTTCTCCAGAGCGAAGGACTCCACGGAGATACGGAACGAGCGCTCACCCGGCCAGGCAAAATAAACGCCCGACATCTGGATGATGCCGGGCGCCGGGTCGCCGTTCTGGACGTTTTGCGTAACAACCATCACCACCTGAGAAGGATTACATGATTCCTCCCAGATCGACCCGTGGATTATCGCGTGTGGCTTCCATCTTTTTCTGCCCGCTCGGACCGGTGACGCTCACCTCCAGTTCCCGGGCGTTCGGGAACGTCTTGAAATAGGTGAAGGACATGCCGGTCAGGCGTTCCGGATGATGGCAGTCCAGCTGGTACTCGGCGTGAAACTCCGTGTGACCGGCTTCCTCGCCTTCATGCTTCTCATGGTCATGGTCGTCGTGCTTTTCGGCCTTTTTCTTTTGTCCATGATCGTGGTCATGGTCGTCGTGCTTTTCGGCCTTCTTCTTGTGATCATGATCGTGGTCATGGTCGTCGTGCTTTTCGGCCTTCTTCTTGTGTCCATGGTCATGATCATGGTCGTCGTCTTTCTCGGCCTTCTTGCCATGGTCATGATCGTCATGATCGCCGCCCTCGGCGTGAAGCTCGATGCTCGCCTTGGTCAGCTTGCATTCGGCGCCGGCCGGCAGATCCACGATATTGGCCAGCTTGCCCAGCCTTGCCTTGGCCTTCTTGACGGCGGCCTTGTCCTTGTCCGAATTGGCTGCATGTTCGAAACCGACGATATCCGCCCCTGGCGCCTCAAGCTCCATAGCGACGGTCTCGCCCTCGATGGCCACGTTGAACACCCCGACGCCGTGTTCGTGGGCGCCGAGTTCGGTGTGGCCGTCATCTGCCGCGAGCGCCATAACGGGCAGGCATGTGACCAGTGCGGTGGTGAGCAGAAGTCGCATAGGGGGGTCCTCTTCGGTCGGAAACTGAATGTGTTATGTTATAATGTAACATTAGTGGCGCGGCAACGGCGTTGTGCAGTTGGCAGGCCGGAAACCGCCCTATAGCCGCCAGTCGTAGATCCAGGCGACCCGGTTGCGGGAGGCCTTGCCGCTCATGGTCCTGAGGATGAGGTTCCTGATAAAGCGGAAGCCGCCGCCGGCGTGGTACGCCAGACCCGCTTTCCTGCACATCTCATGCATCCGGGCGAGCCGCGGCTTGCGGGCGTGCTCGTAAGCACGCAGTGCCTGACGCAGTTCGGGCTCGTGGGCAACACAATCTGCCAGTACGACCGCATCTTCCAGCGCCATGACCGCGCCCTGGGCCAGATAGGGCAAGACCGGATGGGCTGCGTCCCCGACAAGGGTCACCCGTCCCTTGCCCCAGCGGTTGCTCGGCGGTCGGTCGGCGGCGGCCCATTTGCGCCATGACGGAGCGGCGTCGAGAACTGAGCGGAGCGGCTTGACAGCTTTCTTTGCCACCGCTGTCACATCATGTGCGATCGCCCGCGCGCTCCAGCCTTCGTCCTGCCAGATCTCGTCCCAGGCAACGACCAGGTTGAATTGCTCGCCTCCCCGAACGGGGTAATGGACGATATGTCCGCCGGGCAGAAGCCAGAGGCAAACAGCATTGTCCTTCAGCGGCATGCCCTGTGCCGGGATCAGGGAGCGTGCGATGACGTGGCCGGCAAACTCGGCCGGACCGTCCCCGAGCAGTTTCTCCCGTACGGTGGAATGTATGCCGTCGGCGCCGATCAAGGCATGGGCGGTGCGGGGTCCTGCCTGGCTTTCGACCAAAACCATGTCTTCCTCGGTCTTGAAGTCCTTGAGCTTTGCTCCGGTTTCGATCGCGATCGCGCTGTGCTGATCGCAGGCGCGGTGGAGGATGCCCAGCAGATCGCCGCGGTGAATGACCCGGTAGGGCGCGCCGAAGCGCGCGCGGAACTCCTCGTCCAGCACAACCCTGTTCAGCCGCCGGCCGGTGAGGCCGTCGAGGATCCGGACCTCGTCGGGAAAGCCCGCAAGCGCGCTGACCTCTTCGTCGACGCCCAGCCTTTGCAGCACATCGGCCGCGTTTGGCCCGAGCTGCAGTCCGGCGCCAATCTCTTCAATATCGCTGGCTTGCTCAAGGACCCGAACCCGGTTGCCGCCCTGTGCGAGCGCGAGTGCCGACGCCAGGCCACCGATGCCTGCGCCGGCTATCAGAATGTCTTCCGCCATGGGTTCCGCGTCTAGCTCTGCGGCCAAATGTTCTCAAGGGGAAAAACGACGCGCACCACCTTGCTCTCGTTTCGCCATGCGCCTATTTTGCGCCGCCTTTCAATTTCCGCTTCCAAAAGGACCTAGGACCAATGGGTTTCCTCGCCGACTCCATCGGACGCATCAAGCCGTCTCCAACCATTGCCGTCAGCTCTCTGGCCCGCGAACTCAAGGCGGCCGGCAAGGACGTCATCGGCCTCGGCGCCGGCGAGCCCGATTTTGAAACCCCTGACAACATCAAGAAGGCGGCGATCGATGCGATCAACCGCGGCGAGACCCGCTATACCGCAGTGGACGGCATTTCCGAACTGAAGGAAGCGATCTGCGCAAAGTTCAAACGGGACAACAACCTGGACTACACGCCGTCGCAGATCTCCGTCGGCACCGGGGGCAAGCAGGTGCTGTACAACGCGCTTCTGGCGACCCTGAACCCGGGCGACGAGGTGGTCATCCCCGCGCCTTACTGGGTGAGCTATCCGGACATCGTCCTTCTCGGCGGCGGCACGCCGGTGTTCGCGGATGCCGGCCAGGACAGCGGCTTCAAGCTGAAGCCCGAAGCGCTCGAGGCGGCCATCACGCCGAAGACGAAGTGGCTGATCTTCAACTCGCCGTCCAACCCGTCCGGTGCGGCCTACAGCCGGGACGAGCTGAAGGTGCTGACCGATGTCCTGATGCGGCATCCGCATGTCTGGGTCCTCACGGACGACATGTACGAGCACCTGGTCTACGATGATTTCAAGTTCGTGACGCCGGCCGAGGTCGAGCCCGGGCTCTATGAGCGTACCCTCACCATGAACGGGGTCTCCAAGGCCTATTGCATGACCGGCTGGCGCATCGGCTTTGCCGGCGGGCCCGAGCCGCTGATCAAGGCCATGGCCAAGCTGCAGTCGCAGTCCACGTCCAACCCGAGTTCGATTGCCCAGTGGGCTGCCGTTGAAGGGCTGAACGGGCCGCAGGACTTCATCCCGAAGCACAACGAAGTGTTCAAGCAGCGCCGCGATCTCGTGGTCTCCATGCTGAACCAGGCCAACGGCATCAGCTGCCTCACGCCTGAGGGAGCGTTCTACGTCTATCCCTCCTGCGAGGGGACGCTTGGCAAGACCAGCGCCGGTGGCAAGAAGATCGAGAACGACCAGGACTTCGTCACGGCTTTGCTGGAAGAGGAAGGCGTCGCCGCTGTCCAGGGCTCGGCCTTCGGTCTGTCGCCGCACTTCCGGATCTCCTATGCCACCTCCACGGAGGCGCTGGAGGAGGCCTGCCAGAGGATCCAGCGCTTCTGCGGCGGGCTGAGGTAGCTTCCTGCTATTCAAGCGCGTTGATGTCGAGGCGGTACCAGCCGGCGCGGGAGAGGTAATGCAGCACGCTGCCGCGGGCATGGAAATTGCCGGTGCCGTCCGGTTCGCCGTCCTCGAGTTTGAGGTCCACCCGGTTTGGTGGCTCGATCTGTCCTGACGCAGACCTGTAGAGCAGGCCGGTCC
>JBCCEL010000016.1:0-35358 GCA_039030315.1 Pseudomonadota bacterium
AAGAGCTCATGTCCGGCTGCCCGGGACTATTCCCGCGCCTATCTTCACCATCTCATCCGCTGCGGCGAGTATCTCGGCTCCATGCTGCTGACCTGGATCAACGTCGCCTACTATCAGGAACTGATGGCCGGAGCGCGGGCCGCGATCGAGGATGGATCGTACGATGCCTACTGTGCGGGGGTGACCGAGGGCTGGGCGCGCGGTGATCTGCCGGTCCGGTAAGGCGTTCCGGTTCCCGGCGCACTCCGATCCTGCGGTTCGTAGAAACATGCAAGCAGACCCACCAGGACAAAGCTGAGGCTGTCGAATGCAGGGGTCCACAGGATCCCCGATTCCATCATGTTCCTGGTTCCGAGGAAGATGAACATGCTGAGGTAGCAGAGCGAGCGACGGGCCGGGCGAAGCGCGAACCTGTTGATGATGCCGAGCATGGTCAGCATGAAGGCCATGAGCAGCCCAAGGCCGATTACCCCCAGATCAAGCAGGATGTCCATGTAACCGTTGTGACCGCCGCCAATTGTGCGGATGAACGAGTCCTCCGACCTGTGCTTGGGAGATTCGAGGCCCAAGCTCCAGAAGCCGCGGTAGCCGTTCCCGTACCAGGGCGACTGCTGGATGTAATCGTACATGAAGGCCCAGATATCGGTCCGCCCGGTAAAGGTGGTGTCGCCGTAGACCGCCTTCAGGACGTCATCAACGTTGAAGTCGGCCAGCAGACTGACGGTCATGAAGCCGGAAACGCCGAGCGCGAGCAGAACCAGGCTCGTAAGCAGGGGCCCAAGCGAAAGCAGACGACCGGTTCCCCAGAACACAGTCGCCAGTATGGGAGCGAAGAAAACCAGCGCGATCGCGGTTTTGGCGCCGCTGGCAAACGTCAGAACGAGCGCGCCGATTGTGGTGAACCAGGCCACCGCCCGCCAGAAAAGTCTTCCTTCGAACAGATGAAACACGCCGAACAGCAGCGCGCAGCCCGCAGCACCGCCAAGGGTGTTCTTGAAGTTGTAAATGCCTGCGTGGCCATCAAGGCTCTCGGGCCGCAGCAGTACCGCCACAAGGTTCGCTGCGACCGTCACGGCGAACATCAGCAGGAGGCATCGGAGGATGCGGACCGGTTCGCCCGAAGCGGCCACTGCAACGAACAGCGTGCCGCACAGCAATATCTGGTAGATGGCGAATGTTCGGGTGTCCGCCGGAGACTTTGCCCACATGAAGGATGCAAACGCGAACGCCAGGAACAGTGCCCCCGGGACCGCAAGCGTTTTCAGCCGTCTCGGCAGCGTCGGGTTGAGCCGGTAGGCCAGCAGCAGTGCGACCACCAGAAAGGCAGGGATCAGCAGCTTGGCCAGAAACGTCGATTTCTCTTCTCCGCTGATGATGACCATGCGTCCGTGGGTGATGCCCTCGGCCAGGTTGAAGTTGACCAGCGGGTCGATCAGTGCGGAGTATCCAAGGACGAGGGCGGGCAGGGTGGCGGCTGCCACCTTGTAGAAGCGCGGGGTTTCCAGAGCAGAATATTGATGATGGGCAGCAGCGTCTGTCACACCGGGAGTCCAATCCACATCAGCCCCGTGTCCGGAGCGGCAGAGAATGCTGGGCAGCCTGGCGGTTCGGGAACAGCACTTGAGCGTCAAGGCTCCCGCAGCTGCGACTGTCAGGCCGAGATCAACCCGTTCGGCTGCAAGTTCCAGGCCGTACTCGATCGCTGGCAGTGCGGTTCCCGCGATGGTCTCTTGCGCGCGGTCTGACTGATTTTACGATATTTTTCAGATGTTTGGAGTGCCTGTTGAAAGCCGTGATTGAGCCGCCTGCGCTGTCTACGCCGCCTGGAACGAGTTGTGCCTTCGGCCGGTCCGACACTTGCTGTTTCGATCTGGCACGTGTTGCCCGGTCACTCACTTTGCGCTTGCGTCAAATCTGATGGTCTGCGTTTGCTGTTGCGCTCAACATGCGAGGACAGCGTCCATGTCTCTGGAACTCTGGTTTGCCTTTTTTATCGCCTGTTCGGCCGTTCTCGCCGTTCCGGGACCGACGGTGATGCTCGTCATCAGCTATGCGCTGGCTAGGGGCCGGTCCAGCGGTTGGGCAACGGTACCGGGAGTGACTCTCGGAGATTTCACGGCGATGACCATTTCGCTGGCCGGGGCCGGGGCAGTTCTGGCAACTTCGGCGACACTGTTCACGGCCCTGAAACTTGCCGGGGCGGCCTATCTTGTGTGGCTTGGCATCAAGCTGTGGCGGGCGGAGCCGAAGCTTGATGACGTTGAGAGCGTCTCCGGCAGCCGGTCCTCGCGGTCGATGTTCTGGAATGCCTTCGTGGTGACGGCGCTGAACCCGAAGGGCATTGTGTTCTTCGTCGCCTTCGTGCCGCAGTTCGTGGACCCTTTGCGACCAGTTCTGTCCCAGTTCGTCATTCTTGAAGCGACATTCGTGACGCTGGCAGCGATCAATGTCGCGGTCTGGGCCGCCCTCGCCGGCACGCTGCGCAGCCGCTTCAAGCGGCCGGATACCCTTCGGCTTGTCAACCGGACCGGCGCATCGTTTCTGATTGGCGCAGGGCTTCTGACCGCCGCCGTCCGGAGAGCCTCCTGACACGGTCTGACGCCACTCCGGTGTAGCCTGCTGGCGTATCCACCGCCTGGAGATCCACCATGTCTGACCTTGCCCTCTTTCTGCCTGGCATCTTGCTTGCCCATACTGTGTCCGCAGTCGGGCTGCTCAGCCCTGGACCGAATATACTGGCTGTCATGGGGACATCGATGAGCTGCGGTCGCAAGTCGGGCCTTGCGTTGGCGCTCGGGGTTGCATTCGGCTCGTTCTGCTGGGCGGTGCTGACGGCGGTCGGCCTGTCTGCTCTTATTGCCGCGTACTCCTGGGCGCTGATTGTAATCAAGACCGCCGGCGGCTGCTACCTTCTGTGGCTTGCGTTCAAGGCGTTCCGTTCAGCTGCGACACCGGGCAAGACAGATCCAGAACCGGTCTCAGGTCGGAAGACGGAGCCCAGGGCCTTCTTCGTCCGGGGCCTGATCATCCAGGCAACCAACCCGAAAGCGGCCCTCACCTGGATTGCGATCATCTCTCTTGGACTGCAGGATGGCGCGCCTGTCTGGGTGGCGATGGTCATCGTGATTGGGACGAGCGTGCTCTCGGTGGTCGCTCATTGTCTCTATGCGCTCGCCTTCTCAACGGAGGTGGCGATCAGCCTCTATGGCCGAGCCCGGCGCTGGATCCAGGGTCTTCTCGGGGCGTTCTTCGCGCTTGCGGGTCTGAAGATGCTGACCAGCCGCAACTGACCTCCGCATCAGGCACAAAGCGCAAGAGGCCGGAGACTGCTTCAGCTTGCCGCCGGTGATGCTGCCGGATGGTAGGGAGTGTTGCCGCCAATACTTGCGTCAGGTCGGTAAACGGCATCAAGGCGCGCCCTGGTGAGGGGTTTTTTGACCTCGCCGAGGATGTTGAACTGGTAGGTGGAGGCGAGATTGATGGCGCTTGAGCGGTCGAAGGGCCTTGCGCCGCTGGCAATGACCACGGCGCCGGCAAAATCCATCAGGTGCAGTTCCCGCAACAGTTCAATGCCGTCCATTTCGGGCATGTAGACGTCGATCTGGATGAGATCGACCGGCTCTTCTGCCTGGCGCATCACCTGAAGCGCGTGCATGCCTGATGTGGCCTCGAGATATCGCTGAACTCCAAGGCTGCCAAAGTAGGCCCGATAAATGGAAAGCGCCGCTGGGTCATCGTCAACGGCAAGAACTGACTTGTACGGGAGCATTCGGTTGCGTCTATCCTGTTCATTGGGCCGCGAGCGGCACATGGCAACCGCAGCGGCTGCTTAAGTCCAGGCGGCCCCGGGCGCCCGATACACTGCCAACAGGATCAACGTATTCGAAAATGTGTTTAAATCGGGTGAAGCCCTTGGTTCCTGGCGAACCCGAAGCCTATCTGGAGAAAGCGCCCAGTTCGCGGCATGCACTGTTCGCCAGGGAGCGGTGCCCGCTGGAGCAGGCTGCCGACTTTCCGGACGTGCTGCTGCCACTTTCTGTGGTCAGGCCGCGGATCTTGCGGTTCGGCGGCGGAGCAGATGCGCCGTCAACCTTCGGTGCAGTGCCACCGCTCTGCACCTTGGCGTTCCGCACCACGGTGCGCTTGATCTTGCGGGTCTTCACCTTGCGGCGCTTCGGTTTCTTGGCAGCGCGCGCCGCCTTCGGTTTTTCGGCGTCCGCCGCCTCGTCACTCAGGCTGACAGAATCGCCGTCGGCGAGGATCTTGAGTTCTCCATCAGGTGCGTCCGCTGCGGGAAGCGGCAGAGACACGAGCTCCTGCTCCGGCGGGGCTATCGGGGCTGGCAGCTTCTCCGGCAGGCGGGCAACCTGGCCGGGCAACAGATCAGTCCGGCGGAAATGGACAGATTCCTTGGGCAGGGCGCGGCTCTTGCTAGCGGTTGCGGGAGCGGATTTCACATCCGGCGCGTGGACGGCCACTGCAGCTTCCGGGGACACAGCCAGGGCGTCAACCGTCTTGTAGGTTGCAAAGACGGCGGCCAGGGAGACGACGGCACACAGGGTGCCGGATCCGATGCGATTGATGAAAGAGCCGGTCGTTGCGTGCTCCATATCCGGCCGATCAAAGAACCGGTTGGCCGCAACGATAAGGGCCACCGTGAGCAGTGCCCAGATGCCGAGAAACACGGCAGCGTAGCCGGCTGGCACACCGTCCCGGGCCATTGCCACGGTTGAACCGATCGCGCCTGCGGCGCTGGCTCCGAAGATCGAAACGAATGGCAGGAGATGAAACTCGTTTCCCCAGAAGCTCTGCTCGTCGTACTCGCCCATCACGCACACTCCATCCCGTACGCCGCAATTGGTGGGAGTATTCTCCCACTAAGTGACCATTTCGAGGCAGCCTGCGGGATTTGTTGTGAGCTTTCCGTGCCTTAGGAGCTGCAATCGTGGCGGGATCCACAGTCCCGCCCGCGTCCTAGTACGTCGCCCTTCCGCCGGAGAGATCGAACACGGCACCTGTCGTGAAGCTGTTCTCCGGCGAAACCATCCAGCCGATCATGGCCGCAGCCTCTTCTACCGTCACAAAGCGGCCGCGTGGGATTTTCGAGAGCATGTAGTTAATGTGCTCCTCGGTGATCTGGTCGAAGATGCGTGTGCGTGCCGCTGCCGGGGTGATGCAGTTAACGGCTATATCGTATGCGGCCAGTTCCTTGCCAAGGGATTTGGTGAGGCCGATGACGGCCGCCTTTGAAGCGCTGTAGGCGGAGGCGTTAGGGTTGCCTTCCTTGCCGGCAATGGAGGCGATATTGGCAATGCGCCCGTAGTTGCGCTCGATCATTCCCGGAACGAGCACTCGATTCACGAAGAACGTCCCGTTGACGTTGATGTCCATGACGCGCTTCCAGTCCGCTTCAGTATACTCGATCGTGGGAACTGCCGGGCCCGCGATACCTGCACTGTTTACCGCGATCGAGACCGGTCCAAGCGAGGTTTCGGTCTGCGCCAGCGCCGCTTCGACCTCGGAGAGGCTTGTGATGTCGACCTTGACTGCGATGCCGCCGAGCTTTTCGGCAGAGTCCCGGGCAAGATCCGCATCCATGTCCCAGAGTGCTGTTCTGGCCCCCATGGCGGTGAGCTTTTCCGCGACCGCAAAGCCTATGCCCTGGGCCCCGCCCGTGACGATCGCAACCTGGTCTTTCATCGTGGTGCCGCTCATGCGCCCCTCCTGTTTCGTGCCGGCGCCAACCTAGAGCAAATTCCGCGTGCGCTGAACCGCTTGCGGGGATTTTGCCCACGGTGTTTTGGCAGTTCGCGCCAGAGGGGTTGAGGCGCACGCCACCATATGGTTTCCTGCCATTGTTGGGTTGGGGATCGGAGACTTGGGGATGAATAAGGGGGAAGTGCGGGGCAAACTCGCCGCTCTGCAGGACGCAATACGCGACTATCGGGCATTTGCCGGCGAGGGAGCGTGGTTTCTGACCGACGGCACGGCACCGATGCTGCCCGGCGACAAGCTCCGGGCCTGCCGACTTTTTCCGAGCAGGGCCCAGTTGTACCAGCAGCTCGACCGTCCAAGGGATGTGGCCGAGACCGGCACCCAGGACGGCGCCGCGGCGCTGCAGATCCTGCGGGAGCTCGATCCGGTCAGCCTCGTGTGTATGGATTCAAACTTTCGCGCGCTGAACCTTCACGTACTTGCACCCTACATGGACAGGGTGCGGCTGAGGCCTGGCAAACCATGGGTGCAACTTGACACCTTTGACGACAATTCCTTCGATTTCGTGGTGCTTGCGGGTGTGTCCGATGTCCACACACTCAAGAAGTGTCTCGACACATGTCTGCGAACGGTGCGCCGCCAGGGGCTTGTCCTGTGCGCCGGGTTTACCACCTGGTCGCCGGGGGCAATGCAGCCCTATGGTGTTTACAAGTCCGTCTGCGAGTTCATCTCGGCTAATGACGTGGAGATGGCCTACCTGGTTATGCAACCGCATGCGTTCCACGATGTCGTGGTGCGCGTGGTCAACAAGTGAGCCCGCGGGCAGGCCGGATCAGACACGGAAATCGTTCAACACATCCGCAGGGGCGTTGAAGATGTCCAGATCGACCGTGGCGGAGATACCGTCAACCTGGCCGGTATCTGAGTGCTGCCAAATGGTGTAGAGGCTCCAGCCCTGCGGCAGACTAGGAGAGGGCACCCCGTATTCCGCGACCCAGAGCGGATTGTTCTCAAAGCCTGAAGGATTGCCGATCTGGTTCCAGTAGGTCGCCGTGGTGTAGATGAACGGCTTCTTGCCCACTGCCGCTTCCACCACCTGCAGCCAGCCCTGCGCCGCCTCGACCACCTGGTCCGGCGTTCCGCCGCTGGCCTGTTCCATGTCCAGCATGGGCAGGAGATCGCCCTTCTTCGGCTTTGCGACGGAGAGGAAGTAGTTGCCTTGTGTCGCTCCGTCGTCGGTGCCGGTCAGCATATGAAAGCCACCCGCAATCAGGCCCGCATCCCGGGCAGGCTGAATGTTCTGGGTATAGTAGTCCGCATACTCGTAGCCGGATGAGTACTGGGTGGCCTTGATGGAAACGAAGCTGTTGCCGGCCGATTTTACCTCAGGCCAGTTGATTGTGCCCTGGTAGTGCGAAACATCAATTCCAATTGGATTCCCGGTAGACATTCTGCCCCCTTGCGCTAGCTCTCATGGAAGATCCCCGCGAATGGAAACAATTACCGACTTGCCAGGCGAATGCAAATTCGCTCACTTTCTGAGAATTTTCTCCATGGCCTTCCCCTTGGCCAGTTCATCGATCAACTTGTCCAGATAGCGGACATTTCTGACCAGCGGATCGCTGATTTCCTCCACCCGGACACCGCAGACGACACCCTTGATGAGGGCGCTGCTCGCGTGAATGCAGGGCGCATTGCCGAAGAAACTGGCGAAATCGCTCTCGTCTTCGACCTGTTGTTCCAGGCCGTTTTGATCGTATCCCGTGAGCCAGCGAATGATTTCGTCGACTTCCTCCCTCGACCGGTTTTTCCGTTCCGCCTTCTGGACGTACAAGGGATAGACCTTTGCGAACTTCATCGCGGCGATGTCTGTCTTCGGCATAATCGTTTGGCTCTTCTGGGTTGCGGAACCCGCGGGAACGGGATGGCAGGGCAGTCCTGCGACAGACTCTAGGCGGCTTTGCGGCCGGCCGCACCAACCCAGGTCGCAAAATCCTCCAGCGCCCGCGCCGCCTGCATCCGTTTGCGGGCGAGACCGCGTTCCTTGCCGCGCAACCGCTTGCCATCGATGGATTTTGGCGCCGGAATCTCGGGGAAGAGGCCAAAGTTCACGTTCATCGGCTGGAAGGAACGCGAGTGGGAGCCGCGCGCCTCGCTCAGATGGCCGCCGGTGATGTGGGCAATGAGTGCGCCGTGGGCTGTCGTTGCCGGCGGCAGTTCGGCGGTCGAACCCAGGGCATCCGCGGCTGCGAGTTTGCCTGCGATCAAACCGGTCGCGGCGCTTTCCACATAGCCTTCCACCCCTGTGATCTGGCCGGCAAACCTCAAGGCCGGCCTGGCCTTGAGGCGGATGTCTCCGGTCAGCAGGCGTGGTGAATTCAGGAAGGTATTGCGGTGAATGCCGCCAAGCCTGGCGAATTCTGCGTTTTCCAGCCCGGGGATCATGCGGAAGATGCGCGACTGCTCGCCATACTTTAGCTTGGTCTGGAAGCCGACGATGTTGAACAAGGTGCCGAGGGCATTGTCCTGGCGCAGCTGGATCACCGCATGGGGCTTTTCATCGGCGTGCGGATTGGTGAGGCCGACCGGCTTCATCGGTCCGAATCTCAGGGTTTCGCGTCCACGCTCGGCCATGACCTCGATCGGCAGGCAACCCTCGAAATAGGGTGTGTCCTTCTCCCAGTCCTTGAACTCGGTCTTCTCACCCTCCAGAAGTGCATCGATGAAGGCCTCATACTGTGCCGCGTCGAGCGCACAGTTGATGTAGTCGGCGCCCGTACCTCCGGGGCCGGCCTTGTCGTACCGGGACTGGAACCAGGCCTTCGACATGTCGATGCTGTCGCGGTGGACGATCGGGGCGATGGCATCGAAGAAGGCGAGATCGTCTTCACCCGTCAGTTCGGAGATCGCCGCGCTGAGGGCCGGCGAGGTGAGGGGACCGGTCGCGACGATGACATTCTGCCACTCCTCCGGGGGAAGCCCGTCGACCTCGCCGCGCTGGATCGTGACATTTGGGTGGGCGGCCAGCCGCGCGGTCACTTCTTCGGAGAAACCCTCACGGTCCACCGCCAGCGCGCCGCCGGCCGGCAGCTTGTGGGTATCGCCGGCGCTCATGATCAGGGATCCGGCAAGCCGCATCTCCTGGTGCAGGACGCCGACCGCATTGCTCTCGTGATCATCGGAGCGGAACGAGTTGGAACAGACTAGTTCGGCAAGCTTGTCCGTATGGTGCGCATCGGTGCCGCGCTCGGGCCGCATCTCGTGCAGGATCACCTGCGCCCCCGCTTCCGCCGCCTGCCACGCCGCCTCCGAGCCCGCAAGCCCGCCGCCGATGATATGGATGGGTGTCATGAGCTGTCCTGAGTTGAGTGGACGGAGGGGATAGCGGAGTTTGTTCGCAAGGTGAAGGGGAGGTTCGAGTGTCGCATTCGCTCAACTGAACCAGTCTTGGATGTCGGCGATCATTTCCTGATACCACGTCGGCGCGAGCGGTGGCGGTTTCTGTCCACGATAGGGCCACTTCTTCATCTCATAGCACCAACGCGGGGGGACAGGATTAAGGTTGAACTTCTTGCGCTGGCCTGTGGTCAGGCATCGGGGAACATCGGCCTTGGCCTGGTCAACCAGGTCCTGAGCCGAGGGAAAGCGTTCTTCCATCTCACGGGCGAATTTGGAGCCAAGCTGAGTGCGCCTCGTTCCCCGCATTGAATTCAGCCATCGCAAACGGCGGCTGAGATCCCACACCCTGATCGTGCCGTCGTCGGAGCGCGTCAGCAGCCTTGAGCCATCCGCGTTGATGGCGGTGCTGCGCACCGTGCGGGTATGACCCGCGAAAGTGGCATGCCTGGTTGCGCTGTGGTCTGAATCAAGAAGGAAGACGGCATATCCAGATTCTGAGCGGTCCTTGGACCGCGCAATTATCGTGGATGCTGTCGGGCCGAATTGCAGGCTTTCCAGATCGAACCTGTCCCCCAGGAACCGGTTCCTGGGATATCCGTTGACAGATGAGCGCAACGTCGCAAGTTTTCGGTCGTACCCCATCGTCAGGACCCTTAAACTGTCCGGACTGAACTTCGCTGCGACGAGCGGCAGGCGACCGTGGTCTTCGAGCGATTTTGGTTCCAGGCGGTTCCCGGTGGTGTTCCACAATACCGGAAATTCAGATTGGGCTGCTGTGATCACGTGCCGGCCGTCTGGGCTGATGCCACTGAAGGTTCGGGCGTTGCCAAGTTTGGCGATGAGGCTGCCGGTTTTGCCGTTCCAGATCCAGGCCGGGTATCCTTTTCCGCGAGATGTCGTGAGCAGAACCCGGCTGTTCAGGCTGAACACGGCTTTCTTGTTGCCGTCGAGCGCTCCCACAAACTGACCCGTTTCTGCGTTCCACAGCCGGTTCTTTCCGTCGCCGTTACCCACCAGCAAGAGGCGTTGACCGTCCGGGCTGAAGAGACCGTGGTCCACTCCGTTGCTGTTCCCCCCAGAAAATGCGATCTCCTCGCCACTCTGGGCGTTCCACAGCCTGGCGACTTGCGCCTTGCTCACCGTCAGAACCCGAGTGCTGTCGGCGCTGAACAATGCTGACTTCGTTTTGGTGTTTGGCGCGCTGAACGGCAAGATCGGCTTGCCGCTTCCAGCGTCCCAAAGCCGAATGTTGGTGCCGTTTTGATTCAATGACAGCAGCCTGGTGCTGTCAGGGCTGACGGTGAAGCTGTATTCGGAGCCGGCCTTCAGGTGGAACGGCTTTACCTGGGCTCTATTTTCGACGTTCCATAGCGCCGCGGCACTGTCGGCAGCAACGGTCACGGCGCGGGTTCCATCCGGACTGAACACCGTTTTCTGGACCGGCGCCGTGCCGGCGGCGATGGCAATGATCTCGCTGCCGCTCTCTGCGTTCCAACGACGGGTTCCGAATGCTCTCGACGACGCAACGATGTGCCGGCCGTCCTGACTGAAGCTCAGATCGAGCAAACGCTCTTTCGGGCGCCGGATCACCAGCAGTTCCCGATTGAACCGCCAGCTTCGGTAGAGCTGCAGTTTGGCTTTGGGCAGGTATGGCCACTTCTGTCTCGTCGGATCCTCTGACTGTTTGTCGGGCAAAGCTTCGAGCGCGAGCAACATGGCTGTGGTCACCTGGAAGCGGTTGTTGAGATCCGTAGCCCGCGAGGTCAACATTTGTGCCTGATTTGTCAGGGACGCAATTGCCTGATTGGTCCGGTGGTCTGCTTCCTGCTGCTTGACAAGCGCGAAGAGTCCAGAGCCGGCCGCCAGCGCAAAAAGCCCGTAGGCGAAGTTGCGAGCCCGCCGGACTCTCGCAACCGACTTTTCTAACGCCTCCGCCCGCTCCCTCTCAGCGCTCAGCTTTTCAGCTTCTGCCTCTTCGCTGGCGTGGATGAAGTCGTGGTGGAGTTCTGTCGGGGCTTCGGCGTGCTCGGGCCGGCTGCCCAGCCAGGCCTTGGCGGCTGCGATGTCGCTGCCGGCCATGAGGCGGTTGCCGGCGCGGCCGGCTTCGTCCCATTCGCGCGCCCGGGCCAGGAGCCGGGTGTGCTCGCGCACCCAGTCCAGATCGGTGTTGAGGGCCTCGCGGAGCACGCTCAGTCCGGTCATGAAGGAAGCGGTGCCTTTGAACCCGATATAGTGGCGGGTATTGAGCTGTCCTGGAACCTCCAATCCGTCGACGTTTTCGATCTCTACGGGAAGCACCCGTTTCGACGCCCGTTGCGCTTCCTCGACCTCCCAGCGGCATTCCTTCGATTTGACCGATCTTGGAGACAGAACGAAAACGAGGGTATCGGCATCCGCGATCAGCGCCCGCAGCCTGTCGCGCCAGTCTTCCCCGCCGCGGATATCCTCCCTGTCGATGAGAACCTCGTATTCGCCTGCGAACTTGAGGCCGCGCTCCAGCTCAAGGGCGAACGCTTCGTCCTCGCGCGAATAGGAAATGAACACCTTGAGCTTGTGCGCTGCAGGCGGGTTTTGCCCAGTATTCGCCTGCGTCCGGGCCGTCATGCCGCCTCCTGGTCGAGAAGTGGCTGTTAGTTTTGATTGTACCATCAATTTCGCCGCCGAGAAATTGTCGGGCCGGATGGCCGGAAGGGAGTGATTATTCAAGGGGCAGAGCTTCGCCGCCTGCCGGTCATTGCGCTCTCTGCGATCAAGGGCTAATCAGGCCCGATGAGTTCCGTAAATTCGAACGTCAGGGTCGGGCCGAACGGCGGTGTGACCTTCTCAAATACAGCTCCGTTCGCGCTGATTGCCGGCCCCTGCGCCATGGAGACCCGGCAGCATGCCTTCGACATGGCCGGCGCCCTGAAGGAGATCTGCGCTAAGCTCGGCATTGGCTTCGTCTACAAGACCTCCTTCGACAAGGCCAACCGCACCAGTCTGTCCGGCGGGCGGGGCGCGGGGCTTGATGAGGCGATGGCGGTATTCGCCGATCTGCGCAGCGAACTCGGCGTGCCGGTGCTCACCGATGTTCACGAGAACGAGCAGTGTGCGGCGGTGGCGGAGGTCGTCGACATCCTGCAGATCCCCGCCTTCCTGTGCCGGCAGACCAATCTGCTGGCTGCGGCCGCTGAAACCGGCCGGCCGGTGAACGTCAAGAAGGGGCAGTTCCTGGCGCCATGGGATATGGCCAACGTGGTTACGAAGCTCACCGGTTCAGGCTGCTCCGATGTGCTCCTCACCGAAAGGGGGGCAAGCTTTGGCTACAACACCTTCGTGACCGACTTCCGCGCCTTGCCGCAGATGGCGGACACCGGGGCGCCCGTGATTTTCGATGCAACCCATTCCGTGCAGCAGCCCGGCGGGAAGGGCACCTCATCCGGCGGTCAGCGGGAGTTCGTCCCGGTGCTTTCCCGGGCGGCCGTGGCCGTCGGGGTTGCTGGCCTCTTCATCGAAACCCACCAGGACCCGGACACGGCGCCTTCCGACGGACCCAACATGGTCCCGCTGCACGAAATGGAAGACCTGCTGGCGAGGCTGTTGGATATCGACCGCATCGTCAAGACGCATCCCCATAACAGTTGAGTCCGCCTCGACTGGCGGTGCCTGCAAGTTTGCCTTTGTCATTCCGGTTTTCCGGCCAAGGTGTCTTGTGATATCCTCAATCGACGCCAGCCGATTAATTGAGGACTCCGTGTAAACAATGGCCGACTACTCAGGGTATAAAAAGCTGATCGACAACGGGAACTTGAAGGCGGCGCTGAACGCGCCCGACAAATACTCCCCTGAGTTGTCGTTGCTTGCAGGGGTTCTCAGCACGATCGCATATACGGGCTTTGACGCCGACAAGGATGCTGCGGATCCCATTTCCGAAGAAGGCCGTGCCCAATTGGAGAGGGAGCTTCAAAGCCTGGGATTGGACTACCTGCACTGCATCAACGTGCCTTCGTCGGACACAAAGGCATTCTGCGCGACACACGAAGCGGGGTTCGGTGTGGTCGCGTACCGGGGAACCGAGAGTCTGAAAGACTGGAAGGTTGACGTGCACTACGACCACGAAGAAACCGATCTGGGCGATTTTCACGGCGGTTTCCTTGGCAGTGTTGAAGACGCCATCAAGGCCGAAATCATGCACGATGGCTTGGGCGATTTGCCCATTTTACTTTGCGGCCATTCGCTCGGCGGTGCTCTTGCGAAGATTCATGCCATCAAGTATCCGCCGGAGAAGTTTTTCGCCGTCTACACCATCGGTGCTCCGAGGATTGCGAGTGAGGGCGTCAAAATCCCGGATGGTCATGCGGGCCGGTACTTTCGTGTCGTCAACCAGAACGATGTCATCCCGCACGTGCCCTTCACGTTTGTGGATTTCAAACATGTGGGGACCCTGGTTCGTTGCGCAGATGACGGCGCGGAACCGCCCACGCCCGACCATGACTACGATGATACGGTCCGTAACGCGGTGAGCGAGTTCCGCGAGGCGCTGGGCGATAATCGGCAGACATTCTACGCGGAAGTTGTGAAAGTGTTCGGGACCCGGCCCCGTCAGCTGATTCGAAGCGCATGGACCCTTGTCACCGGGTTCTTGAAGTCGAAGGAAGACCAGGAAGACGATGATGATTCAGTCTGGTTGGATATGCTGAAATCGCAGTATCGCTCCAACAAGCAAATTGCCAGGCAGAACGCCCGAACCCTGTTCAACAACTCAATTCTGAAGTTTGGCCTGGATCACAAGTCTGGCCGCTATCTGACGCAGCTTGTCAAACCGTTCCAGGACCCGACTTAGAGCAGATTCCGCCCATCTTGAAGCGTTTGACCAGCTTTTCGTGCCCGCTGAGCTTCATTGCGGCCCGCTTGTGGTCGACCAGGTTTGAACATGAGCACCACGTCCTTGACCGGGCAGGTGCAGGACCAGCCACGTTGAAGCGCGATCACCCTGAAGGTCGCCTCCCGGTAGAAGACCACGTGCGTCGGATCCTTCCTGTAGTGCCAGCCCTCGAACCGGGCGTCATCGGTCTGGAATGAGGTCATGACCGCGAGCAAGCCGCCCGGCCGGAGCAGATTATCGAGGCGGTCGAATTCATCCGCAGGGCGGTGGAAATGCTCCGCCGTTTCCGTGCAGGTGATGAAGTCGTATGTGCGGCCGAGGGGAGCCGGCTCCCGCGAAAAGAACGGATCATACAGCGCCATCTGATGGCCGCGTTCCTCCAGCATCGCTGCCAGGGCGGGACCGGGACCGCATCCATAGTCGAGGCCGATGGCGCCCGGTGCGACGCGGTTTAGCAGCGGTATGGCGAGCTTCGACAGAAATGCCCGGTAGCCCGGATCATCGGGGTCGTTCTCGTGAGTGAGATAGTGGGCATATTCTTCATCAGCCCTTGGAAGATGCTTGCGCGCCAGGTAACGCGCCTGGCATTTCGAGCACGCGTAGTAGTCCTTGCCGTCGGCCTGCATCAGAAAGGTAGTCTGATCGCTCCGGCATGCCGGACAGTTGGTGTCACCCCCGGCCACGGTAGCTTGCCACGCCCTGATCGGGCAGCCAGAGCCCGTCCGGCGGGTTGCCGGTCTGCCAGAACACGTCAATGGGGATCCCGCCGCGCGGATACCAGTAGCCGCCGATGCGCAGCCATCTGGGCTTCAGCAGCTCGACGATGTCGCGGGCGATCCCGACCGTGCAGGCCTCGTGAAAGGCGCCGTGGTTGCGGTAGCCGTAGAGATAGAGTTTGAGGGATTTGGATTCCACGATCCATTCGTCCGGAACGTAGTCCAGCACCAGGTGTGCAAAGTCCGGCTGGCCCGTAACCGGGCAGATCGACGTGAACTCCGGGACGGTGAACCGAACGAGATAGTTCACGTCGCCATGCGGACTAGGCACCCGCTCAAGGATGCCTGCGTCCGGCGCATCCGGGATCTTGCTCTCCTGGCCGAGATGGCTCAGGCCCTCAAGGCTCTGTTCGCTCATGTCAATGCTCGAAACGTTTCTGGTCGCAGCGGCTGATAGCGCTTGTGAGGGCCGGGCACAAGTTGTCAGACGCGACACCTCGGCCTGTTTGCATCACCGTCGGCGCAGGCTAGAAGGCGCCAAACCCACTGCCTCAAACTTCAGAGACATAACGATGCCTGCGATTTCACACGTCACTGCGCGCGAACTGCTGGACAGCCGCGGAAACCCAGCCCTGGAAGCCGACGTCGTGCTGGATGACGGAACCCTGGGGCGGGCCATCGTTCCCTCCGGCGCCTCCACCGGTGCGCACGAGGCCGTCGAATTGCGCGATGGCGACAAGGGGCGCTTCCTGGGCAAGGGGGTTCAGACCGCAGTCGGACACGTGAAGGGCGAGATCGCTGCCGCCATTGCCGGGATGGACGCCGGCGATCAGGAGAGCATCGACCGCAGGATGCTGGACCTCGACGGAACTGACAACAAGGGCCGCCTTGGAGCAAATGCCATTCTTGGCGTCTCTCTTGCCGTGGCGAAGGCAGCGGCGCAGGCGGCCGGGGTTCCCCTCTACAAGCAGGTCGGCGGCGAAGGCGCCGTGACCCTGCCGGTGCCCATGATGAACATCATCAACGGCGGGGAGCACGCGGACAATCCCATCGACATCCAGGAATTCATGATCATGCCGGTGTCCGCGCCGACCTGCGCTGACGGCATCCGGATGGGCGCGGAAGTCTTTCATACCCTCAAGAAGGGGCTGTCGGAGGCCGGTCACAACACGAATGTCGGTGACGAGGGCGGCTTTGCGCCCAATATCGGCTCGGCCTCCGAGGCACTCGAGTTCATCATGAAGTCGATCGAGGCTGCCGGCTACAGGCCCGGCGAGGACGTCTATCTCGCACTGGATTGCGCCTCGACGGAGTTCTTTGCCGACGAGACGTATTCCCTGAAGGGGGAGGGCAAGACCCTGGATGGCGCCGGCATGGCGGCCTACCTCGCCGATCTGGTCGGACGCTTTCCCATCATTTCCATAGAGGACGGCATGGCCGAGGACGACTGGGATGGCTGGAAGGCTCTGACCGCCGAAATCGGTACCAGGTGTCAGCTGGTCGGAGATGATCTTTTCGTCACCAACACCAGCCGTCTCAAGCGGGGCATCAATCAGGTCATCGCCAATTCCATCCTGGTGAAGGTCAATCAGATCGGGTCGCTTACCGAGACCCTGGA
The DNA here is from genome assembly GCA_039030315.1 of Pseudomonadota bacterium. Lineage (GTDB taxonomy): Bacteria > Pseudomonadota > Alphaproteobacteria > Rhizobiales > CAJQND01 > JAAEUE01. The sequence goes on from JBCCEL010000016.1 coordinate 16,313, forward strand.
AACGGTCGGTATGGCCCATGATGCGGGCTACACGGCGGTGATGTCCCATCGTTCCGGAGAGACCGAGGATACGACAATCGCCGATCTGGCCGTTGCCACGAATTGCGGGCAGATCAAGACCGGTTCGCTTGCCCGCTCCGACCGGACGGCGAAGTACAACCAGCTGATCCGTATCGAAGAGCAACTGGGCGACCGGGCCGTCTATGCCGGAAGCAGCATCCTGCGCTCCTGAAACCGCGACTTCTTTCCGCTGAGTTCCCGTCGGGCCTGTCCGGTCCACGGTCCAGAGTAGGCGAAACCCAGGCGCTCAGTACGCGGAGAGTTATCCCCAGCGTGACGGATCGGGCGGGATAGAATTGTGCAGCGCCCCGTGGGATAACCAGCGTGGGAGGAGGGGCGCGCAGTACATGGATACACACGTTAAATTTGCGGGCCGTGTGGACGGTGCTCCGCCGCTGTGTCCGGTCACCGGCGAACCGGCTGAGCGGCTGATCCAGTATGTGCCGGTCACGCTTCTGCGGCTGATGTGGCGATGCCTGGGATGGACGGATGTCTCCCGCCTGTTTGCCGGCATCGACAAGGTGGGCCTCTGGGTGTCGCCTTGCGGCCTGGCGTTTTTCTCGCCCGCGATCGAAGGGGACGATGCCTTCTACAAGGCGGTCTACGGGCGTTTCAAGTTTCACGAGATGCTGGCGGAGATCGCCAGGGAGCGCCCTGAGTTCATCGAGGCGGCCTGCCACGTGGCGGCCGGTGACCGCGTTTTGGACGCAGGCGCCGGCAGCGCCGGCTTCCGGCACCATGTTGAACATGCCGAATTCACCGGACTCGATCCCTACGCGGAGACCGAACAGGAAGGCGTGCTGCCCGAACATGCCGATACGCATGCGGCCCGGCTGCCGGAACACTATGATGTGGTCACGTCGTTCCAGGTGATGGAGCACACGACCGATCCGCTGGCGTTTGCCAAAACCCTCGATGCTCTGCTGAAACCTGGCGGGACCCTCATCCTCGGCGTGCCGCTCTGGCCGTCGCCGATGACCGACTGTCTCAACATGCCCATCAATTGCCCGCCGCATCACCTGACCTGGTGGAATGCAGGCGCCCTGACCTCGCTGGCCGAAGCGCTCGGCTACGAGGTCGTCGACGTTCAGGAACTTCCGCCGCACCGGCATCATGACTGGTTTCACTGGATGCCGAAATTCACCTGGGTGAAGTCAAACGGGCAGTATTACGCCAATCGCATCAGTTGGCACTTCAACTTCCTTTTCTCCCTGCCGCTCAGCGTCCTGAGTGCAAAATTCCTCGGCGCGCCGAAACAGACAAAGCCCATCGACATCCTGCTGGTGGCCCGCAAGCCCGGGTAGATCCGCCGTCAACCGGGGTGTCCGGGAGGCAGAATTGATTTGCGTAAGGGACGTCCTGCATGATCATTGCCGCATAGCATCTTGGCGGATGGAGAATATCATGGTGCGGCAGTTCCTGCTTCTGGCTTGCTTGTGTCTCGGGGCTTCTGCTCACGCGGCTGACCCGAAGAAGTATCCGCGATGCCACCTGGTCGAGCCCAATTTCGACGTCCAGCACGGACTTGAACAGTCCAGTTTCGACATATCTCGCCGGGTGGAACCTGACCGCATGCGTGTGGTCTTCGACAAGGACATCGAAGAGCACGCGATCGAGACCGTCTGGAAGCCGGGCGACTTCATCGCCCACGGCTACCGAACGGAGGTGTCGGACCAGTGCCTGACCGAGGAGGGGGTTCCGTTCTACTACAGCCTCGCCTTCAAGATCCCCAAGGACATGCCGCTGGATCCGAAGCGCTCGGTGCTCATCGGGCAGTTCCATACGCCCGATGCCAACCACAAGCCTCAGATCGCCCTGCGCTACAGGGGAACCGGACATTTCGACATAACCTTCAACTTCAAGACGCCGGACATGCCAGGTATCACGCCCAGCCAGCTGCAGAAGAAGCCGATCCGGATCGTGAACCTGGAGCGCGGCGTCTGGCACAAGCTTGAAATGGTGGTGATCTGGACCTCGGGGATGGGCGGGCGGACGGATATCGTGTTCAACGGCTGGCACGTCCTGCGCTATGAGGGGCCGACGAATTTTACGAGCCAGAAGGGGCGGGGACCGTATTTCAAGTTCGGTCTTTATCCGTCCGACGGCAATTCAAAGCCGTTGAAAATCCGGCATGCCCGCTACACCCGAATGAAGCTTCCGTCATCCGAGTTTCTGATGATGCGGAATTTCTATTCTCCGCCCATGCGTCTCGAGGCGGTCACCTACATGGTTGGAGACCAGCGCCGCGAAGTGATGATCGACGCACCGGAATGCCTGGCGAGCACATGTTAGCGTCAACCGGTTGTTAACCAGCGGGCGCCAATGGTTCGGTTCGGGAGGGCGGCACATTCATGATCGGCGGCATGATGAAACTTTTGGGGCGTCTGATTTTCCCGTGCATCTGCATGGCTGTTCTGGCGTGGTTCCACTGGAACTCCGAGAACGGCCATCGTGGAGAAATGCAGATTGCGCAGACCGAACAGAAGATTGCCAGGGCGCGGCTGGAACTTGAAGGCATGCGCGCCGAGCGTGATGAACTGGCCAAGAAGGTCGAATTGCTCCGGGCCGAAGCGCTTGACCCTGATCTGCTCGGCATTCAGGCGCGCAAGATGCTGCAGTCAAGCCATCCCGATGAATTGATTGTGTATTTTCCCGCAGGGTCCAGCCAAAAGTGATCGGCAATTTTAACTGAAATCGAGTTAATTTGGATTTTTCTTATATAATTCAAATGATTAACAAAATCTGGCCTTCTTTCCTTTTGGCCCGGCGCTCTGTATGGTGCCCATGATGTCGACCTGCCGATGGTCCCACATGGAGGCACAACATGGCTGCGCGCAAGGCGAAGGCCCCGAAAAAGTCCGCAAACGAGTTTAGTGCCGAGCAGGAGCTCCAGGCCTACAAGGACATGCTGCTGATCCGGCGCTTTGAAGAAAAGGCCGGCCAGATGTACGGCATGGGACTGATTGGCGGATTCTGCCATTTGTACATCGGACAGGAAGCGGTTGTTGTCGGCATGCAGATGGCCCTTGAGGAGGGCGATCAGGTGATCACCTCCTACCGTGATCATGGCCACATGCTGGCCTGTGGCATGGATGCCAAGGGCGTCATGGCTGAACTCACGGGGCGCCGCGGTGGGTATTCCAAGGGCAAGGGCGGCTCCATGCATATGTTCAGCCGTGAGAAGAACTTCTTCGGCGGGCACGGCATCGTGGGCGCGCAGGTGCCGCTGGGCGCCGGTCTGGGCTTTTCCAACAAGTACCGCGGCACCGACCGGGTCAGCGTTACCTATTTCGGCGAAGGGGCGGCGAACCAGGGCCAGGTTTACGAGAGCTTCAACATGGCCTCGATCTGGAAACTGCCCGTGATTTTCGTGATCGAGAACAACGGCTATGCCATGGGCACCGCGGTCAAGCGCTCGGCGGCCAAATCGGAAGAGATGTATGCGCGCGGCGCCGCCTTCGGCATTCCGGGTGAGCAGGTGGACGGCATGGATGTGCGGGCGGTCAGGGCTGCCGGAGAAAAGGCGGTCGCGCACTGCCGCGCCGGCAATGGCCCGTACATTCTGGAAATGCGCACCTATCGTTACCGCGGTCACTCCATGTCGGATCCGGCCAAGTACCGCACCAAGGAAGAGGTGCAGAAGATGCGCCAGGAACACGACGCCATTGAGCAGGTGAAGGCGCGGCTGATAGAGAACGGCCATGCGAGCGAGGCGGACCTGAAGGAAATCGACAAGCAGGTGAGGGCGGTCGTGTCGGAAGCGGCAGAGTTCGCCCAATCGGACCCCGAACCGGATCCGGCCGAACTCTGGACCGATATACTGGTGGATGCGTAAGGGGAGGACCGGACAATGGCTGTAGAAATCCTGATGCCCGCCCTTTCGCCGACTATGGAAGAGGGCAAGCTTGCCAAGTGGCTGGTCAAGGAGGGCGACGAGATCACCTCCGGCGACATAATTGCCGAAATTGAAACCGACAAGGCCACCATGGAGGTGGAAGCGGTCGATGAGGGCACGGTCGGCAAGCTGCTGGTTGATGAAGGCGCGGAAGGCGTCAAGGTCAACACGCCGATCGCTGTTGTGCTCGGCGAAGGAGAAGATGCGACCGCGGTCCAGACCTCCAGTCCGGCACCTGTCCCGGCGGAGACCCCGGCTCCGGCTGTCGAACCTGTTGCAGTGGCGCCTGCTCCCGCCGCAGCGCCCATCGAAGTTGCAGCCGCGCCGGATCCGGAAGTTCCGGCCGGTACGGAGTTCGAGACGCTGACAGTCCGAGAGGCCCTGCGTGACGCCATGGCGGAGGAGATGCGCAGCGACGATACCGTGTTCGTCATGGGCGAGGAGGTGGCTGAATATCAGGGCGCCTACAAGGTCACGCAAGGATTGCTGGATGAATTCGGCGCCCGACGGGTGATCGACACGCCGATCACCGAGCACGGCTTCACCGGGATTGCGGTTGGCGCCGGATTTGGTGGCCTGAGACCGGTTCTGGAGTTTATGACCTTCAACTTTGCCATGCAGGCGATCGATCACATCATCAACTCGGCGGCCAAGACGCTTTACATGTCGGGCGGACAGATGGGCTGCCCCATCGTCTTCCGCGGTCCCAACGGCGCTGCGGCCCGGGTCGGTGCACAGCATTCCCAGGACTATTCGGCCTGGTACAGCGCGGTACCGGGTCTGAAGGTCTTGGCACCCTATACCGCATCGGATGCCAAGGGCCTGCTCAAGGCGGCGATCCGCGACCCCAATCCGGTGATCTTCCTGGAGAACGAAATTCTCTACGGCCGTTCCTTCGATGTGCCGAAGATCGACGACTGGGTGCTGCCGATCGGCAAGGCACGCATCGCGCAAGCTGGCACCGACGTGACGATCGTGTCCTTCTCCATCGGCATGACCTATGCCGAAGGCGCCGCTGCCAAGCTGGCAGAAGAGGGGATCTCGGCGGAGGTCATCGACTTGCGCACGTTGCGGCCAATGGATATTCCCACGGTGATCGCGTCGGTGAAAAAGACCAACCGCCTGGTGACGGTCGAAGAGGGCTGGCCGCAAAGCGGCATCGGCGCGGAGATCGCGGCGCGGGTGTCGGCGGAAGCCTTCGACTACCTGGATGCTCCGGTAACCCGGGTCACCGGCAAGGACGTGCCCATGCCCTATGCGGCAAACCTTGAGAAACTGGCGCTGCCGAGCGTGGACGAGGTGGTCGCTGCCGCCAAACAGGTTCTCTACATCTGACGCGGCCGGAGGAGAAAAGCGATGCCGATCAACATCACGATGCCCGCTCTCTCGCCGACCATGGAGGAGGGCAAGCTTGCCAAGTGGCTGGTGAAGGAAGGCGACAGCGTCACCTCCGGCGACCTGATTGCCGAGATCGAAACGGACAAGGCCACCATGGAAGTGGAAGCCGTCGATGAAGGCACGGTCGGCAAGATCATGGTGGCTGAAGGCACAGAGGCCGTGAAGGTCAACGAGGTGATTGCCGTCTTGCTGGAGGAGGGCGAGGACGCAGCTGCGATCTCTGCCGCACCGGCGCCGGCGGCTGCACCCGCACCTGCCGCTGCACCTCAACCTGCCGCTGAAGCTCCGGCTGTTGCTGCCCCGGCACCTGCTGCGGCCGAGCCATCTGCATCGGGTGGACGAGTCTTCGCATCGCCGCTGGCAAGACGGATTGCCGGCCAGGAAGGCATCGACATTGCGGCTGTCAGCGGCACCGGACCCCATGGCCGCATCGTCAAGCGGGATGTGGAAGCCGCAATAGCGTCAGGGGCTGCTGCGCCCCAGGCCGCCGCTCCAGCGCCCGCGGTCGCCGAAGCTGCGCCTGCGCCCAAGGCGGCCGCTCCGATGCCGGACGATATCGTGCTGCGCATGTTCAAGGAGGGCACGTACGAGGTCGTGCCGCATGACGGCATGCGCCGGATCATTGCCGAGCGTCTGACCGAGGCGAAGCAGACCATTCCCCACTTCTATCTTTCCGTCGATGTCGAACTCGACACGCTTTTGGCCCTGCGCGCCGATTTCAATGCCCAGGCACCGAAGGACCGGGACGGCAAGCCCTCATACAAGATCTCGGTCAACGACTTTGTCATCAAGGCCATGGGTGCAGCGCTGCAGCAGGTGCCGGACGCCAATGCCACCTGGACCGCAGGCGGAATGCTAAAACACACAGTCTCTGACGTCGGCGTTGCGGTCGCGATCCCCGGCGGTCTGCTGACCCCCGTGGTGCGCGGTGTGGAGGGTAAGGGCCTCTCCAGAATTTCCAATGAAATGAAAGACTTTGCTGCCCGTGCACGTGAGCGCAAGCTGATGCCCGAAGAGTATCAGGGCGGGACCACGGCGGTTTCGAACCTAGGCATGTTCGGCATCAAGGATTTCTCGGCAGTGATAAACCCGCCCCACGCGACAATCCTGGCGGTGGGTGCAGGAGAGAAACGGCCGGTGATCGTGGGCGATGAAATCAAGACAGCCACCGTGATGACAATTACTCTGTCTACGGATCACAGGGTTGTTGATGGAGCCCTGGGCGCCCAGTTCTTAACCGCGATCAAAAACAACCTCGAATCACCCTCAATGATGCTGGTATAAGCACGGCGACCCATCTAAATGGATAGGCGTAAATGTGGCAGTCCGCTCCGGCGGCTCCCGGGTGTGGCACCTCGCGGGGTGAGGTATGAGCAGGATAACAGGTCTTCTGATCTGGCTGATCGGTCTGTTGGGATGTTCGATCCCGATCGTGATCATCTTTGCCGCTCATCTGTTTCCCGACACCGGCCCTGCCAGCGGCGTGACCCTGATGGACGTAGCGCGGCAGACCTACCCGAATATCCTGATCATGGTGATGGCGCTTGGCGGCATCGCGATTGCCGAGGCGCTCATGCTGTTTTTCCGCATGGTCGAAACGGGCGAGGCCAAGGCCACACCGGCCCTGTGGCTCCTGTGCATGGTGCTGCTGATCGTCTTCTCTTCGATTTCCTATGCCGGCGTCGCCGGCGGGGAATTCAATCCGGCCAGGGTTTCGGACCAGCAGCTCTGGATGGCGTGCGCCGGGGCAACGGTGGCGATGGTGGCGGCGCTCGCCTTGCGCCTGTCAGTGCTCAAGTTCGAGCAGATTGCCCGCGAGGCGGTGCACGAAAATGCGGTCGTGAGCACGCTGGAGGATATTCGCCAGAGCCAGGACGATCAGCTGGATCTCTACGACTTCTCGCAGTATGCGACCAACCTTCCGGAAAAGAAGGACGTGGAGCAGGCCCCAGCAGCTGGCGGGGACGAGGCCAAGCCGGCGGAACCCTTGCGGGAGCTGCAGAAGGCGCCGCCGGCGGAGATCGCCCGTCCGATGACATCGGCAGCCGCAGAAGCCTTCGCGAAAGTGGTGCCAGGTCCCACTCTGGACGAACCGGAAGAAGAGTACGAACCGGAGGATCCGGAGAAGGCGGAAGAATCAAGGCCGCCGGCCCCGAGGAAGAAGGCGGCCGTCCGGGCGAAGGCGCCGGAGGCAAAGACTTCGGCAAGGCGCAAGGACCCGGAGCCCGCAGCGCCGAAGTCCAAGGCGGCGGCGGACGAGCCGGACGACGAGGAACCGGAGAACAAGGTCGAGATTATCCGGCCGTCAAAGAAGGCCGAGAAGAAAGTCGAGCCGGACGCCCAGCCCGCATCGAAGTCCAAGGCCCAGAATCCGCGGTTCACGCGGCGGTCTTCGGGCACCCGGATCAGGAAGCCCAGATCCAAGGACGCCAAGGTCTAGTCCTCTCTCTCCGGTTCAGCGGGAGCGGGCTACTACCCGTTACGTGGCTGCCCTGTGATGGTGGCCGTCTACACTCATGCTCAAGAGGTGCGTCAAATGTCAGACACGCAGTTTGATGTCATTATTATCGGAGCCGGACCCGGCGGGTACGTCACGGCGATCCGCTCCGCGCAGCTGGGGTTCAAGACCGCGGTGGTTGAAGACAAGCATCTCGGCGGCATCTGCCTCAACTGGGGCTGCATCCCCACCAAGGCCCTGCTGAGATCATCGGAGATCTATCATTACATCGAGAATGCGTCCGCCTATGGCCTCGGGGCCGGGGCGCCGTCCTATGATCTTGCAGCCGTCGTGAAACGCTCAAGGGACGTTTCCAAGCGGCTGAACTCAGGCGTCGGCCATCTGCTGAAAAAGAACAAGGTCACGGTAATCGATGGCCGCGGTACGCTGACCGGCAAGGGACAGGTCGCTGTGAGCAAGGACGGCAAGGCTGTCGGCACATTCCAGGGCAAGCATATCATCGTGGCCACCGGTGCGCGGCCGCGCGCACTGCTCGGTATGGAGCCGGACGGCAAGCTGATCTGGACCTATTTTGAGGCCATGGTGCCCGAAACAATGCCCAAATCCATGCTGGTTGTCGGGTCGGGTGCGATCGGGATCGAGTTCGCTTCCTTCTACGCCACCATGGGCGTCGATGTGACCGTGGTGGAGATTGTCGACCGTATCCTGCCGGTCGAGGATGCGGAGATCGCAAAGCTGGCCCAGAAACAGCTGCAGAAGGGTGGTCTGAAGTTCATCACCGGCGCGAAGGTGACGGGAGTGAAGAAGGCTGCAAACTCGGTGACGGCAACAGTAGAGGATGCCAAGGGCAAGTCCCAGGAACTCACCGTGGACCGGATGATCTCCGCGGTCGGCGTGGTCGGAAATATCGAGGACCTGGGGCTTGAGGCTCTGGGCGTGAAGACCGACCGCGGCTGCATCGTCATTGACGGCTACGGGTGCACCAATGTGGAGGGCGTCTACGCCATCGGCGATGTGGCCGGCCCACCCATGCTGGCCCACAAGGCAGAACACGAAGGCGTCGTGTGCATCGAGAAGATCGCCGGCGTCACGGACGTGCATCCGCTCAACAAGGCTGCCATACCTGGATGCACCTATTGCCATCCTCAGGTGGCATCGGTCGGAATGACGGAAGAGGCGGCCAAGGCCGAGGGGCGGAAAGTGAAGATCGGGCGCTTCCCGTTCGTTGGGAACGGCAAGGCGATAGCGCTGGGCGAGGACCAGGGCATGATCAAGACCATCTTTGATGAAAAGACCGGCCAGTTGCTTGGTGCCCACATGGTCGGCGCTGAGGTGACAGAACTGATCCAGGGCTATGTGGTAGCGATGACGCTGGAAACGACGGAGGCGGAACTCATGCACACCGTGTTCCCGCATCCCACCTTGTCGGAAATGATGCATGAAAGCGTGCTTGATGCCTATGGCCGCGTCATACATATGTAGGCCGTGAGCGGACGACTTCTCGAAGGGAAAGCGGGAGAGACAGCAAAATGGATGCAAGAACACTGATTATCATGCTGATTGTCGGCGTGGTGGCTGGCTTTCTGGCCAGTGTCGTCGTCGGAGGAGGGGGCGGCCTCATCCGCTATCTCATCATCGGCCTGATCGGCTCGTTTGCCGGCGGATTCCTTTTCAAGCAACTCGTCATTTCGCTGGGCATCGGCAACCAGATGGTGCGCGAGATCATTGTAGCCACGATCGGCGCGATCATTGTCGTGCTGCTCGCGCGCCTGATTGCCTGAGGATCTGCACATGGATATGGCGCTCATGGATATCGGCGGCGGGGTCGGATTTTTCGGCACCCTGCTGATTGGCGGCCTGGCCGGCTGGATAGCGGAAAAACTGACCAAGGCACGCCATGGCCTGATCACGAATATCGTCCTCGGCATTCTCGGCGCCTATGTGGGTGCATTTCTCGCAAATGCCCTCGGCATCCGGCTTGGCGAGATCTTTCAGGGCTGGTTCTGGGGTAATCTCATCGTGGCGGCAGCCGGCGCGGTGGTGTTGATCCTGGGATACAGGCTGATTACATCGAAGAACAAATAGGCCCAAGCGGGCAAGCTCAGGAAGGAGAGCGACTATGGAAGGTTTTGGCTGGATCATGACAATCATTCTCGGCGGCCTTGCAGGCTGGATTGCCGAGAAGGTCATGAATTTCGACACCGGGCTGATCATGAACATCATTCTTGGCATCGCAGGCGCGATCCTCGGGAATTTCCTGCTTGGCCTGGCCGGGATTGCCTTTGGCGGACTTATCGGCCAGTTGATCGTCGCGATTGCCGGGGCATGCATCCTGATCTACGCCTACAGGATGATCAAGAGCAGGGGCTAGACAAGGTCGGGCGCGGACGAAAAGCATGGTCACGGTTCTCGATACGGTTCAGCGCGAACGCCCGCGCCATCCTGAGAAGGCGCACAAGGCAGATACGCCTGTACTCAGGAAACCGGACTGGATCCGCGTGAAGGCGCCGGGCTCGCCGCTCTACAAGGAAACGCGAGAGATCGTCAGGTCGCACCAGCTTGTGACCGTCTGCGAAGAGGCTGGGTGCCCGAACATTGGTGAGTGCTGGGAAAAGAAGCACGCCACCATGATGATCATGGGCGATACCTGCACACGGGCATGCGCGTTCTGCAACGTTCGCACGGGCAAACCCAATCCGCTGGATCTGGATGAGCCTGTCAGGGTCGCCGATTCCGTGGCCAAGCTCGGCCTCAATCATGTGGTCATCACATCGGTTGACCGTGATGATCTGCCAGATGGCGGCGCGCGACACTTTGCGAATGTCATCAGCGCCATACGCGGCGCTTCGCCCGGCACAACCATCGAAGTGCTGACGCCCGATTTCCTGCGCAAGGAAGGGGCGCTGCAGGTGGTCGTGGAGGCAGCCCCCGATGTCTTCAATCACAATCTGGAAACAGTACCGTCGCACTATCTGCCGGTACGCCCGGGCGCGCGGTACTTTCACTCATTGCGCCTGTTGCAGCAGGTGAAGGAGCTTGCCCCCACCATATTCACGAAGTCGGGAATTATGGTCGGTCTGGGCGAAACCCGCGAGGAAGTCATGCAGGTGATGGACGATATGCGGGTCGCCGATGTGGACTTCATCACCATCGGTCAGTATCTCCAGCCGACCCGCAAACATTACCCGATTGACCGCTTCGTTGAGCCTGACGAGTTTGCCGCCTATGAGACTGTTGCCTATTCGAAGGGCTTTCTTATGGTTTCTGCGAGCCCTCTGACCCGCTCTTCCCATCATGCCGGCGATGATTTCGCGCGTTTGAAAGCGGCCCGGCTCGCCGCCCGGCCTTCTGCAAACTGAGTTCCCATGGATAAGTACTCGACGTCCCGCGTGATGCCGTTCACGGCGCAACAGATGTTCAACATGGTGGTGGACATCGAGCAGTATCCCCAGTTCGTGCCGATTTGCAAGAAAGCAGAGATCGGTCCGCGTGAGGACCTGGGAGACGGCACCTTCGCATTCGACAGCCTGCTGGTGTTCCGCTTCAAGAAGTTTGGAATCTTTGAGGAGTTCCGCAGCCGGGTGACATGCGATCCGGAGAACTACACAGTGAACTCCTGGTCCGACGGGCCGCCCTTCAAGGAATTCCGGGCGGTCTGGAGCTTTGAGGACGTTGGTGAAAAACTGTCCGAAGCGCACATCGATGTCAGCTATCAGTTCCGCTCGCGGGCGCTGGGCATGTTCATCAGCCGTGGCGCCGGCATCGGCATCGAACGCCTGATCCAGGCCTGGGACGCCCGGGCGCATGAGATCTACGGCGGCGTTGCGGCTTGACGGAGCGGGGCGGACCACATGATCAGCGTCCGAAGCGCCTTGCTGCTGTTCGGCCTTGGCTGTCTGCTGTTTCTTGGCGGCTGGATCTATGATGTGCTGTTCGCCGGCCTGCCTGCGCAGGATGCAACGCCGCAGATGCGGGCCGACTGGGACTTCCACAAGACCATCGCCAGTTACATCAGGTTCGGTGCGCTCGGGGCCTGGGGGCTGTCGGTTTTGTGCTTCGCCATCATGAGCTTTTCCGAAGAAGAAGAGCCGGACCGTCCTGCCGACACCAAGAGCCCCGAGGATTGACGGTGCGCGATTGCCGAGCTGCAATCCGGAATCCGCTTCAAGCGGTCATGGGCTTTGAAGCCATGGACTTGACGATCTCGAAGATGGTGAGCACGGTTGCGATGCGGATGCCCGCACGCCCGGTGTCCTCGAACTGGCAGCGTTCGTGATAGGTCGGCATGTCGGCCCGGGCCGCGGCGACATGGACTAGGCCGACAGGTTTCTCCGCGCTGCCGCCCCCGGGACCTGCCACGCCGGTGCAACTGACGGAAATTGCAGCGTTCGAATTGGTCAGCGCGCCTTCCGCCATGGCGCGTGCAACCCGCTCCGAGACTGCGCCATCACTGGCGATGAGCCCGGCATCGACCCCGAGCATTTCCGTCTTCGCCTCGTTGGAGTATGTCACGAAGGTCCGCTCCAGAACGGCGGACGAGCCGGCCACATCCGTCAGAACCGCCGCAATCAGCCCGCCGGTACAGGATTCGGCGGTGGCGAGCCTCCAGCCGTTCTCGCGGCAGATGTCGAGAACATCCTTGGCGGGCAGGATCAATTCTCTGGGAAACAGGTGGTCACTCATGAGGGCAGCTTCACGGTTGCGGATGCGAGGGCGGCAATGCCTTCCATACGGCCGGTGAAGCCGAGGCGCTCGCTCGTGGTGGCTTTGACGCTGACCCGCTGCCAGTCCATGTTCATGATCTTTGCCAACGCTTTTCGCATGTCCTCGGTGTGCGGCCCGATCTTGGGCTGCTCGCACACCAGAGTGACATCGCAATGATTGATAAGGCCACCCCTCTGGCGTACCCGGTCGGCGGCATGGGCCAGAAAGATATGGGATGCAGCACCTTTCCATTGCGGATCGCTCGGCGGAAAATGCTGACCGATATCACCGTCGGCAAGAGCGCCGTAGATGGCGTCAGTGAGGGCATGCATCCCCACATCCGCATCTGAATGGCCCTTGAGCTTGCGGTCGTGGGGGATCTCCACCCCGCACAGGATCACGGCATCGCCGTCCTCGAAGGCGTGGACATCGTAGCCCTGTCCGGTCCTGACATCGTCCAAAACTGTGTCATCTGTGTTCATGATTGCGCCGTTCGCTTCCCGCAGGTCCTGTTCTGTTGTGAGCTTGCGGTTGTCCGGTGACCCCGCCACCAGAGCCACACTCAGGCCGGCCCATTCCGCAATCGCCGCATCGTCGGTGAACTCCCGGTCTGTGCCGAGCGCCCGCTCATGGGCGGCGAGGATGGACGAATAACTGAAACCTTGCGGGGTCTGCGCGGCCCGCAAGGTGGAACGGTCCACGGTTTCGGCGATCCGGCCTCCCTCGACCCGCTTGATTGTGTCCACGACGGGGAGGCAAGGCAGGGCGCCTTCGCTGGAGGTCAGGGCGGTGATCGTGTCGGATATGACCTCTGCCGGTACAAACGGTCTTGCCGCATCGTGGATGAGCACCGCGTCCGGCATATGGTCCCTCAGCGCGTCGAGGCCCGCCTTGACGGAAGCCTGGCGTGTTGCTCCGCCGTTCACCGGAGGCAATGTCGGCCGCCCGGCGGCGGCTTCCAGAAACAGATCCTCATGACCGCTGCCGATCACCGGCTGGACGAGATCCACCTCCGAATGGTTCAGGAATGCGTCGAGTGTGTGGGCAATTACCGCCTGGCCGCGCACATCCTGGTACTGTTTCGGAGTCTCGCCGCCGGCGCGCAGGCCGGAGCCGCCGGCGACAATCACGGCCGCAACTTTCATTCCGCTCAGACCCAGCCGTTTTCGCCGAGTTGCTCCTGGGGCTGGAAGCGCTGCTTGTAGTCCATCTTGTCGGAGCCTTTGACCCAGTAGCCGAGATAGACGTAAGGCAGCCCGTGCTTCCGGGCGCGTTCGATATGCTCCAGGATCATGTAGGATCCGAGGCTGCGCGCTGTCTCGGCCGGATCGAAAAAGCTGTAGATCATCGACAGACCATCGCTGAGGATGTCGCAAAGCGCGGCGGCCACGATAGGCCCCTCGCGGCGGTCCGGGCCTGCGAGAGAGATCTTCGGCTTGCGGCGATACTCCACGACCCGCGTGGTCACGAAGCTGTCTTCCACCATGGAAGCGAAATCCAGGGCGGTCATGTCCGACATGCCGCCGTCGGCGTGGCGGTCGTCGATATAGTCGCGGAAGAGAGAGTAGAGTTCCGGCGTGGCTGTTGCTGATCTGACGGATGCAGAGAGGTCCCGGTTGCGGGCGAGGATCCGTCGGAAGGAGCGCCCAGGCTTGAACTCATCAACCTTGACGCGGACGGAGACGCATGCATTGCAGTGCTCACAGGCCGGCTTGTAGGCGATGTTCTGGCTGCGCCTGAAACCGCCATGGGTGAGCTGATCGTTCAGGAAACTTGCCTCGTTGCCCACCAGGTGGGTGAAGATCTTCCGTTCGTGCTGACCCTGCAGATACGGGCACGGGCCCGGAGGGGTCAGATAAAACTGTGGAAGATGACGCTGCTCAATGCTCAAGGCCTATGCTCCAACAGGCGGCTGGGGAGAGCCGCGTTTCCCTTGACTGTCTAGCACTGCAAATCCGGTGATTCCAGTCAAAGGCCGTAATACCACGGCGCAAAAATCGAATAGCAGATCCAGAGGATCAGGATCAGTGGAGCCCCGGTCCTGGTGTAGTCCAGATAGCGGTAGCCTCCAGGGCTCATGACCAGGAGGTTGGTCTGGTAGCCCACCGGTGTCGCGAATGAACAATTGGCTGCGAAGATCACGGCAAAGATAAACGGTCTTGGATCAACCCCCAGCTCGTTGGCCGTGCTTACGGCAATGGGAGTGAACAGGAGCGCGGTTGCGTTGTTCGACAGAAAGTTTGTGAGAACGGCAACGAGCAGGAACAGGCTGGAGAGCACGATTGCGGGCGATCCCGAGCCGACGGAATCTATAACCGTGTGAGCTATCAGGCTCCCGCCGCCGGTCTTTTCCAGGGCCTGCGCCATGGCGATGGCCGCGCCGATCAGCAGGAAGATGCGCCGGTCGAACGCTCTTGCCGCCTGGCGGACGTTCAGACACCCTGCAGGCAGCATGGCTGCTGCGCCCGCCAGGGCGGCAATAACCACCGGGACGAAGCCGGTCGCCGCGCTCAGCACGGCGAAGGCAAAGATGGCGCGTGCACGGTTTGCGAGGCGCAGATCCGGAAGCTCGTGCGCCGACCATTCGAGCAGAAGCAGGTCCCGGTTGAGCCGGAGGCCCCGCACGCGTTCGCGCCGTCCCAGCAGCAGGATGCTGTCGCCCGGCTCAATCCGGATTTCGCCGAGCCCGCCTCGGATCATCCGGGTGCGCCGCTGGATGCCGAATAGGATACAGCCGGTATCGGCAGTCAGCCCGCTATGGTTGGCGCGGCGCCCGACTAGCCTGGAATTCGGCGCGATTACCGCTTCGCAAAGAACCAACTCGCGGCCCGAGGCGTCGAGCGCCGCTCCCTCTCCGCCGGCATCGGGAACTTCCGCCCGGAAGAGGCTGTCGCTTTCCATGAGCGCATCGGTCAGGACCTGCCGCGTGGCGGCGATGACGATTGTGTCGTTGCGTTGAAGCGTCACGTCCTCGAAGGGAGGGAAGAAGAATTCGTTTTTTCGCTGGATCAGCCGCACGGTCATTCCGGGCAGGTCCGGAAAGAGGCCGGCAACCGCCTGTTTTCCCAGCAGGCGATGCCCGTGCGTGATGGGAATCTGTGTGATGAACTGTTTGCCTGTCGCCGCCGGCACGGCTCCTGCGCCGGGCTGGTTTTGGCGGAGCAACCGGGGGGCGACAAGCCCCACATAGGCAAGCCCGACCAGCGCCAGCAGCAATCCGGGTGCGAGAAACTCAAAGAAGCCAATCCCCGGCTGGCCGATTTCCTCGACCATGCCGACGACCAGCAGATTGGTCGAAGATCCGATTACCGTGGTCATTCCGCCGAGAATCGAGACAAAACTCAGGGGGATCAGGACCCTGGCCGTGGAAACACCAAGCCGTGCCGCCAGAACCGTCAGGATCGGAATGAACATGACGACGACGGGCGTGTTGTTCAGAAAGGCAGACAGCAGCGCTGCACCGGCCAGGGTTGCCGCAAGCGTGGTCTTCGGTTTTCGGCGTCCATAGTAGACCAGCGCATGGGTCGGCTTTTCCAGCGCGGCAGTGCGGAACAGTCCCTGACCGATAACCAGAAGCGCGATGATGGTGATGAGATCCGGATTGGCAAAGCCAGACAGCAGGGCGCCCGCGTCCAGAACATTTTTGATCTGTCCGGCCGGCAGCGGAACGAACTCGAAGAAAACCAGCAGCGCGACGATCGCGAGCACGGAGGTGAGTTCGAACGAAATGCGCTCGCTGATATAGAAAACAACCGCCAGGCCGATCACACCGAAAGTGACCCAGAGCTGCAATGTTGTCGCGCTGGCCATTGGTCTGATTGTGCCCCGAGCGGCGCTGCAAGCCAAGGCTTGTGCGCGGCAGACAGCGGGCCGTTTGAGTTAAAAAATCCTATTTTTTGCTGTAGAGTCAGGTGATTGCTGCAGGTTGTGGAAGTGATGAGTCATTCCACCTTGGAGCTCTGCACAGCACGTTCGGCAGAGGCCTTTTGCACGCTCACCCGATAACCGTCAGCCTCCAGCAGGGCGACAACCTCCTGCACATGGGATGGTCCGCGCGTTTCCACCATGAAATCGAGCTCGGCTCCCTTGGCGGAGACATCCAGAAACATGCGCGAATGTGCAACCTCCAGAATGTTTGCGCCGGTGCGGCCGATGATTAGCGAGATGCCGGCCAGAACGCCGGGCCGGTCATCAATGGTCACCCGGATGTTGACGATCCGCTGTTCGCGGACGAGTTCACGGTAGAGGACCGAAGCCATCATGCGGGCGTCGATGTTGCCGCCGCAGAGGATCAAACCCACCTTGCGGCCCCGGAAATGCTCAGGATCGGCCATGACGGCCGCCAGCGGCGATGCACCGGCGCCCTCCGCGCAGGTCTTCTGGTGGCTGAAATAGGCATTGATTGCCCGTTCGATCTCGGCCTCGGACACGATCCGGATGTCGCAACCGTGTTCCTGGATAATGGCAGAGGTCAGCTTGCCCGCGGCCTTGACAGCGATGCCGTCCGCCAGGGTCGAACCGCCGCATTTCATCTCAACCCCGCGCAGCAGATTGTACATGGAGGGGTAGAGCGCAGCCTCCACGCCGATCATTTCGATATCCGGATTGATCGAGCGGGCTGAAATGGAGTTGCCGGCCAGAATGCCGCCGCCGCCGATGGGTATGACCATGACCTCGAGATCCGGCGCATCCTCCAGCATTTCCAGGGCTATTGTCCCCTGGCCGGCTATGACGTCTTTGTCATCATAAGGATGAACGAGAGTAAGACCCTGTTCTGACTGGATTTCTTCAACCCTTGCCCGCGAGTCATCCAGTGTTTCGCCCGCCAGAACCACGTCTGCGCCATGCGCCTGCGTGCGCTCGACCTTCGTGAAGGGCGTGAACTCGGGCATGACGATGGTCGCTGGAATGCCGAGCCGCTTGGCGTGGTAGGCGACCGCCTGCGCATGGTTGCCCGCCGACATGGCTATGACGCCCCGGTCCTTCTGCTCTGCCGACAGTTTGGACAGACGGATATAGGCGCCCCGATCCTTGAAGGAGTTGGTGACCTGGGCGTTCTCGTATTTTACCCAGATCTCCGCTCCGGTCAGCTCGGAAAGCTTGGCGGCATGGAGCATCGGAGTGCGCAGGACCTGGCCGTCCAGTTGTTTTCGTGCTGCGTGGATGTCGTCGATGGTCACGGTCATGACGAATGGCTTTCCCGCGCTATGGCGCGTCAATCAATTGTCTTCGGCGCGCCTTTCTAATATCAAGACGCCCGTATTCACATGCCAATACGGCGTTCTGCGGCGGCTCACCGACACTTGAGGCGGCGCGCGCAGAATATCAGACAATTCGGGACAAAAGAGGCGAAAAACATGGGCGAGAAAGTTGCTTGGCTGGGCCTGGGCGTCATGGGCTATCCGATGGCGGGATATCTCCAGAAGGCCGGCCACGAGGTGACCGTCTACAACCGCACCGCAGCAAAAGCCGAAAAATGGGCGTCCGAATATGGTGGCTCCTCCGCCGCCACGCCGCGGGAGGCCGCCGAAGGGGCTTCTCTGGTGTTTGCCTGTGTGGGCAACGACGATGATCTGCGATCCGTCGTGCTCGGCGATGATGGCGCGTTTGCAGGTATGACCAGCGGTACGCTTTTCATCGATCACACCACCGCTTCGGCGGATGTGGCCCGCGAGCTCTACGCTGCCGGCAAGGAACAGGGCGTCGGCTTTGTGGATGCGCCGGTGTCCGGCGGTCAGGCGGGAGCTGAGAACGGTGTCCTAACAGTCATGTGCGGCGGCGACCAGGCCGATTATAACCGCGCCGAGCCCTTCATCGAGTGCTATTCCAAGATGCGTGCGCTGCTGGGGGAGAGCGGGGCAGGACAGCTGTGCAAATGTGTCAACCAGATCTGCATTGCCGGCCTCGTCCAGGGCCTGTCGGAAGGCATCCACTTCGGCAAGAAGGCAGGCCTCGACATCGAAGCGGTGATCGAGGTGATCTCCAAGGGTGCGGCCCAGAGCTGGCAGATGGAAAATCGCTACAAGACCATGGATGCCGGCGAGTACGACCATGGCTTTGCGGTGGACTGGATGCGCAAGGATCTCGACATCTGCCTGAACCATGCCCGCAAGACCGGTGCACACCTGCCGGTGGCCGCGCTGGTAGATCAGCTCTACAGCCAGGTCCAGAAGATGGGCGGTAACCGCTGGGACACATCCTCGCTTCTGGCTTTGCTGGAGAGGGAATAGACGCGCAGCAGACCGGCTTGCTTCGCGGGACCAAAGCTGCCCCTTTTTGGTTGCATTGTGCGGTCAGGCGGATAGCTTAAGGAGTGGAATTGGCCGCGGGGGTCCGGCCCCCGTGGGAGGGGACTTTCGAAACTTGCCGCGCGAGGTTCCATGGCGCCCCAGTCCAGTATCCCTTCCGACCTGCTTTCTCATCTCTACGCAACCGCGACGGACAAGAGCGCCTGGCCGGCTTTTTGCGCGGCTCTTAACCGGCATACGGACGCGCCGGTCAAGATTTTCGGCCACAGCGTCGATACGGCGG
>JBCCEL010000017.1:0-33393 GCA_039030315.1 Pseudomonadota bacterium
GCCTACAATGTAGCTAGCGCCCATGGTGTCTCGTTGGCCTACTTACCGGTATGTCGTTCGCAGAGCAGTCTGTCGGCACGCGCATTTCGACCGGGCTGCGCATTGAAACCGAATGCGTCACGCCTCCCGGCACGTACAGAGCCCGCTCGGGCGGAACGATCCAGCTGTGACTGTCCGTGCGGACACGCATCGTTCCGGAGGCGGCGTAGAGCAGTTGGTCACGCCGGTGACTGTGGGGGGCGATCACAAACGCTGACGGGAAGTGCTTCTGCATGACAGCGACGGCCACCGGCAGGTCCTGGTAGTCATCGGGGTTGACCGACCGTTCTGGCATGAGCACGGACCTGCGGCTGGTTGTGGCGGAAGTTCGACGCAAATTGGCATAACATCGAATGTCGGCCAAGGCTATGATGTGGTCCTCCGCCTCTCGTACGGCACCTGCAGCCTGAAAGCCCGATCCCATGGATGACCGCAAGCACTTCCTCTTTCTGAATCTTGGTCACTTCCTCGACCATCTGTTCATGCTGATCTTTGCAACGGTGGCAGCGCTGGTGCTGGCCGGTGAGTGGGGGCTGACCTATGCGCAGTTGATCCCGTATGCGACGCCAGGACTTGTCGCCTTCGGTCTGTTCTCACTCCCGTCGGGCTGGCTGGCGGACCGGTGGAGCCGGGAAGGCATGATGGTTGTGTTCTTCATCGGGATCGGTCTCGCCTCGATCGCCACGTCGTTCTCTCAGAACCCGGTGCAGATGGCGCTCGGCTTATTCGTGGTCGGCATGTTTGCAGCCATCTATCACCCGGTCGGGCTCGCGATGATCGCGCGCGGCGGCAAATCCATGGGGCTTGATATCGCCGTAAACGGCGTCTGGGGAAACATGGGCGTCGGCTGTGCTGCGCTGCTGACCGGTTTCCTGATCGACCAGACCGGCTGGCGCACGGCGTTCTGGCTGCCTGGCGTTGTCTCCGTGCTTATCGGTCTGGCCTATCTCTACAACTACAAGGATCGTGTGCCTTTGAAGAACGCGGCTTCAGCCTCTCTGGCCCCGGCACAGGAAGTTGCAGGAGACGGGACGACCACCTCCGAATGGCGCGCCATGCTGATCCGCGTCACCGTGATCATTTTCTTCACCACCGCGGTTTCAAGCATCATCTTCCAGGGTACGACCTTCGCCCTGCCGAAGGTCTTCGATGAGCGCCTTGGCGGCATAGCGTCCACTGCCACGATGGTCGGCTGGCTGGCCTTTATCGTCTTCGGAGTGGCATCCTTTGCGCAGATCGTCGTCGGCAGGATGCTGGACACCTATGGCCCGCGCAATGTGTTCGCCATTGTTGCGAGTATCCAGATCGTGTTCTTCGCCCTCATGCCCGGGCTGACGGACCTGACCGCCCTGGCGGTCGCTCTCGGCTTCATGCTGGGGGCTTTCGGGCAAATCCCGATCAACGACTACATGATCGGCAAGATGGCCAAGTCCGAACTCAGGGCCTCCGTCTACGGCGCCCGCTATATCGTGAGCTTCGCCGTCTGGGCCACCGTTGTGCCGCTCATCGCGTGGGTTCACCACAACTGGGGCTTCGATATGCTGTTCTACATTCTCGCAGCAGCGGCGGTGGCCATACTGGGGGCGGTTCTCCTGCTTCCCGGCCGCTTGCCTGAAGCACAGCCGGCGCCGGCTCGAGTTCCCGCAGAGTAAACTGTCACAATAGACCTAGTGTTCAGTTCCGGTATCCCGGATCGGCCTTGTCCATCTTCCGCATCAATGCGGCAAACTCCAGCTGGCCAAAGCCGGGGGCTGCCTCGCCGCTGTCGGTCCGGCCTCCGCCTTCGGTGAAGCGGCGGACATCGGCGCCCGACTTTGCCGCCAGGTTTTCGCCGAGAATGTTCAGCTTGCCGGCGCCCGCGGCATCGATCTGGACCTGGCACGCCATCTCCAGCCGGTAGAGCCGCACGAAGCACTCAGCGACCGTCCTACCCGTGGTCAGCAAGCCGTGATTGCGCAGGATCATGGCGCGTTTGCCGCTGAGAGAAGCGACGATCCGGTCGCGTTCATCCGGGTAGAGGCTGGGGCCTTCATAATCATGATAGGCGAGATCGCCGTGGAACAGGGTGGCGTCCATGGAAATTGGCAGCAGCCCGTCTTCAAGAGCGGCCACGGCCATCCCGGCACGGCTGTGTGTGTGCATGACGACCTGGTTGTCCTCGGCATGATCCATGTGAATGGCTGAGTGAATGATGAAGCCGGCTTCATTCACCGGATATTCGGTCGGCTCGACCACTTCTCCGTTTACATCGATCTTCACCAGGTTCGAAGCGGTGATCTCGTCATAGTTCAGGCCATAAGGGTTGATCAGGAAGTGATCATCCGGACCTGGCACCCGTGCGGTCAGGTGGGCGTAGATCAGCGCGCACCAGCCGAAATGGTCCACCAGACGGTAGGCGGCGGCCAGCTCGACGCGAAGCTGCCACTCGGCCTCGCTCACTGACGGATGATTATCCTGCCGGACTTCTGCAACCATGGCCATGGCGGTTCCTCCCTGAAAGGTTCACCGCCAAGAGTACATCAGCTGAGGTGTCGAGAAAAGTCAGACGCCCAGGACCTGTCCACCATCGACGATGACCGTTTCCCCGGTCATGAAGCCTCCGGCCCGGCGCGAGGCCAGGAGAAGGAGAACACCGTCGAGATCACTCGGGTCGCCGATGCGGCGCTGGGGGATGGTCTTGATCAACTGATCGCCGGCGCCGCTTTCGAAGAATTCCCGGTTGATCTCCGTGAGGATGTAGCCCGGCGCAATGGCATTGACCCGAATATTGTGGCGGGAGAGCTCGACGGCGAGGTTGGAGGTCAGCTGTTTGAGCGCCGCTTTCGTGGCGCCGTAAGCGGCAAGGGTCTTCAGCGCCCGGAACGAGGCGACCGAGGCAATGTTGATGATCGTGCCGCCGGTCTCTGCTGCAATCATCCGCTTTGCGGCCTGCTGGGCAGCGAACCAGGGCGCATCGAGATTGACCGCCATGAGCTCGCGCCACTCCTCCGGTGTCATGTCGAGGCCGGCCATGCTGCCGGAGATACCCGCATTGTTGATGAGCAGCGTGACAGTGCCAAAGGTCTTCTCTGCCTCGTCGAATGCGGGTGCGATCTGTTCCCTGTCGGAGACATCGAGCTTGACGGCCAGAGCTTCTCCACCGGCCGCCTCGATCTCCGACTTGAGGGATTCCAGCTTGTCGATACTGCGGGCGGCGACAACCACCTTCGCACCGTTTGCGGCCAGCACCTTGGCAAAGTTGCGCCCCAGCCCCGTTGACGCGCCGGTGATCAGGGCCACCTCGCCGGTGAGATCGAAAATTTCCTGTGCTTTCATCGCGTCATTTTCCATAGAGTTGTTCAGGCAGCCATGTCGCCAGGTCCGGCAGGAACCACAAGATCACCAACGCCAACAGCTGCAGGCTCACAAACGGCAGGACTCCCTGATAGATTTCGGTTGTTCGTATCGCGTCCGGCGCTACTCCGCGCAAGTAGAATAATGCAAATCCGAACGGCGGCGTCAGGAACGATGTCTGGATGTTGATCGCGATCATGACGCCGAGCCAGATGGGGCTGATGAGTTCCCCCGGCGCGAACTCCATCTGCAGCAGGATCGGCGCAACGATGGGCACGACGATGAAGACGATCTCGAGGAAGTCCAGAAAGAAACCCATCACGAACATCACCAGCATTACCATCAGGATCGCGCCTGCTGCCCCGCCCGGGAGTGCCCCGAGCGCTTCTTCGATGATCGTGTCACCGCCAAAGCCCCTGAACACCAGTGAGAACAGGGTGGCGCCGATGAGGATCACGAAGATCATCGACGTGACCTGAACGGTGGAGCGCAGCGCGCTGACCAGAACCGGAATTCCCGCTTCAGTCTTCGCTGCATAGATCCCCGAGAGGGCTCGCGCGATTGCGGCCATCAGGCCGCCTGCAAGCAAGAGGGCAGTGCCAATCGCTCCCATGTCGGGGAGGGGAATGTGATCGCGCTGGAGACGGAGATCGAACAGGTTTGCAAGAAGCAGAAGGCCCGCCATGCAGAAGGCACCGCCTGCGATTGCCCGGGTCCTTTCCGGCGCGGCGCGCATGCCTGCAAGCAGGATTGCTCCGACAGCACCGACCGACGCTGCTTCAGTGGGCGATGCGATGCCGGCCAGGATGGAACCCAGTACTGCGATGATCAGCAGCAGTGGTGCCAGCAGGGTTCCGAGCAGGCCCCGGATGTCGGGCCGTGCACTGTCGGCCTCGGCGGTGCGCGGGGCCGAATGAGGCTGCAGAACCGAGTAGGCAAACTGATAGGCGAGGTACAACCCCACCAGGAGCAGGCCGGGCAACAGGGCTCCGGCGAAGAGATCGTTCACGGAAACCGGGTCTGGCGCGAAGACGCCGCGCGAATACTGGGCATTCTGGTAGGCGATGGAGATCTGGTCGCCGAGGATCACCAGCACGATGGACGGCGGGATGATCTGGCCGAGTGTGCCGGCGGCACAGATTGAGCCCGCGGCAAATGAGGGCCGGTAACCGCGCGCGAGCATGGTCGGCAAAGCGAGAAGCCCCATGGTCACCACGGTCGCGCCGACGATACCGGTCGAGGCGGCCAGGAGCATGCCGACCAGGGTGACGGCCAGCGCCAGCCCTCCGGGGAGCGAGCCGATCGACCGGCTCATCGCATCAAGCAGGTCCTCGGCCACCCTGGAGCGCTCCAGCACGACTCCCATGAAGACGAACAGCGGCACAGCAACCAGGACCTCTGACGACATGACGGCGAAGATGCGCTGCGGAAATGCTGCCAGAAGAGCGAGATCGAACGCGCCGGCAGCCGCACCGCCCAGGGCAAACAGCGTGGCGACGCCCGCTAGCGTGAAGGCCACGGGAAAGCCGGCCATCAGCAGTCCGCAGACGGCCAAAAGCATTGTGGCGCATAGCAGCGGAGAAACGGTCATGCTGCAACCGCCGGATCGTCATCTCCCCTGAGACGCAGGGCGGCTTTCACCGCAAGAGAGATACCCTGGGCCAGTAGCGTCAGGGCGAAGATCCAGATCACGAGCTTGTAGGCCCAGATCAGTGGCAGACCGCCGAACTCAGGTGATCGCTCCAGGATCCACGTGCCGCTCGCAAAATCATAAATGGCGCTGAGGACGTAGTTCCAGGAGACATAGAGTGTCAGCAGGCACACAGGGACAATGAACAACAGGCTCCCGGCAAGATCCACGGCCGCCCGGCGTCGGCGCGGCGCGCTGCGATAGAAGATGTCCACCCGTACGTGCCCGTCCTCCAGGAGCGTGTAGGCGGCGCCGAGCATGAACAGCAGCCCGTGCATGTGCCAGACTGCTTCCTGGAGCGGGATGAAGCCGATCGCGAACACGTAGCGCAGCATGACCACGGCGAACTGCAGCAGCACCATTGCCAGGGCAAGCCATGCGACTCCTTCGCCGAGCCGCCGGTTGAACCGGTCAAGCCGTTGAACCAGGTCAAGCACCGGGCATCATCCTCGTTGCGATCACCACTGCTCTACCAGAGGGCCGGCATGCCTGTCACTTGATCTGGATCAAGGACGCATCGAAGAGATTGCGCGAAGAAAGGTCATCCACATCGAAAGGACGTTGCGCGATGACCACCGGTGAAATTCTCTACCTCATGATCCCGCTTTCGGGCGCCCTGACGTTTGCCGTCGTGTTCGGTTACCTGACTTCACAAGCACGCTGAAGGAACCGGACACGGCGCTGATCCCGGCAGCGCTTTCCTCCGTGCCGGGTTCGATGGTGGTCCGTCCCGTCTATACGGGGCAGACCATGATCACTTTGAAGGTCCGCAATTCGTCGTCATGTTCGCGGATCGAGAGATACTCTCCGGCCTTGAACAGGTGCAGCGAGAAGCGGTAACCCGTCTCGTCGCTGTTCGCATCTCCATGTATGTCGTAGTGGAATGCCCAGGATCCACCTGGCTTGCGGATCAGGTGTCCGGTTTCTTCCTCCTCATCGCCCCAGAAGCGCACCACCCGGCAGTGGTCCCGGTGTCTCTTCCATTCCTGCGGATCAATCCGGCCTTCGTCGTCGAGCGGGGCGACGAAGCGGTAGCCGTGCTCGCGGCTCCCCAGGGGAAAGTCCGGGTCGCGTGCCAGTTCCAGAACGACCTGTTTCAAGGGCATTTTCTTGCTCCCGGTTCATCTGATGGCTTATGGATCTCGGCCCGGCCCGCTTCCGCCTGGAATGCTCAACCCTCGTTTTCGGGAGAATCCTGTCGGAAGCAGGCCGGCGAGCCCTCTTCAATTCCAGCTCAATGGGACATGAGGACGGGCACGGTCATCTGATCGAGCACCTTGCGGGTGGCCCCACCAAAGACAAACTCACGCAGGCGCGAGTGCCCGTACGCGCCCATGACGAGGAGGTCAGCTCCTACGTCCGAGGCGCGGTTCAGAAGGGCGTCAGCCGGTTCGATGTCCGGCGCCGTCATCGGCTCAGAAATTGTGTTGATACCCAGCCGTGCATAGGACGTGGCCAGCTCTGCCCCGGGCAGCGCGTCGGCATCGAAGTTGCGCAGTTCAGAATCGACCCACGTGATGTGGGCCTTGGCGCCGTTTACCAGCAGCGGTGCTGCGTCGAACGCTGCCCGCGCCGATTCTCTTGAAGCATTCCAGCCGATGATGGCATTTTCGGCCACAGTGTCGAATTTGCCCGCGTTCGGGACTATGAGCACCGGGCGTCCTGATTCCAGCACGACCCGCTCGGAGAAGTCCGCTTCGGCGCTGTCATTGGAGTTCACACCGCCCTGGCTGACGACAATCAGATCCGCCTGCCTGCCATGTTCCACGACGGCTGTGGCGACCAGGTGGCTCATGCCGTCCGCCTTGCGCCATTCACCGCGGAAACCTGCCTTGCGCATGGTGGCGTCGAAAAGCTTTTCGGTTTCGTCGGCGTGCCGCTCGAAGAACTTGCGGCCCATCTCTATGACATCGGTGGTCGCATGCAGCGAGATGCCGGGGTGCACATAGACTGCCGGCACCACGTACAGCCCGATCACATGGGCATCGTGAGTTTCGGCCAGTGCCGCGGCAATCTTCAGGACTTCAACATTGCGCTCGGTGTGGTTCAGGGACACCAGGATAGTCTTTATCGTCATTATCAACTCCCGATTGGCGCACCATGCGCTCCGGACGGATTCCCTCGGCGAAGGTGGGCGGCGGAGGCGATGAGGCCTGAGGGAACGGTTAGGCATTTCCCGCCGGGTTCCGCCGCCCTCGGGTCAGATCACGAGGAACCTGTCCCGATGGCAGCAAACTAGCCGTGCGGGGCCGGACAGGCCTTGACGCAGATCAAGGGTTTCAGGAAATGACACCCTCGAGCAGGGCCCCGACCGCATAGGCGGTTCCTGCGGCCAGCAGCCCCACGGCCAGGGTCTCCAGCCCGGAACGCCACCAGGCGGCGAGAGACCACCGGCTCTTGATTGAACCGATTGCGAAGAACACCAGGCCGGTGGCGATGAGGGCAATCCACACGGCGCTGTCCAGTCGGAGGACGAAGGGCAGCAACGGCACCGCGCCGCAGACGAGGAATGCGGCGAAGGTGCTCAGGCCGGAAAGAACCGGGTTCCGCACCACCGGGCTGAGTCCGTATTCTTCCGTGAGCATGGTTTCGATCCAGGTCTCTTCATTCGAGGTGATGGCCGCGACCGCTTCACCCAGCGCGGCGCCCTTCAATCCCTTGGCTTCAAGAATCTGGCGGATTTCCTCGCGCTCTCCGTCCGGTGCCAGCACGATGTGGCGGCGCTCGATTTCACGCAGTCTGTCCAGGTCATCCACCTCGGCCTTGGTTCCGCTGTAGTTGCTGGCGGCCATGGACAATCCGTCGGCGATCAGGTTTGCCAGGCCAAGGATGATGATGATCTTTGAAGCCAGGGCAGCGCCGACAACGCCCGCCACAATGGCAAAGGTCGTGATGGCGCCGTCAATGCCACCGTAGACCCAGTCCCTGAGGTAGTTCGGGTGACGTTCGCCGGATAGTCGCCTGCTGATCTCTTCAGCGCTGTGGCCATGCTCCAGGCTCATGGTTCTGCCTTTCAGGATGACGGTCAGTCATCAAGGCAGAAGATGCCGGAGCCAGCGTTGACCAGTGTCAATCCTGGCGCTCAGTGGCCTTCGCGGTACCAGGCGAACGCGAGCAGGAAGAGCAGGGCAGCCAGCGCCAGGAGATGGGAGAACAGCGGAAGCTCGCGGAGAGATTCCACACGGTAAGCGCCATTGCGCTTCAGGCCCATCCAGCCCTGACCGGCCATACGGCGTCCCGGTTCTATGCGGCGTACGGACGGAAGCGCGATCGCATTGCCGGTTGCCTCGGAAATCCAGTGCCCCCGTCCGCCGCTGTCGGCCAACAGGCCGGCGAGCTTGTTCTCCGAGGCGATGATCTCGGTCAGTTCCTTTGGGTCTGCGCTTCCGACGGCCGCGACGGAAGAAAGCTGATCGTCCTTGAGCCGGTGAACGCCAACTTCCGACACTTCCATGCGGGCCCGCCAGACGCCGGGTACTTCCTGCTTCAGCTCCAGCTCTTCCGTCTTGCCGGAGGGCGTGGTGACTGTCACTGGGCTTGCGGTCTGCGCCATGGTGCGCCGTTCGATGGTCAGGGTGCGACCCTTGTGGCTGCCGAGCAGGGCCTCCTCTTCAAGGTCCGGCTCCTTCATCAGCCAGTGGGCGAGGCGGCGCAGCATCTCTGCCTGCGGGCCGCCTCCTTCATAGCCGCGCGCCCAGAGCCAGGCATGGTCGGAAAGCAGTTGCGCCACACGGCCTTTTCCGATCCGGTCCAGGATCATCAGAGGCTTCTCGAAGGGGCCGCTCATGACGATGTCGCCCTGCTTGGGATCGACATCGATGAGCCGGAACCAGCGGCCCCAGTCCGGCGGCTCCTGTCCGCCGCCCTCAAGACCTCTGGTGACCGGATGGCGCTCTCCCGACTTGGTGATCCGGGGATGGAACGGCTGGGTGATGACTTCACCGGTCGGGATCGACGGCAGCACGCTCGACAGGGGCGTCCGGTAGAGACTGAGCTGGCTGGCGAAGGCCGGGCCCGCCGCCGTCAGCACCGCACCGCCTTCCTCGACGTACTTGGAGACGTTGGCGAGATAGATCAGCGGCAGCACGCCGCGGCGCTGATAGCGGTCGAAGATGATCAGATCGAAATCGTTCAGCTTCTGCGAGAACAGCTCGCGGGTCGGGAAGGCGATGAGCGACAGTTCGTTGATCGGGGTCGCGTCCTGCTTCTCCGGTGGGCGCAGAATGGTGAAATGCACCAGATCGACGGCGGCGTCCGACTTCAGGAGATTGCGCCAGGTCCGTTCGCCGGCATGAGGTTCGCCGGACACCAGGAGGACCCTGAGCCGGTCGCGCACACCGTCGGTGAGGACGACGACGCGGTTGTTGATCTCCGTGAGTTCCCCCTCGGCGGGCGATACCGCCAACTCGGTGATGTTGGTCCCGCCGTGATCCACGCTGATCTCGATCTCGATGCTCGGGCCGATCGGGAACCGCCGACGCTGCACCTCCCTGCCGCCGCGGCTAACTGTGACCTCAGCGTCGCTTGCACTGATATTGTAGTCCTCGATCCGGAAGCGGATGCTGAGGGTCTGGCCCACAATGCCGAACTTGGGCGCTTCCTCGATCACGATGCGCCGGTCGCGTTCCTGCCTGCGGCCGGTGATCAGGGCCTGCACCGGCCCGTCATAGCCTTGAGGCTTGAGGCTTTCCGGCACGTCGTGCACCTGCCCGTCCGTCACGATCACGGCACCGGCGAACCGTTCAGGGGGCACATCCGCCAGCGCTTCGTTCAGGGACTTGAAAAGCACCGTGCCTTCGTCCTCCGGAACCGGATTGGGACGGACGCTGACATACTTGACTTCAAGATCCCGGGCGCCCTTCAAGGTCTCTTTCAACTGGTCGGTGGCGGCCTGGGTGCGTACGTCCCGCCCGTCGATAGTCTGGCTCTGGCTGTGGTCCGTCAGGACGACGGCGACATCAGGTAGAATGTTCCGGACTTCGTCGCGGGCGATTGGATTGAGCAGGGCAAGGAACACCGCCGCCGTTGCAAGGAGGCGGAGAAACGCTCCCCGCGCACGCCGGATGATCCCAAACCCGAGGATGGCGAGCGCAAGGACTCCGAGGACGGCAAGGAGCTCAACAGGCAGGAGTGGGGCAAAATCCACGGAAAGGTTCACGCGCTCATGTCCTTCCTACTGTCCCAGCCGTTCCAGGATCGAGGGAACATGCACCTGGTCCGCCTTGTAGTTGCCAGTCAGCGAATACATGATGACGTTGACCCCGGTGCGGTAGGCGAGTTCGCGCTGACGTGTTCCGCCGGGTACGGTAGGATAGAGGGGCCGGCCCTCCGGGCCGATCGCCCAGGCACTGGCATAGTCGTTGGCACCGATGATTACCGAGGAGACGCCGTCTGTATTGGACGTGGTGCCGCCCTCCAGCCTTTCAACAGCTTCAACCCAGAGTTTGCCGCCGGCCCATCGACCCGGA
This sequence comes from Pseudomonadota bacterium, assembly GCA_039030315.1. Classification (GTDB taxonomy): domain Bacteria; phylum Pseudomonadota; class Alphaproteobacteria; order Rhizobiales; family CAJQND01; genus JAAEUE01. The sequence continues at coordinate 10,531 of JBCCEL010000017.1, forward strand.
AAATGGTTGAGCAGGTAGAAAGCCTTGGTCAGAACGTGACCCGGTGGAACGGTCTCCAGCGGCGGGATGTCCAGACCTTGCATGATGCGGCGGAGCGCGCGCCGGGAGGGGCCATCGCTGGTCACGCCGGCAAGGGCATCCTGGTGGTCACGCGTGTCAAAGAAGATGGTGCCGCCGCTCTTCAGGAATGCCGTGATCTTGGCGCGTCCCTGTTCGGACAGTGCTTGCGCATCGCGGTGGATCGGCCAATAAAGCAGGGGGAAGAAGACGATTTCGTCCTTCTCGATGTCCACCCCGATCGGCCTTTCCGGCTCAAGCGAGGTCTTGCGCCGGATGTATTGCGACAGGCCGAACAGGCCGGCCCGGCTGACCTCGTCGAGCCTCGTGTCACCGGTGATGACATAGGCCAGGCGCGTGTCCAGTGTTGCCTCCATGGCAATGCGGTCTTTTGAGCTGAGGTCGCCTGCGCTCTGTGCGGTGGCGTCACCGGAGAAAGACAGCATGCCGAGGCCGACGGCGAAAGCCACCGAGGCGGCGGGCATGGCCGACGTGGTGATGCGCCGTGCCAGGCGCCCGGCCAGCCAGAGGCTCGCCACGGCATCGATCAGTAGAAGGACGAACGCTGCCGCGAGCAGCCACGGCTTGAGTGAAACCGCCGGCGACTTCTGGTATCCGGCGGTCGCAACGCCTGAGGGCAGGGACCCGAGCGCGGCAAACTTCAGGTCCTCGCCGGCGAGATTGATGGCGTGGGTGTTGCCGCCCCGGCGGTAGAGGCCCGGCAGATGCTCGGGCGCAGGCTTTGCGGAGCGGATGGCATTTGCAGGTACCGGCGCTGCATCGGGCGGCGGACCGGTGAGTTCGCCCGCGCCGTTCAGCACGCGGACCGGCGCAAACGCTCCGGTCGCGTTGAAATTGGTCTGCTGGGCAGCGGCGCTTTCCGCAGTTTCGCCCACCCCCTGTGAACGGTTCACCAGCCGTCGCAGCATCTCGACGAACAGACCGGACAGCGGCAGGTTCGACCATTGCGGGCTCGCGGTCACGTGGAACAGTACGACGGTGCCTGCGCCAACCTTCCGCGCCGTAACAAGCGGCGTGCTGTCAGCCAGCCGGGCCCACGTCCGCTGGTTGAGCTCGACGCTGGGTTCTGCCAGTACCTGTCGGACGATGGCGACATCGGCCGGCACCTTCAAGCCATGGAATGGGCTGCCTTCATCGAAGGTGCTGAGCGGCTGCGGGCTGCCCCAGGACAAGGCGCCGCCCAGCGCCCGGCCGCCGCGGCGCAGCTTGACCGGAACCAGTTCGTCCTGCCGAGCAGCGAGCCGCGGCCCGGCGAAGCGGACAAGCGTGCCGCCCTTTTCGACCCATTGTTCAACGGCGCGTTGATCGGTGTCCAGCAACTGCCCCACGTCGGCGAGCACCAGCATGGACAGACCGCCATCGATCAGGCTGCGGATGCCCGTATCGTCTTCGTCGATCGGTGCACGCTTCAGCTCCGTGAACGGCTCCAGCGCGCGGGACACGTAGTAGAGCGGCGACAACAGCGGTTGGGCGAAATAGAGGCTCTTGCCCGAAACCAGGCCGACGCTCTTGCGCCGCCAGCTGTCATCCAGAAGAAACACCCCGCCCGCCGACCTGGCGTCGGATACCGACAGCCTCGCGGCCTCGTTTCTCAGAACCGCGGGCAATTCGACGACTGCTTTGGCTTCCGCCTCACCGGCCTTGAAGGTGAGCGGGAAAAGACCGAGCTCACGCCCATTGGTCGCGACCGCCGCGATTTGCTGAACCAGTTCCGCCCGGTCGTCAGCGCGCACCGCTGACACAGCAAGCTGGCCGCGCTCAAACTCCACCGTACTTATCACCGGAGACAACTCAACTGCCGGCGGCTGGACCACGCGGACGGCTGCCTTTCCGCCGGCAAGCTCGGTCAGGGCGCCGGCAAACCGCGAGGCGTTTCCGTAGTCGGCGCCGTCCGACAGCCAGACGACTTCCAGCGCGTCCGCCTCACCGAAGGCCCGCTTCAGGAGCTCTGCCAGAGCTGGCCGGTCCGGTGTCAGGGATTGCGAGGCGATTGCGGCGACCTGGGTCTTGATCTCCCGGACACGGCGCGGTTCCAGAGACCGCGGCGCGGTTCTCGGCGTCGTGGTCTGAACGGAAACCAGACGGCCATCGCGCTCGGCCGCCTCGATCAGTTCATCCAGGGTTTCGATCCGTCTCTGCCAGTCCTTCGCCGCCGCCCAGCTGTCGTCGAGCACAATCAGGAGCGGACCGTTTCCACCGCTCGCGGGCAGCGTCTTGTTGAGGACCGGCTGTGCCAGAGCGACGATGACCGCGCCCGCGGCCAGCAACCTTAGCGCAATCAGCCACCACGGCGTCTTGTGCGGCGTCTCTTCGCGCGAGACGAGCTCCAGCAGAAATCTGAAAGGTGGAAAGTCAATCCGTTCCGGTTTCGGCGGGGTGAAGCGCAGAAGCCACCAGATGATCGGCAGCGAGACGAGCGCCGCCAGGGCCCACGGATTGAGGAAAGCTATGGCGCCGGCCTGCAACACGCCTAGACCCCTACCGCACCGGCGCGGCCGGTCGAGAAGTCACCGGATAGCCGGCCGAAGAGGCTCAGAAGAGCGTGGTGGGGCGAAGCATCTGTATGGTGTACCGCAAAGGTCCAGCCGAGGCGGCGGCACATCGCGCTGAGTTCGCGGCGATGCTCTTCCACCTTCTGATGATATTCGCCGCGCAGCCCTTCGACCTTGCCGATCGTCAGCTTCAACGGGCCGGAAATTTCCGCAAACTCCTTGCGGCCTTCATAGGGCAAGGTTTCTTCAGCCGGATCGAGGATCTGAACAACATGCCCCTGAATGTCACGCCCGGCCAGTTCGCCGAAGCGGTCGGCGATTTCTTCCAGTGGCGACAGAAAATCTCCCGCAAGCACCATCGTTGAAAACCGGGGGATACGCACCGACGGCGGCAGGGGTTCGTTTTCCGGGGCATCGTTGACGAGATAGTGGGCGAACCGGCGCATGGCGGCGCGGTGGTGCGAAGGCGGATTGGGCGAGCCCATGATCCCGACCCGCTCACCCGCCTGCAAAAGCAGGTGCGCCAGGGCCAGTGTGATTAAAATGGCCCGATCTTTCTTTGGCCCGTCCGAGAGATGCGACTTGAACTCCATGCACGGGTGCAGGCAGGCCCACATCCACACGGTGTTCGCGGCCTCCCATTCGTTCTCGCGGATATAGACGTCGTCCGAGCGCGCTGAACGGCGCCAGTCGATGGCGCCGGCACTGTCGCCAAAGCTGTACTGCTTGTACTGCCAGAATGTCTCGCCGACGCCGGACCGGCGGCGCCCGTGAATGCCGTGGGCGACGGTCTGGGCGATGCGTTCCGCTTCAACCAGGAGAGCGGGGAAGGCTGATGCAGCCTGTTCTGCGGCCTCGCGAACCGCCTCCGGGCGTCCATGCGGCGTCGCCGATTGTCCGGTGATGCTGAAGGCCATGCTGCCCGCACCCGCAATCAGGTCAGTTCTGCGGTCAGGCGCGAGATGACATCGTCCAGAGTAATGCCATCGGCACGTGCGGCGAACGTCAGCGCCATGCGGTGGTGCAGGACCGGACCGGAGAGCGCGATGACGTCATCAATGGAGGGGGCAAGACGGCCTTCCATAATGGCCCTTGCCCGGATGCCCAGCATGAGAGCCTGGCTGGCGCGGGGGCTCGGACCCCAAGCCACGTTTTCGCGGACAAACTCGTCCGACTCAGCGACAGGCCGCGCCGCCCTGACGAGTTGCAGGACAGCGTCCACAACCTTCTCGCCAACCGGGATCGTGCGCACCACGTTCTGCGCCGCCATCAGTTCATCGGAAGTCATCACCGGCTCCGGCTCGGCCTCTTCAGTGCCGGTCGTGGCGAACAGCACCTTTCGTTCCGAATCCAGGTCCGGATACGAGATCTTGATCTCCATTACGAAACGGTCGAGCTGGGCTTCAGGCAGAGGATATGTGCCTTCCTGTTCCAGCGGATTCTGTGTGGCCAGCACATGGAATGGCTGGGGAAGATCATAGCGCTGACCGGCAACGGTCACGTGCTTTTCCTGCATGGCCTGCAGTAGTGCAGACTGGGTGCGCGGGCTCGCGCGGTTGATTTCGTCGGCCATCAGCAACTGGCTGAACACCGGACCCTGAACGAAGCGAAAGGCTCGGGCGCCCGAAGCGCTCTCCTCCAGAACCTCAGAACCGATAATGTCCGCAGGCATCAGATCGGGTGTGAACTGAACCCGTTTCTCCGACAGGCCGAGCACGAGCCCGATCGTCTTCACAAGTTTGGTCTTGGCGAGACCCGGCAGGCCGACCAGCAGCGCATGGCCACCGGTCAGGATGCTGGCAATCGCCAGATCGATGACCTCCTGTTGTCCGAAGATAACCTGGCCGATGGCGTCGCGCACCTGGCCAAGCTGTTCACCTGTTTTCTCGACCGTTTCGACAATGTCCTTGTCGGTCAGGTCCGGCGCATCTGTGGTGGTTTGCATGGGCCTCAGTATATGGCGGAGTCCGTTGGTTTAGAAAGCGCTGAAATTGCTAACTCATGACAATTTCTTCACGATGTTTTGAGTCGCGCCACTCTGTCGTTGAGCCTCGTAGAACCTGAAACGGTGGCCGAAATGCGTCGGATCAGTGGGGCGGCCCCCTCGGGGCTACCGGGCCACCGCGTTGACCCGGTCGACGGAGATCCAGTAGCGCCAGTTCCGCGGCTCAACCTGGTCGCTGAAATTCACTTTGTCCTTGAACGCTTTTGTACCACCGGGCTCGATGCCGAGGCCGTAGAGCCCGAGGTTGCGCTCCCCGATTCTGCTGCAGGTGCGATTGAGTTCATCAAGCGCGGTGCTGGCCTGTTCGGTGGTGAAAAATGACGGACAATCGAAGAGCCGGACGCGCAGGTAGACGTCCTGCACTGTATGTTTCTCCGAGACGTTCCGGGCTTCGCCATCTACGACCCAGGAAAACAGGTCCGGTGTTTCCACTTTCTCGCCTTCATTTGTGTAACTGATCCGGATGTCGGGTTTCAGTACGGTCCCGACAAGCGCGACGTCGTCAGGCTTCAAAGAGAAGCGTTCCGCCCGAAGCTTGCGCGTGACTTCTTCCACACGTTCTATGGCCGCATCCTTGGGTGGCGCGGCCGCCTCCCGCCGGTCCGGATCGTCGAGAACATAGAAAAAGACGAGCGAGACCAGGGCAATGAAACCCAGAACGCCGAAACCGACCGTCCTGGTCGCCCGGCTGTCCGCGAACATCCAGACGAGAAAGGCGGCGACGGCAAAAAGGAAAACCCAGCGGATCAAGGCCTCAAACTCCTCGTATTGTCACCCCATCATATGGCGAGGCGCCCCGAGCCCGTCAATCGCAAGATCAGGATGGACGTGATTCATCCTCGAAAGCAGAGTGAAGCATATGGACCGTCAGCAATCCATTCTCGTTGCGGGCGCGGGGCCGGTGGGCCTCGCCGCAGCCGTCGAACTGGCCCGCCGCGGCTTTGCGCCCACCGTCATCGACAATGACGGCGAGCCCTCGCCGGAATCCCGCGCGCTGGCCGTCAATGCAAGGACACTGGATATTCTTGAGCCGGCCGGCGTGACCGAGCGGATCATCGATGCCGGGCACCGGGTTAACGGGATGACGTTCATTCATCGCGGAGCAGAGCTCATGCGGCTTGAGCTCAGTCTGATCCCCCACCGGTTCAACTTCCTGATTTCATTGCCTCAATCCCGTACCGAAGAAATCCTGATAGGGCGCCTCAGGGAGCTTGGTCACGATGTCGGCTGGTATACGGCCCTCACGGGATTCCAGGTGGCCGGTGATGCTCTGCAGTGCCTGGTTGACCGGAATGGCAGCTCTGAAGAGGTCCATGCGGATATCCTCATCGGGGCCGATGGTGCCAGCTCCTTGGTCCGCAAGACGCTGGGGATGGCTTTTGACGGCAGGACTGAACCCGGTCTGTTCGGGCTCGCGGACGTGACCCTGGATGACTGGCCATACCCGTTCGACCGCGCGGTGGTGCACCGGGATCCGGGCCAGATTGTCGGCTTCATCCCGATGGGCGAAGGCTATGGCCGTCTTGTCTCCAACCACGCGGATGTCCTGAACCGGCTGCCGCCGACGATGAAGGTCGCGGACGTGATTTGGGAGTCGGAGTTCAGGATCAGCTATCGGCAGGTCGAGGCGTATCAGTCCGGCAATGTTTTTCTGGCGGGGGATGCAGCGCACATCCATTCACCGGCCGGTGGCCGCGGCATGAACCTCGGGATAGAAGATGCCGCCAGCCTGGCCTGGTTGATCGGCGAGGGCAGGACGGAGGAGTACACGCAGCTGCGTCATCCTGTTGGTGAGAAGGTGCTCAAGTTTACCGAGGCGCAAACCCGTCAGATGACCGGGTCCAGCAAACTGGAAGACTTCATGCTCACCTGGCTCGCACCGTTCCTTCTTGGCTTCAAGGCAGTGCAGCGACTGGCCGTGACCAGGCTTGTTGGCCTGGAAACGCCCCATCCGCCCTGGCTTGAGCCGGACTGAAGCGTCACACGTTCCCCTTGCGCAATTCCTCCAGGGCGTGGTCCACCGCCTGTGCCAGCTGGTGGAGGCGGTCGAGTTCCTCCGCCCGGACGGTGCCGTCGGCCTCCATGACCTTGGCGGCGAGTTCCCAGACGTGACCCAGCTGGCCTTCCGAGCGTTTGGCCACCCTCATCACGGCGCGCTCCAGCACCTCCAGATCGGGAACCTGGTGGCGGAACCAGTCCATCACCTTCGTATGATCGTAGTTGCCGGCAACTTCTGCACCGAGCGATTCGCTACGCTGGCGCACGAAGAGCGAGATGAGCTCGTCCTCCGCCTTGTGAAGGCTCATGTCCGCTTTGGCTATGAAGGCCAGGATGCGCAGTTCATCCCCGATTTGTGTAATGATCTCGCGGGTCGTGCCGTGATCGTCGTCCAACTCTCCGGCCTGGTCGATCAGAGGCGCAAAGAAGGTCTGGATATCGCTTATGCGCCGGCCGGTCGCGTGCTCGGCGGCCTCCAGGATGCGGTCCAGCAGGAAGGTCCGGTCGCTGCGGCGAGTATGGCAGAAGGCGAGCAAGCGGTCGCCGTCCTCCGAATGGACCATTCGTTTGCAGGTGATGAGCCGGTTCGTGCCGCGGCCGTCGGCGTCTTCATAGCCGATCTCCAGCCTGATGCCGTCGAGCAGTGCGGCGGGCTCCGCTGCAGCTTCGGGATGCATGTCGGCGCTGTCAGCGGCGCCGGGCCGCTCACCCGACAGATGTCGCGGTGCCTGATCCGGCGCGGTGCGGCCGCTCAGGACCTCTCTCAGCCTTGAAAAAATCCCCATTGCGCGCCCACCGAGCGTGACCTTGCACCCGCATGAGTGCACCACGGCGGACAGACCGTCAAATCCAAATTCCGTAGGCCAGGCGCTGCTCTTTCCGCATCGCGGGCATTCAGGGCTACTTGGCGCAGCGCTCCACCCAGAGCATCCCGCGGCGGCGGAGCCGCGCGGGCAGCACCTGAACCTTCTGCAGGCATCCGAGCGTCTTCTTGAGGCGGCGTTCCTTGTTGCCGCGGCGGATATAGCGGACAATCCGTCGTGCGGCCGCCAATTGCTGGTTGCGGCAGTTGCTCACCTTTTTGGGGGTGCGCTGTTTGCTGCAAACGATTTTCGCGGCCCGCTCGGCACGGGTCATGAAATAGGCCTCCGAGCGCTTGGGGTTCTTGGCCTCTGCGGTGCTTGTGAAGACACCGGCGGCGGCAATCGCCAGTGCAATGACAGCGAGTTGCAGAGATCTGATCATGTTGTGAATCATAAAGGTCTCTTAAGAAGCGAATTGGGCAACACTTGGCTTACGCGACTTATCGGCTGCTTATGACAGAAACATGGAAAGTCTCAACCGGTTTGTTGAGCCGGGCGGCGGCGGAGGGGCTTGCCGCGCGAATTGATGAGGCAGCAAGTGAGAGCGGGATCGTGGTTGCCGCATTCGCGGTCGAGCCCGATTCGGCAGACTGGCGGGTCGAGGCCTATGTCGGTGAACGGCCCCCAGCCCGGGAACTCATCGCCGAACTCTTCGGCGATCTGCCGGTGGTCACGGAGAAACTGCCACCGGCCGATTGGGTGGCGCGCTCGCAAAGCCTTCTGAAGCCGATCCGGGCCGGACGCTTTTTCATCCACGGTGAGCATGACAGGGACAAGAGGATATCGGGCGCCGTCTGCGTGGAAATCCAGGCAGGGCAGGCCTTTGGCACCGGGCATCACGGAACGACCAGAGGTTGCCTGCTGGCGATCGATCACGTGCTGAGGCATCAACGGCCGAAGCGGATGCTGGATCTGGGCTGTGGCTCCGCCATTCTGGCGATCGCCGCCGCTCGTGCCGTGAGGCAGCCGGTGCTGGCCGGGGACGTTGACCCGGTTGCGGTAAGCACCGCAAAACAGAATGCGCGCTTGAATCAGGCGGCGGGTCTTGTCGACACCGTCGTGGCGGCAGGAATGCGTGGCCCGAAGCTATGCCCGCCGAACCGGTTCGATCTGATTGTCGCCAACATTCTCGCCGGACCCTTACAGTCCATGAAGCGGGACATCGCTCATGCCCTGTCGCCGGGCGGCCAGCTGATTCTGTCGGGGATCACCGTTGATCAGGAATGCCGGCTGCTTGGCGCCTACCGGCCCTTCGGTCTATTCCTTCACCGCCGCTGGCGGCCTGACGGCTGGAGCACGCTGCTTCTCCGCAAATAGGTACATAGCAAGCGCACAAACAAAAACGCTTCCGGGGGAGGGATCCGGAAGCGTTTTTCTTGGATTACCCTTTTGTGCCGGTTGGCTGGGCAATCAGATTAGCAAGGACGGTTGCGGGGTGTGCGTTGACAAGTTCTGTCAACGCACTTTCCGTCTTCCGAGCCTTTCAGGCGTGACCCCAGACTTTGCTGCGGATGTCAGCGCGCTCGATGCCGATGTCTGCCAGCATGCGATCGTCCAGGGAATTGAGCTGGCGCTCCACGTGGACCAGGCTGAAGAAGCGGGTCACGGAGTTCCAGACTTTCGCCGGGAAGTTGAACGTGCCCTTCGAATCTGCTCCGAAAAAGGCCTTGCTGTTGACTGCGGTTGCGTAGACCATGGGCTTTACTCCATCGATGCTGCAGCGGCACCATTGCCACTGAAGAGGTTGTGTCCATTTGCTTCGGCGCTTCGCGTTTTGCTCGTTTGCTCCGCGCCGTTGTCTTGACGCCTATCTATGCCTTTTGCAGGCGCACACAATCGCGTTTTTTGCATCTCTGATTTGCAAAAAACGCATAGCTGGTTAATTCGGCTTAAGCTTTGAAAAATATGGCATAATAGCGACATTTCTGGCTCCGGATTGGGGCTTGATCCGAAGCGTTCCAATGCCGTTGTGCGCCGCAATAAATTCAGCGGTTGCCCTCCACGCTGGACGGGTTCGACGAGTGCCGGAAAGGCCTCTAAACCGCAACTGCAAATGATGCCGATTGCGTCACGTCGGCCGGAGGATTAAAACCCCGGCCATGTTCCAGAAGTTCAAAGATCAAAGCGAGGGACAACATGGCCGTGAACGCACGGATATGTTGCAACGTCATATTCGGGACCTTGGGCTGGACGGCTTTGTCGTGCCCAGATCCGACGAACACCAGGGCGAGTATGTCGGACCGCATTCGGAGCGGCTCGCCTGGCTGACCGGGTTCACCGGTTCCGCGGGAACTGCGGTCGTTCTTCAGGACAAGGCGGCGATCTTCATTGATGGTCGATACACCCTTCAGGCGCGCGAGCAGACGGATACGAAAACCTTCGAGCAATGCGATCTTGTCGCGCAGCCGCCGGCCGATTGGATCGCCAGGAACCTGCAGTCTGGTCACAAGCTCGGCTTCGACCCGTGGCTGCACACGGTGAACGGGGCCCGGCGTCTCGAGATCGCCTGCAAGAAGGCCGGCGCGAAACTTGTTGCGGTTGACGCGAATGCCGTGGACGCAGTCTGGAGCGGCCGCCCGGCGGCTCCGCATTCTGATGTGTTCTCCCAGCCGACCCAATATGCAGGTGTGGCTGCGGGTGCCAAGACGAATATTCTGAGGGATGCGCTGGCGGAAGCGGGTGCTGATGCCGCGGTCCTGACCGTTCCTGAGTCCATTGCCTGGGCCTTCAACATCCGTGGCAAGGACGTGCCCCACACGCCGGTCATGCTGGCGTTCGCCATTCTCAGGCGCACAGGAGAGGCCGAGCTCTTCATTGACAAGGACCGCGTGCAGGAAGACGCGTTGCGCCAACTGGACGGCCTCGCAGTCTTTCACGCCCCAGCTGAATTTCCCGGCCGCCTGAAAGCGCTGTCTGGACTGAAAGTGCTGATTGATCCGGCCTGGTGCGCGAAGGCGATCGAGACGGCCTTGAAGGACGGAGGAGCGGAGGTCGTCACCGGCTCGGACCCCTGCCTGCTGCCCAAGGCCAGGAAAAATCCGGTGGAGCAGGAAGGCGCCCGCCTGGCTCATATCCGGGACGGGGCCGCGATGGTGCGTTTCCTGCGCTGGCTGGACGAAAACGTGGGATCAGGCGAGCTGACCGAGATTGACGCTGCGGTCGAGTTGGAAAGCTGTCGCCGCGCAACAGGCGAATTGCAGGAGATCAGCTTCGACAGCATTTCAGCGGCAGGTCCCAACGCGGCACTGCCGCATTACCGTGTGACGGAAGGATCGAACCAGAAGCTGGAAACCGGCAATGTCTATCTGATCGATTCCGGCGGCCAGTACCTTGACGGGACGACCGATATCACCCGGACCGTCGCCATCGGCGCCCCGAGCGATGAGATGCGCGACCGTTACACACGGGTTCTCAAGGGTCACATCGCCATCGCGCGTGCGCGGTTTCCCAAAGGCACGACCGGTGCGCAGCTCGACACACTTGCCCGGCTGGCGCTGTGGGAGGCTGGGGTCGATTTCGCACATGGCACCGGTCACGGTGTCGGCAGTTATCTGTCGGTTCATGAGGGGCCGCAACGGATTGCCAAGACCGGGATGGTTCCGCTTGAACCCGGCATGATCATTTCCAATGAACCGGGCTACTACAAACCTGGGGAGTTCGGTATCCGCATCGAAAACCTCGTTATAGTCCAGCCTTCCGCCAAGCGGGCCGGGGAGGAATGCGAGATGTACGAGCTCGAGACCATCACCTTCTGTCCGATCGACACATCGCTCGTCGATGTCTCGCTGTTGAGCGTGGAGGAACGCACCTGGTTCAACGACTACCATGCCGACGTTCAGCAGAAGCTTAGCGCTTCAGTTCGAAAAGAAGAGGTGAATTGGCTGAAAAGTATGACGATACCAATTTAGGTCATGCCGTAGGGGTGATCTCTTGTTGGTCTCGACGAATTCTCCCCCACTTCTTGACAAATAGTTAACCCGAGGCGCAGAGTCCGACACCGGGCGGCATGTGTTAGTGAGTGGAGTATCGGCATGCTTGCGACTTGGCTTGCGAGAGGGGCGGTTGTCCTCTCCGCGGTTGCATTGACCGGTTCGGCTATCCCGGTTCCGGCTTCCGCAACCGACCCGGCATCGGCTTCTGAAGAGGCCTACAATCCGCTGAGATTGTGTGCGGCGGTTTGCGACACCCCCATTGAGACCAGAAGTGAGGCGGCGCGTCCGTCGCCGGTCCCGATCTGGCTTGCGCAGTCCAATCAGGGCATCAACAGCGACGACATCAATCAGGGCGGCGGTGTCTTCGGCTCCGGCGATCCGGGACCTGGTCCTGGCAGAGGCATTTCGGCATCCAATAACGGCGCGGATCCGGGAGAAGGTTCGGGCACCGGAGCAGGCGGCATGGGCCGCAACAATGGCGGTGACGCGAACAACGGCGGCCAGGGTGGCGGCGGCCAAGGTGGCGGCGGCCAGGGCGGTACGGGCAATGATGGCCGGAATAATGGCGGTCAGGGCCAGCAGGGTGGCGGTGTCGGCAATCAGGGCAACCAGGGCGGCGGCAATGACGGCCGGGACAATGGCGGCAGCAGTGGCCAGGGCGGCGGCGGCCAGGGCGGCGGCGGCAATGAAGGCGGCACCAGCAATGATGGCCGCGATTCCTGAGAAGCGCGGCTTGACACCGGTTCACGCCACACGAGACGGCGACGGTTGAATCAGTGTATCCGGGACCGGAAACCGACCAGAGGTGCCTGCCTTGAAGCTTACCCGTTTGTGCCTGGGTGCTGCGGCCAGTCTCACAGCCTGCCTGCTGTTGGGCGGCAGCCCGTCTGAAGCACACGATCCCCCAGCCAGCAAATGGCGGGTTTCGTGTTTTGCCTATCGCGATGTCAACCGCAACGGTCTCTACGACATGGCGGATCGGCCTTATGCAGGACTTGAGGTGGCGCTGATCCGGCCGGATGGCTCGCGGACCAGGTCCTTCTCAAACATTTCCGGCTTCGCCAACTTCGAGATGGGGTTCGGCAATTTCGACAAGATGCAGATTTACGAAGCCGGAGAACACACCTTCGAGGCCTATCCGCCGACCGGCTTCGAGACCACTTCCGACGCCCGGGCCCAGACCATCGAGTTCGTCCAGCATGACCGGGCAGGCGGCGGCATGGTCGCCAAAAGCAACTGCGTGCCCATGGGGCTGGCGCCGAAGCTGTTTGTGGCCGGCACCGTTTCACAAAAAGACCTGGGCGCAGATATCGTTGCCGAGCTTGTGCCGGCGGCCGGCAAACCGGTCGCGCTGAAGCTGGATGACAAGGGAATCTTCTTCCAGCACGCCGGGCCGGGAAACTACACTGCCCGTTTTGCCGACAAGTCCAGCGGCAAGATCCTTGAGCGTCCTCTGGAGCTATCAGAACATCCTGTCGTGCTCTCAGTCATCTCGTCTCTCGATCAGCCACAGGCAAAGCAAGGTCCGGCGAAGACGGTCACCTTCGATGATCTCACCGTCTCCGACACGCTATATGAAATCCCGTCCGGCTACGGCGGTTTGTTCTGGTGGCAATGGATCGCCACCCACCACAAGTTCTACAACGGCTACGGCTATATCAACGGCACCAGTTCCGGCGAATTCATTGCCTACAACAGTTCCGGCCAGCCCGGCTTCATGTGGACGGAGAATGGCGAGACTTTCGATTTTGTCGGTGCCAACATCAATGTGGCCTGGCCGGAAGGGCAGGAGGAGCGGGTCCACATCAAGGCCTGGCGCGGCGATCAGCTCGTTCATCACGACACCCTGTTCCTGCGCACAACCGGTTCTCTCTACTTTGCCGCAGGGTACCGGGGCATAACGAAGCTCGAATTTACCCGCCCCAACTCGGAGCGGATCGTTATTGACGATTTCAGCTTCCGGAAGTGAGCCGGGCTGCGCTTAAACGCCCCACGCGGGAGCCGCTGGCGGCGCAGGGAAACGCAGGATATCCTTCGCGCCAAATGTCGATCTGGGAAAAGATATCGGCGCTGCTCTCCGAGGGGATCGAAACCATCTCCGGCTGGCTTAGGACAGGCGAGCCAGAGGAACAGGTGGCATTCACGATCGGCGTGATTGCGCTCGGCGCCAAGATGGCCAAGGCGGACGGTTTTGTCTCGCCCTCCGAGGTTGCCGCTTTCAAGCAGGTCTTCACCGTGGGTGACGAGGAACTTTCGAATGTTGCGAGGGTCTTCAATCTCGCCAAGCAGGACGTTGCGGGGTACGACGCTTATGCGCGCCGGCTGGGACGGTTGTTCAAGGACAAACCGGAGGTGCTCGAGACGGTGATGGACGGCCTCTTCCACATCTCCAAGGCGGACAGTGTCGTAACCCCGGCCGAACTGGACTACCTGCGTTCTGTCTCTGAGATCTTCGGTTTTGATGAAAAGTGCTTCGCCCGGATCAAGGCCCGGCACATGGTGGACGATCTCAGCCCCTACGTCATTCTGGGCGTGGATCCGGACGCCGAAGAGGACGAGATCAAGCACTGGTATCGCCGGCTGGTGCGCGAAGTGCATCCGGACAAACTGGTCGCCAAGGGCATGCCGGAAGAGGCGATCGATCTTGCCACCAAGTCGCTCGCCACCATCAATGCCGCCTATGAGGAAGTCCGCAAGGAGCGAGGGTTCTAGTGCGTACCAGTCTTCCGCATGCCTGGCGCGAGGCGACGACCTTCAACGAGCGTCCACCCGGAGCCGAGGTCGATATGCTCGTGCTGCACTATACCGGCATGGTCACGGGCGAAGCATCCATCGACCGCCTGTGCGATCCTGACATCGCGGTCTCCTGCCATTACCTCGTGGATCTGGAAGGGCGCATCGTCCAGATGGTCGAGGAGCAGTGGCGGGCCTATCAGGCCGGCGTCTCGCTCTGGCGCGGCGTTGAGGACAACAATGGCCGCTCCATCGGCATCGAGATCCAGAACAAGGGGCACGACTGGGGCTATCATGCGTTCCCGGAAGTCCAGATGGCGGCGGTCGAAGCGCTTAGCCTGGACATTCTCTCGCGCCATCCCATCCCGCAGCGCAACGTGGTCGGCCACTCCGATATTGCGCCGGGGCGGAAGATAGATCCTGGCGAATTCTTCGACTGGAGGCGGCTGGGCAGGGCCGGCATCGGCGTCTGGGTCGAACCGGCCCCGATCGAGCCCGGCCAGTACCTGCAGCTCGGCGATACCGGCGAGCCGGCTGAAGCCCTTCAGACGATGTTCGCGGTCTACGGCTACGGTATAGAACCGAATGGCAGGTTCGATGAGCGCACCCGCGATGTGGTCTACGCCTTCCAGCAGCATTGGAGACAAGAGCGCTGCGATGGCGTGGCGGACGTCTCGACCATCAAGACGCTCCGCGCCCTCATCGATGCCATCCCGGAAGACGAGCGTTAGCGCCTGTTTGCTGCAATTCATTCGCGCCCGGGTTGGAGATCCCTGACCTGCACTTCGATGAACCTGTCGTAACGGTCGCCGGCGTAATCCGCCTCGGTCGCAAGTGGCAGGCTTGCCATGCTGTCCGGATAGGTGAACGTGAGGACGTCCGGCGGAAGGGCCGCCAATGGTATAGCCAGCGAAGCCGGCCTGGACGGATCAAGGCCGTCCGCATAGTTGCCGAGAAAGAAATAGACCGGCCGCGTGAGTGGAGATGGCCCGAGCCGGGCCGGCTGCTCGGCCATCAGCCAGTCTTCATCCTGCAGCCGTCGCATCAGATAGTTCGGTTTGATCGAGCGGACGCCCGATGCGCGGATATCCTCAAGAACCTTCTCCGCCTCGCCTTGCGGCAGGTCACAGATGTTCCTCAAGCGCCCGCGCGCCGGATCGTAATTGTGTGTGACCTCGCCATGAATCTCCGTCATGGCCAGCCGCTAACGCGGCTGCACAGCCTTGGCTACGCACCACCCACGCCGTGCTCGACTGCGAACGGATCAGACGCCGCTTCCCGGTGCCAGGTATACTCAGCCCAGGTGGCAACCTTCAGCGCCGTCTCCTCGCTGAGCAGGTGCGTGAAGGCGGCCAGGGTCATGTCCATGCCGGCCGAAACGCCGGAAGAGGTGAAGAACTTGCCGTCCTCGACCCACCTTGCCCGTCCGATCCAGTCCACTTTGGGGCCAAACCGGGCGACCCACTCAAATGCCCGTTTGTTCGTCGTGGCCCGGCGTCCATCCAGCGCGCCGGCTTTTGCGAGGAGCGCACTGCCGGTGCACACGCTCATCACCAGCTCGGCGTCTGCCGATGCGGACCTCAGCCAATCCAGCATGGCCGGGTTTTCGACCTGCTTGCGTGTTCCCGAACCCCCGGGCACGAGAACCAGATCATAGTCGGCGCCATCGGCAAACGTGCGGTCTATGGCGACGTTTTGGCCGCTGCTGCATCTTGCGTGTCCGGCCGTCTCTGCGACCGTCGTGACTTCGAACTCCTCCGGCAGCATGCCGTAGAACTCCAGGGGGCCGAACATATCTAGGGTTTCAAAACCGTCGAAAAGCACGGCGGCGAGCGTTCTCATGTTGTGGTCCTTTCGTCAGGCAGCTGGGCATTCGGCGTACGGTTTCAGCACACGCTCAGTGGAGGCGGGATGCCTGAGCAGCGTGTTGTCGGGACGTACCGGGTGCCTCGCAAACTCGCCGCCGCAGCTGGGCTTCAAGACCAGCATCTTCAGTGCTCTTTTGGTGTCAAGCATCGAAGGTAGACTAGCGGAACGGCGTTTGGCATAAATGACAATATGCCCTCAAATACAGACAAGCGAAAATCTTGCCCACTGATCGTGTTCGTCGTCTATCCCGGCGTGAAACTGCTCGACCTCAGCGGGCCGCTGCAGGTCTTTCAGGATGCCCGGAGCGAGGACGGCACGGAGATTTACCGGACGGCCATAGCTTCCGTTGACGGTGGGATGATTGAAACCGATACCCCGATCGCCGTCAGTACGGTCCCTGTTGCGCGGCTCCGCCGTCAGGCGATCGATACGGTGATCGTGGTCGGCGGCGGCGGGGCGCGCGCGGCTGCGATGGACCGGGCACTGTTGAACGCGGTGAAGGAGCTGGCAGGACACGCGCGGCGCGTCGGCTCGGTCTGTACGGGTGCTTTCGTCCTGTCGTCAGCAGGAGTGCTCGACGGCAGGCGGGCGGTCACCCACTGGGAATCCTGTGAAATGCTGGCGCGGCATGCGGACTCGGTCCGTGTGGAAACGGATCCCATCTTCATAAAGGACGGCAATGTCTGGACGTCGGCCGGAGTGACCGCCGGCATTGATATGGCGCTGGCCATGGTTGAAGAGGACCAGGGCAGGCAGACGGCGCTCGAACTCGCCCGTTCGCTGGTCGCCTATCTTGTGCGGCCCGGTGGGCAGTCCCAGTTCAGCGCCTTTCTGGACCGGCAGATCGCCGACCATGGGGGCCGGTTTGACCGTCTCCATCAGTGGATCCGGGACAATCTGGGTCAGGACTTGCGGGTTGAGCACCTGGCCGGGCAGGTCAATATGAGCCCGCGGAACTTCGCCCGTGTCTACACCGCGGAAACCGGACGCACGCCGGCCAAGGCGGTTGAGATGATGCGCACCGAAGCGGCACGGCGCCAGCTTGAAGAGGCCGATGTCTCCATCGCCTCGGTTGCTCAGGCTTGCGGTTTTGGCGACGATGAGCGGATGCGCCGCAGTTTCATGCGCCTGCTCAACGTGGCACCGCAGGATTACCGCAAGCGCTTCCGCCAGACCCGGCCTGATTGACGGCAGCCGCCCGCGGGCTTACATCACAGCCGCCAGCTGGCCGGATGACCGCTCCGGACCCCGCCGTCAAGGCCGAGGGCGAGGGGAGGAAAGTCCGGGCTCCATGGATACACGGTGCCGGGTAACGCCCGGCGGGGGCGACCCCAGGGAAAGTGCCACAGAAAGCAAACCGCCCTCTCGTCTTCGTGGCTTGAGGGTAAGGGTGAAAGGGTGCGGTAAGAGCGCACCGCGCCCCTGGCAACAGGGGCGGCATGGTAAACCCCACCGGGAGCAAGACCGAATAGGGGCGGTACGGGCGCGTCGCGCCCAGGGCCCGTTTCCAGCTCACCGCCCGGGTTGGTCGCGCGAGGCGCCTGGCGACAGGCGTCCCAGATGAATGGTCATCGCGCGCCCGCAATTTGCGCAGGCGCAAGACAGAACCCGGCTTACAGGCCAGGTGGTGCAATAAGGCCGGACCGGTGGTTCTCTCATCGGTCCGGCCGCCAGGCTCTACTTTGTAAATCCAATGAACACTTATTCCAATTCTCGAATTGGAATGTTTGGTTAATCAAACGTTAGGATCTGATCATTACCCCGAAAAGGGGGGCCAATAATAATTCCGTGTGAACTGCACCATGGACGACGCCCTCTTTCAAAAAGTCTTCACCCAGGGTCCCGTCAGCATCTTCCGCTGGAAGAATATAACCGGTGAGTGGCCTGTCGCCGAAGTGACCGCAAATGTGGAAGAACTGACCGGCTGGTCGGCCGGGGACTTTCTCGACGGGAAGATCAACTATGCAGATCTCATCCATCCTGAAGACCTGGAACGCGTAGGCGCTGAGGAAGACGCCTGGAAGCAGACCAGATCCCGCAAGGGCATCAACATGAAATACCGGATCGTCACAAGATCCGGCGAAACACGGCGTGTGTCGGAGTTTACCCAGAACGTCTTCGATAGCGATGGCGAGGTACCCTACCTTGTCGGCTACATCATGGACGTAACAGGTCAGCACGAAAGCGAGGAGGCGAGGCGCGCGGCGGAGGCCGCCGAGCGCTCGAAGGCGGAGTTTCTCGCCAATATGAGCCACGAGATCCGCACACCCATGAACGGCGTCATGGGCATGGCCGAGCTGCTCTCCAAAACTGAACTGGACAACAAGCAGCGCAGCTTCACCAACATAATCCTGCGTTCCGGATCCGCTCTCGTCACGATCATGAATGACATTCTCGACTTCTCCAAGATCGAGGCCGGCCAGCTGCGGCTGGATTGCGAGCCCTTTGAACTGAAGACCGTCGTGGAGGAAGTGACCACGCTTATCTCCTCGAGCGCGGCCGAGAAGGATCTGGAGATCATTGTCCGGCTCGCGCCGGGCCTGCCCCGCAAGGTGATCGGCGATGCCGGCCGGCTCCGGCAGATCATCACCAACCTTCTGACAAACGCGGTGAAATTCACCGAAGAGGGGCATGTTCTGGTGGATGTTGGCGGCACGGTCGGGGCCGAGAAGCTGCGCCTTGATGTACGCATCCAGGACACCGGCATGGGTATACCCGCCGACAAGTGCGAGACCATTTTCGAGAAGTTCAGCCAGGTCGACGGCTCCGCCACCCGCAAGCATGAGGGCACCGGCCTGGGGCTCTCAATTGCCGCTTCGCTGGTCGATCTGATGGACGGTGAAATCGGTGTGGATTCCTCGCTCGGCCGCGGTTCGACATTCTGGTTCAACGTCCGGCTGCCCATTGAAGAGGCCGGCGCGGAAGTCTCGGAAGTTCCCGAGGACCTGGTCGGCTCCCGCATCCTCGTGGTCGATGACAATGATGTGAACCGGGCCATCCTGCAGGAACAGATGACCGGATGGCGCTTTGACAGCGCTGCGGCTACCAACGGCCCGCACGCCCTTGCGGTTCTGGAGGCTGCAGCTGGCCGGGGCATCAGGGTCGATGCCCTGATCCTGGATTATCATATGCCGGATATGGACGGCGCTGATGTCGCCCGCGCCATTCGCGGCAATACTGCTCTCTCGGACCTTCCCATCATCATGCTGACCTCCGTGGACCAGACAGCTGAGGGAGAGAGCTTCTCTTCCCTCGGCATTCAGGGGCACCTGGTGAAGCCGGCCCGATTCGAGCAGCTTCTCTCGACCATCGTCAGGGTGCTCCACGAAGCGAAAGGAGAGACAGGCAACGCCACGGCAGAACCTTCCGCAGGCGCCGGGCGCGAGCCCACGGATGAGGAATTGCTGGCGATGCCGATACCGCGAGCGGCGGACGGCGTGCCGGTCACTCCACCGGCAGCGCAGGCGGAGCCGGAAACGATCGACGTGCTGGTCGCCGAAGACAATGAGGTCAATCAGCTCCTGTTCGAACAGATTCTCGAGGGCACATCCTATTCGTTCATCATCGCCGATCACGGCAAACATGCGGTGGAATTATACGAGCGCCACAGGCCCAGGGTTATCTGTATGGACGTGTCCATGCCCGTGATGAACGGCCTGGACGCAACCCGCGAAATCCGTGAGCTGGAAAAGTCGAATGGCCTTCGGACGCCGGTGATCGCGGTCACGGCGCACGCTCTGAAAGGTGACATGGAGCGCTGCTTCGACGCCGGCATGGATGACTATCTGCCCAAGCCGATTTCTCCGCACGAGCTGGAATCCAAGCTCGACCACTGGCTGGCTGCCGGAACTCTCGCCAAGTCCGCCTAAAACCGCCGTCGGTCGAGGGCGCCGGCCAACCGGGCATCCTTGCCCCGGAGCGCTCTTGCCCGCTAAACCTTGAGTCTTACCGCCGAAAGCGGCAGACGAGGGACGGTGCATGGACCAGGAAACAGGCCTTCGAAAAGGGCTTACCAATTACGGAGATCGGGATTTTGCGCTCTACTTGAGGCGTTCGTTTGCCCGCTCCATGGGCCTGTCGCGCAGCATGCTGGACAAGCCGATTGTCGGTATCGCCATGACCCCGTCCGGCTTCAACAACTGCCACCGCACCATGCCGGAACTCGTCGAGGCGGTGAGCCGGGGGGTTCTGGCGGCCGGCGCTCTGCCGCGCCCGTTCCCCACGACATCGCTGGGGGAGGTTTTCCTCAATCCCACCTCCATGGTCTACCGCAACCTCATGTCGATGGACACCGAAGAGATGATCCGCGCCCAGCCCATGGACGCGGTCGTCATGATCGGCGGCTGCGACAAGACCGTGCCGGCCCAGCTCATGGGCGCTGCCTCTGCCGACAGGCCTGCAATCCAGCTTGTCACCGGCCCCATGGGGACGGGGCGCCATCGCGGCGAGCGGCTCGGCGCCTGCACGGACTGCCGCCGCTTCTGGGGGCGTTACCGCGCCGGCGAGATCGAGCGCGACGAAATCGACCTGGTCGAAGGCCGCCTTGCGGCCACGGCCGGGACCTGCGCGGTCATGGGTACCGCCTCCACCATGGCGATCATCGCGGAGACCCTAGGCCTGTCGCTGCCTGGTACAGCGGCCATCCCGGCAGTGAATGCCGATCGCCTGGTTGCGGCGGAAGCGAGCGGGGAGGCGGCTGTGCGGCTCATCTCCCGGCCGGTCCTGCCGTCCGAGCTCATCACGGAGAAATCGGTCGAGAACGCCTTGCGCGTGCTCATGGCGATCTCCGGCTCCACCAATGCGGTGGTCCACCTTGCCGCCATCGCGGGCCGGCGCGGCATCCGGATCTCCAGCGAGCGCCTGAACGAGATCTCCGATGAGACGCCGGTGCTCGTCGATTTGAAGCCGGTGGGTTCAGGCTACATGGAGGATTTTCACGCCGCCGGCGGGGTTGGTGCGGTCTTGCGCGAACTGAAGGACCTGCTCCATCTGGACACCCAGGATGTCACGGGGCGGACGCTTGCAGATCGCCTCTGCGAGCCGCTCGAATGGGTGGACCACGATGTTATCCGGCCGTTTGGTGATCCCGTCTCCGACAAGGGCGGGCTGATTGCGCTTGGCGGCAACCTCGCGCCGGACGGAGCGATCTTCAAGCGCGCCGCCGCAACGCCGGAGCTCTTCGAGACGGAGGGCCGTGCCGTGGTGTTCGATGATCTGGAGGACCTCGCCAACCGGGTCGATGACCCGGAGCTCGACATTGGGCCGGAGGACATCATGGTGCTGCGCAATGCGGGCCCGGTGGCCGCCGGCATGCCGGAAGCAGGCTACCTGCCGATCCCGAGGAAACTTGCGCGGGCGGGCGTGAAGGACATTGTCCGGATCTCCGATGCCCGCATGTCGGGCACCGCCTTCGGCACTATCGTGCTGCACATTTCGCCCGAAGCCGGCCGCGGCGGCCCGCTTGCCGCGGTTGAGAGCGGCGACCGCATCCGTCTTTCGGTGCGCGACAAGCGGATTGACCTGCTTGTTGATGATGCCGAGATTGCCAGGCGCCTTTCCGCCTGGAGCCCGCCTGACGTTCCACCCCGCGGCTACCGCGGCCTTTACGCCCGTACGGTCACCCAGGCCCCGGACGGCTGCGACTTCGACTTCCTGCGCCACGAGGACCTGGCGGCATGGAGCGGCCGGGGGTAAACGGCTGGAGAACTCAATCGGGGCGAATTCCGCGGGGATGCCCAGGATATAGGTAGACAACTGTGCCAGAAACCGATCCAGAACTTCCGGTTCTCGTCTCAAGCGGAAAACGCAAATTCACCTGCTATCCGGCAGCGATCCTCGTTCTCATCGTCAATTGTGAGCGGGAGTTCCTGCTGGTGTCACCCGGCGGGGCAGTCGACCGGTGGGAAGTTGTGAGTGGAGCAATCGAAGGCACGGAAACTCTCCTCGACGGTGCACGGCGGGAAATCCATGAGGAACTCGGTTCAAGGGCCCGGGTTCGAATCCTCGGGACCGTCAACGCCCAGACCTTCCCGTATGACCAGGTGATTCAGAACATGATCTCCGTAACCTTCCTCGGGCACTATCAGGGCGGGGACATCAGTCCGGGCGACGACATTCGAGGGTACGAGTATCGTTGGTTCGGAATTGACGAGATCCTCTCCGGAAAGGTCAGTGTCGCTGTTCCGGAGGGGCAGAGCTGGATGTTCAGACGGTCTCTGGAAATGTATGATCTGTGGCGTGACGATCCCGTCGATCTGCAGGTTACATTGACTTAGTCAGCAAACCGGCACGTCCTGCGCCCTGCTTTGGTTCAGAAGACGATCGGGCCGGGGAAGGTCCACTCTGGCGAACGCTACAGAGCGTGAGAGACCAGCGACGGGACCGCGGTATTCAGATGAACGCTGTTGCCCCAAAGGCGAATATTGCAGTGCAGCATAGCCGCATCCGCTTCCACCTCGCAAGTCACCGTAAGCTGATTGAGGGCTTTCCTGCCCTCATGTCAGTTCTCCTATCCGTTCACATATTTGCATCCATGATGGTATTGGAGACAAGGGTGGGCAAAACTGCTTCCAGAGAAACTACCTAGTGGTACGTTTCAAACAAAAGAGTCCGCATAGGCATTTTCGAGAGCTGTCACTAATTTATGCTTAAAATCAACGTGTTGTCACGGTTGAACTCCGCTGCCTTCGACGCTGAACAAGGGATCGAAATGTCTGATTCCAACCACTAGAAACAAATCGCTTGAATCCTCATAGATCGGTCAAATAAGATTGTTTCAGCGTTAGGGAAAAAATAGTCACGCAAACAGAACAGACATGCCACCAGTATCAGTGTCTCCTGGACCCTCAGGCTTCTGCTGCTCAGCTCTTGCTGAAGTCTTCGTACACCGTACA
>JBCCEL010000018.1:0-33322 GCA_039030315.1 Pseudomonadota bacterium
GCCTACACCGCCCACAACCTGCCGGAAGGCATGGAGCCGGGCCTGAAGGAAGGCGCGTTCTACGATCCCGCCAACTTCACCTTTCCAGCCGGAGCTTATGTCTGCGAGGTCGAGATCGACCCGAAGACAGGGTCAACCGAGATCGTCCAGTTCGTGGCTGCGGACGACTTCGGCCGCATCATCAATCCGATGATCGTGGAAGGCCAGGTGCACGGCGGCATCGCCCAGGGCATCGGCCAGGCCATGCTGGAAAACACGGTCTATGATGACAACGGTCAGCTCCTGACCGCCAGCTTCATGGACTACTGCATGCCCCGGGCGGACAACCTGCCGAGCTTCCAGGTCTCTACCCACGAAACCATCTGTCCGAACAACCCCATGGGAATGAAGGGTTGCGGTGAAGCCGGTGCCATCGGCTCGCCGCCTGCGTTCATGAACGCGGTGGCGGACGCCATCGGATCAGACATGCAAATGCCGGCGACCCCGTCCAAGATCTGGGCGGCTCTGAACGGCTGAGGAGGAAAGAGCAATGTATGCAACCAAGTATCACCGCCCGTCCTCCGTGGATGAGGCCGTGGCCGCGCTGGCTGGTGCAGATGACGGAAAGCTTCTGGCCGGCGGCATGACCCTGTTGCCCACCATGAAGCAAAGGCTGGCGTCGCCAAGCGATGTGGTTGATCTCCGCCACATCGCGGATCTGTCCGGTGTCGCGGTCGACGGTTCGTTCGTGACCATCGGTGCGACGACCACCCATGCTGCCGTTGCGGGAGATGCGGCGCTGCGCAGCGCCTGCTCTGCCGTCTGCGAACTGGCGGGCGGTATCGGCGATCCGCATGTCCGCAACATGGGAACGATCGGCGGTTCCATCGCGAACAACGATCCGGCGGCGGACTACCCCGCGGCCATCATGGCCCTGAACGCGACAGTGCATACGAACCAGCGCTCGATCGATGCGGACGACTTCTTCACCGGCATGTTTGAAACGGCCCTTGAAGACAACGAGGTCATCTCTTCGGTCACGTTTGATGCACCGGAAAAGGCGGGGTATGCGAAGTTCGACAACCCGGCCTCGCGCTACGCCATGGCGGGCGTCTTTGTGGCCAGGAAAGTTGATGGCTCCGTGCGTGTGGGTGTCACGGGTGCGGGTCAGGGCGGTGTTTTCCGCCTGACTGCACTGGAAGACGCTCTCGTTTCGAACTGGAGTGCCGATGCGGCTGCCGGTGTTTCCGTGGATGCGGAGGCCATGCTGTCGGACATTCACGGCGACGGTGCCTACCGGGCGAACCTGGTCAAGGTAATGGCCGAAAGAGCGATTTCCGCGGCGGGCTGAACGCCTCAGAACTGTCTGTAGCTGAATGCGGCCTCTTCGGAGGCCGCATCCTTTTCTGCGATCGAACGAAGCACTTCGTGCAAAGGAGAAAGCGAGCAGGCCGGGTCGATCGCTGTGGCGCTGCCGGTGAAGTGGAATGCCTGGCAGCGGCAGCCGCCCCAGTCGAGTTCCCTGCGCTCGCAGGATCTGCAGGGCTCTTCCATCCAGTCGGTTCCACGGAACGCCTGGAAAGCCTCGCCCGACACCCAGATGTCCCGGAGCGGTTTGTCCTTCACGTTGTCGAAGGTCAGTACCGTGATGGATTCAGCCGCGTGGCACGGCAGGACCTTTCCAGACGGTGTGACGTTGAGGCCTGTGCGGGCCCAGCCGCCCATGCAGGGTTTGGGATATCGGGCATAGTAGTCCGGCACCACGTAGTCGATGACCAGCCGACCCTCAAGCTGCTCGCGTGCCCGCGTCACGATATCGGTGGCCTGGTCGAGCTGTTCGCGGGTCGGCATGAGCGCCGTACGGTTCTTGAGCGCCCAGCCGTAATACTGCGTGTGGGCGACTTCAAGACGGTCAGCGCCTGTCTCCACCGCAAGGTCGATCATCGCTCCGACATTGTGCACGTTCTGCCGGTGCATGACCGCATTTATGGTGAAGCCAACCCGCCGCTCCTTCAATTCGCGGCACAGTGCGAGTTTCCTTTCATGCCCGCCCTTGAGGCCGCCGATGTGATCTGCGAGCGGCGCGTCGACATCCTGCAGGCTTAGCTGCAGGTGGTCCAGACCGGCTTCGATCAACTCGTCCAACCTGCCTGCGTTCATCAGCACGCCCGAGGTGATCAGGTTGGTATAGAGGTCAACGTCCCGCGCATGGGATATCAGATCGGCGATGTCTGGCCGTGATGTCGGTTCGCCTCCGGAGAAGTGGACGTGGAAAACGCCAAGTTCGGCCGCCTGCGCAAGGACGTACTTCCACTCATCGGTGGTGAGTTCCGAGGACCTGCGATCAAGCTCCAGCGGGTTCGAGCAATACGGGCAGCGCAACGGGCAGCGATGGGTAAGCTCGGCCAGCAGGGATGTCGGGGCGGGGATCACAGATCGACCACCCGCTTTGCCGCGAAATCCTGCAGGAATGCGCTTACGTCCCGGAGGATTTCCTCGCGCGGCGCATCGAATGCGGCAGCCAGGTCGTCAACAATCACGCCGAGGGAGCGTTCTCCATCGACCCTCCTGAGAATCTCCGCGGAAACCTGATCCAGTTCGAACATTTTCTCCGGTGCCAGGAGTACCCACGATCCATCTGCCCGATTTTGCCGCAGCCGGACCCCGCGTCCCAGAACCGGTACCGTCGTCTCCTGAGGGACTGCGCCAGTCATGAGACTGGGGCCGCGGGGTCGAACGCGCCCGGCGGAATGTGACCAGGAGCGACATAGGCATGATAGAGCGCATCCAGCTGCGCCCAGAGGACGCTGCATTTGAATTGCAGCGCATCAAGGACGAGACCCTGCTCTGCAGGGCTCGAAGCATGTGTTTTTACGTAGTCCAGCGCGAAGTCGGAATCTCTCGGCGCCTGTGTAAGGCGCTTGTCAAAATAGGCCAACGTCTCTTCGGTTATGAATTCGTAGTTGCGCAGCATCCCCGAAACACGTTCGGAAATGATCGTGGGCGCAAAGAGCTCGGTGAGGGAGGAGGCGATGGCTTCCAGCAGGGTCTTGTCCCGCGTGAAATTGATGTAGGCACCTACCGCAAACTTCGTGGCCGGCAAGGCGCCCCGTTTCGAGGCCACATAGTCGCGGTCGAGGCCGAGGCCATCCGTGAGGGCGAGCCAGCGGGCAATGCCTCCATCGCCCGGAGCCTCTCCGTCGTGATCTGCGATGCGCCTGCGCCATTCCCTCCTAAGTTCAGCGTCATCCATGCGGGCCACGATCGTGGCGTCCTTCACGGGGATTGCGTCCTGATAGCAATACCGATTAAGCGCCCAGGCCTGTACCTGAAGCTTGGTGAGCTCGCCATTGTGGAGCATTTTGTGGAATGGATGCAGATTGTGATAGCGCTCAGCACCGATCTTGCGGAGGGCAGCCTCCAACTCATCAGCACTCATCATCTCCGGTCTGCTACTCACTGGGAATGATTCCAGAACCCCGTCGCTGCTACGTCTGCCCGTGCCCGCACTCCGGAGCGGACATCTCGGCAACAAGATCCGGGCAGACATGCACACCACCAGACAGGCAATCTCGGAAAACCGAAACAGCTCTTCTGATGCGCACGGAGATGCGCGCCTTGCTTTTCAGGTTCGGAGGGAAGTGTTCCCCGGTTTTTGCGGCACCATACGCCCAGAGCCGCAACCAGCCTTTCCAGCGGTACGCGCAAATGCGGCCGCGCAAAAACCCTCAGAGTTCTGCGGGCAGGTACTTGGTGATTTCGAAGCTGCAGCAGACTTCTTTGTACTCGGGCTTTTTCCAGGCCATGACTTCCTCCAAAATCCTTGAACCGGGAATTTACACCGGTCTTGTCAAACATGGTAGCCCTTGCTTGGACAAAAGTTCTGTACTTTAGGCCAAGTCCGCATGGGATCGACCGTGGCGGGTTGGAACGGGCGTGCGAAGTGTGATTTATGAAGAGAGTATGAGATCCGGAACGAGTGGGAGACGATGGCTGACCGGCATGAACAGCTTGCACTCGGCGTGTCGGGCGTCAGTCATGCATTTGGAGCGCTCCAAGCGCTGACGCGGGTGGATCTCTCGATTCGGCCGGGAGAGTTCCGCCTCTTGCTGGGTGCAAACGGGGCCGGCAAGACGACACTTCTTTCACTTCTGACACGCCTCCACCGCTTGCAGTCCGGGGAGATCAGGATCTTCGGTCAGGACCTTCTATCCGCGCCGTCCAACGCTCTCCGTCATCTTGGGGTCGTCTTCCAGCAGCGGGCGCTCGACCTCGACCTCAGCGTCGCGGAGAACCTTGCCTATCACGGTGCACTGCACGGTCTCGGCCGCTCCGAGACAGCGACCCGTGCACGCGAGGAGTTAGAGAACGCCGGTATAGCCGATCTCATGGACCGAAAGGTGAGACAGCTTTCAGGCGGACAGGCCCGCCGTGTGGAAATTGCGAGGGCTTTGCTCCACGGACCGGATCTGCTGCTGCTTGATGAGCCGACCGTGGGTCTTGATGCCGGTGCGCGGAGCTGGCTCAGGGCGCATGCGGCAGACCAGTGCAAGAAAGGTGTTGCGGTTCTCTGGACCACCCATCTTTACGACGAGATCAGCGAGGACGCCCAGATCACCGTTCTCGATCGCGGCGAGGTGAGGGCCGACTGCCCTGCACCGGAACTCCTGAAATCCACCGGACAGTCAACCTATGAAGCGGCCATCGCGGCCCTGCAGCCCGGCAGGAACGCCGCGTGAACGCTGCCCGGTTTTCCGCGGCCTCCTACTGGCGCTGCTTTGCGGGGGTGTTCGTTCGTGAGTTGCTGCGGTTTGTCCGCCAGCGGGAACGCTTTGTGGCGGCGCTGGTGCGCCCGCTTATCTGGCTGCTGATCTTTGCGGTCGGGTTCCGCTCGATCCTTGGTGTGTCGATCATCCCGCCTTACGAAACCTACATTCTCTACGAGGTCTATATCGTGCCTGGTCTTGCCGGCATGATCCTCCTGTTCAGCGGCATGCAGTCGTCGCTTTCCATGGTGTATGACCGCGAGATGGGCTCCATGCGGGTTCTGCTCATCAGCCCGCTGCCGCGCTGGTTCCTGCTGCTTTCGAAGCTCATGTCAGGGGTGATGGTCTCATTGCTGCAGGTCTATGTGTTTCTGGCCATCGCCTGGGCTTACGGCATCCAGCCGCCTCCCGCCGGCTACCTCTATGTCCTGCCGGCGCTGATGCTGGGCGGTTTCATGCTTGGCGCGGTTGGTCTGCTGTTGTCGTCGCTTATCAAGCAGCTTGAGAACTTTGCCGGCGTGATGAACTTCGTCATTTTCCCGGCCTTCTTCGCGTCTTCGGCGCTTTATCCGCTCTGGAGGATCCAGGAGGTCAGCCCGTGGCTTTACTGGATCTGCCAATTCAATCCGTTCACCCATTGCGTGGAACTGATCAGGTTCTCACTTTACGGACAGCTCAATGTGCCGGCACTCGCCATTGTGGCGGTCTGCGCTTCGGGTCTCTTCGGACTTGCCGTGGTGGCCTATACTCCAATCCGCAAGGCCGTGCCCAAGGGCAAGCCAGTTTCAGCCGGGACGTAGACCGGGGATGTTCTGGAGATCTTGCAGGATCTGCCGGCTGGCATTGCGGCCGGGAACACCGCTGACCGTGCCGCCGGGCCAGGTGCCGGAGCCGCAGAGGTAGAGGCCCTTGACGGGCATCCGGTAGGAAGACCAGCCCGGAACCGGTCTGAGACCGAACATGTGCGCCGGCGTTAGGTCCAGGTGGTTGATGTTGGCGTCCAGAAGGCCGAACTCGGTTTCCAGATCAAGCGGGCTGATGAACCTTTGATCAATGATCAGGTCTCTCAGGTTCGGCATGTACCGGCTCATGATGTCGATGCAGCGCTCGCCGAACCTGTCGCGCTCGGTCTCCCAGCTTCCCTCCCGCAGCTCAACCGGCGCATGCCACACGTTGACACTGAGGATGTGCTTTCCCGGCGGCGCCATTCCGGGATCCATGACCGAGGGGATCAGGCCGAAAATGATCGGGTTCTCCGACGGGTGGCCACACCTGGCGTCATCATGTGCCCGGTCCATATATTCCAGCGACGGCGCCAGGCGGAACTGACAGCCTGCATACGCGGTTTCAAGGTCTGGTGGAGCTGCCGCAAAGGCAGGAAGCCCGTCCAGCGCAAGCGCGATCTTGAAGGCTGACCCCCGCCGCGGCAGTGCCGCAACCCGAGCTTCAGTCTCCGGGTCCAATGCTCCCGTCTCCAGAAACTCAAGAAGCGTTGTCCGGGGATGAAGATTCGAGGCGATACAGCCCGTCCGGATAACTTCACCTGTATCGAGCTCAATTCCATCAACGCCCCTGTCTCCTGCAACGATCCGCTTCACACCGCAGCCGGTTCTGACAGATCCGCCGGATGCTTCGAGCGAGCGCTGCATGGCGCGTGTGACTGCACCCATGCCGCCTACCGGGAGACCGGTAGAGCCCCGCAGGTACTGCTTGCGCGGATCATGACCGCCATGCCCGTCCGAGGAGGCCAGCGACAACGGCCGCATCAACAGCAGATAGGGACTGCCGGGTGTTGACGGGCCAATCAGGTTGGAGGTCACACTGATGGCCGCGATAACTGCTTTCAGCTCCTCGCTCTCAAACCAGCGGTCCAGCAGATCCGTCAGGCTTCCCAGCATGATCTGTGCGAATGCATCCTCGTCTTCCGGTGTCTCAAGCCGTGCAGCGAGGTCCTTGAGGCGGGGCGGCGGCTCGAAGACCGATACGCCCAGCCGCCGGGCAAAGCGGTTCAGATATTCAAAGAAGGCCGGGTAGGCCTGCGCATCCTTTTGTGAGAACAGTGCGATCTGTTCAGCCGTGCGCTTGGGATCGCGCCATGCCACCAGTGCGCGTCCGTCGGGAAAGGGCACGACGAGTGACGGGTCGGGCTGGACGAACTGAAGACCATGGGCCCTCAGATCGAGCTCGTGGACGATCTTCGGCTCGAGGGAACCGGGCGAGTTCGGCATGGAGGCGAAGTACCCGGGAAAGAACTCATAGGCCGTGCTCAGTCCACCGACGCTCTGGCGGCGCTCCAGGACAAGGACCTTGACGCCCGCCCGCGCCAGGTAGCAGGCGCAGGTCAGGCCATTGTGGCCAGCGCCGATGACAACCGCATCGTATTCAGTGTCCATCCGCTCCGCCGTGCGCTGTCAGCTCTTGGCGGGCGAATACTGCGTCGGTGTTTCCCGGGCGAGTTTGAGCGATGCTGCGAAGTCGTCGCTGCTCATCAGCGGAATGGCTTTGCTGTATTTGGCGAGCCCGTAGGAATCGGTGAGGTGAAGATTGGCGGCCAGGGCTTTCTCGTCGGGCATCTCGTAGATGTAGACCATGTCGTATTCACCATAGGAGCCGAACTGGGCGATGGGCTTGCCGCCGAAATCGCCGATGGCCTTGCGATGAATGGCCGCCCGGTCGCGGGTTTCAGGAGTAGCCACCATGGCCGCCTTCTGATCGTTTTCGTATTTCACCATGTAGAGAACGAGAATTCCCATGGGGCTGACCTTTCTTCGTATTTGAGAGGTTTCTTCTAGGCCGGGGCAGGAAGTGTCAGACCCATGGTCTCATCCTGCTCGATCAAGCTTTGCGGCCGGTCGGCCGGTGGTCCGTAGCCGCCGCCGCCTCCGGTGCGGACGACCAGCAGATCGCCTTTCTCCAGGTGGCAGCCTGTCTTTGAGCGCAATGGAATCTTGGTTCCGTTTCGTGAGATGTAGCTTTCGGCCGGCGCGCCGCTCTGCCCGCCGAACAGGCCTTCTGCCGGTAGCATGAATCGGTCACCGTAGGTCGCGAACTGGACGCCATCGGTCAGGATGCGGTAAGTCCGCTCAAAGCCCAGGCCGCCGCGCCGTGCCCCGGCGCCGCCCGAGCCTGGAATCAGCGCGTAGCTTTCCAGCCGCATGAACGGATAGTCCATCTCAAGAGATTCGATTGGAATGTTGGCGCAGTTCGACAAGGGGCTGTCGACGCCGTCGCAGCCGTCGCGTCCCACGCTCGCGCCGTAACCACCGCCAAGGATCTCCAGGTAGATGTTGTAGCCGCTTTCACCCAGATGGCTCAGGCAGACCGGTGTGGTGGTGTCATAGCCCTCCGCCATAACCCTTTCCGGCACCACCTGTGCCAGTGCCTTCATGACCGCGTTGAACACGCGGTAACTCGGCAGCAGGCGTGCGCGGACGGGAGCCGGCGGCTTTGGATTGAGCACGGACCCTAGCGGCGCATCTACGGTGATGACGCGGGAGACGCCGTCGTTGAAGGGTATGTCTGGATCGGTAAGAACCGATTTTGCGCAGGCGACGGCGGCGGCGAAGGTCGATGCAAAGGGATTGTTGAGATAGGTGGGGACCTGCGGATCGGTTCCGTCAAAGCAGATACGAATGGCCTCGCCGTCTATGGTGACCTGGGTGCGGATGACCACCGGGGTGTCACCAAGTCCGTCTTCATCCATCGCGGCCTCCGCCATGAAAGTCCCGTCCGGCAAGCCGGAGATCGCAGTCCGCATGCGGCGTTCTGAATAATTCAGCATTTCATCCATGGCTTCGGTCACGGCGCCCGCGCCGTACCGGGTCGCCAGCGCCCGGAGCCGCTTGGCTCCGATCGCGTTGGCGGCAAACTGCGCGTTGATGTCGCCGATCGTGGCGTGGGGCATCCGGACATTTGCGGCGATGAAGCGCTCGAACGATCCGCCGTTCCAGTCACGGTTCAGCTCATACTTTGACGGCGGAAAGACGATACCTTCCTGGTGCACGTCACCCGCTTCCGGATTGAGGCCGGGGGCGCCGCCACCAAGATCAATATGATGCACGACGGAGGCGCTGAAACCCAGGAGTTCACCTTCATGGAAAATTGGGGAGAACAGAAAGATATCAGGAATGTGCTGGCCGCCGTTGTAGGGATCATTGTTGATGAAAAAATCGCCCTCTTTGAGGGTTTCGGGCGGGTAGAGCTCCAGGCAGGGCGCGAGCGTCTGGGTAATGGAACCCAGCTGGATGGGAATCAGCTCGGCCTGGGCCACCACGCGGCCGCGGCGATCGATGATCGCAGCGGAACAATCCTGGGCCTCGCGAACAATCGGCGAATGGGCGGAACGAATGAGTTTCGTTCCCATCTCGTGGGCCGCGGCGATCAGGGCCCGGTTGATGATCGCGTGATCGACATTCGATACAGCCATCTGCGTCAGTTCTCCCGCCTCAGGATCAGGCTCTCGGCTGCATCCCGGTAAACACCCCATCCGGGGGGTACGTAAATTGTTGAGGTTCCATCCTCCACGAGTATCGGTCCGCTTTGTACCGCCGCACCGATCATCCCGCGGGACATGAGCCCGCATGACAGGCGCTCGCCGCCCTCAGTGATCGCAATTGTCCGCATCTGTTGATCTTCGTACGGCGCGATTTCTCCTGCATCCTGGCGGAGCGGGAACTCGAGCGCCTTTGCCCGCGCGCCAACGCGGAAGGAGACGATCTCCACGGGATCGCCGGGAGGCTTGGAGAATTCGAAAACCTTGTGGTGAGCACTGGCAAAGGCCTCAGCGATCTCGTCGACCGTCAGAGTGCTGAGGTCTTCTCCGATAGGAACCGAGACCTCGAATGCCTGGCCGACATAGCGCATTTCCAGGATGTGCTCAAAACTGACGTCTTCATCGACGCCCGCCGCGCGAAGATGGCTTAGGGCTTCTTCGCGCAGGTTCTGAAACACCGCTTGCACCCGCTCGATTGAACCGGGAGCAAGCCGTGTCCGTTCCGTGCGAGCCAGATAGCGGACATAGTCGCTCATCAGGAGGCCCGCCGCTGAAAGGACACCGGCATTGGGCGGCACGACCACTGTGCCGATGCCGAGTTCTTCCGCCACGCGCGCCGCATGGAGAGGGCCGGCGCCGCCAAACGGGACCAGGGCGAACTCACGGGGATCGTGCCCCCGTTCGGTGGATACCTGCTGAATAGCGCGGACAATGTTGGATTCCGCAATTCGGATGATGCTGTCCGCCAGGTCCTCCGATGACATTGCGAACTGCTCCATCAGCGGCGCCATGGCGCTTTCGGCGGCGTCGGCGTCGATCCTCATCTGGCCTTTCAGGAATGCCTCGGCGCGCAGAGTTCCTCTGACCAGATGTGCGTCCGTGACCGTGGTGTCCGTTCCGCCGCGCAAGTAGCTGGCAGGTCCGGGGTGAGCGCCTGCGGATCTCGGTCCAACCCGTAGGAGACCCCCATCGTCCTGCCAGGCTATAGATCCGCCGCCGGCGCCGACCGTTACAATGTCGATGACGGGTGTCCGCACCGGCAAGCCGTCGATCTCCGTCTGGGCGGCAAGGTCAGGCGCGCCACCCGCGACCAGGGAGACATCGGTGCTGGTGCCGCCCATGTCTAGCGTGATGACGTCTTCAAAGCCCGAGCGTTTCGCCAGGCCAAGGGCGCCGATGACTCCGGCTGCCGGGCCTGAGAACAGGGCGGAAATCGAATTCTTCGCCATGGCCTCTGCCGGCATGCGCCCACCATTGGACTGCATGATGGAGAAGCGCCCCGCAAATCCACGTCCCTCAAGTGCCGCAGAGAGGCGCGTGAGATAGCCTTCGATCGCAGGCTGGACAAATGCGGCGAGGGCCGTCGTCGAGGCGCGTTCGTATTCGCGGAACTCGCGCGAGACATCGCAGGAACAAGTCACCGGCATGTCTGGTACGCACTGCAGCACCGCATCGGACATTCGGCGCTCGTGATCAGGATTGACGTAGCTGTGCAGCAGGCAGATGGCTACGGCCTCGTAGTGGCCGTTCCCCAGTATCTCCGTCACCTTTGAACCCAATGATCCGAGCTCCAGCGGTGAGATGATCGATCCATCAGCGGCGGTGCGCTCATCGATCTCGTAAACGTCGCGCCGGCTGACAATCGGCTCTGGCTTCTTGTATGCCAGATCGTAAATCGCGCGGCGATCATGGCGCTGCAGGGCGAAGAGATCCCGTGTCCCGCGTGTCACGAACACGCACACGCGTCCGCCCTTGCGTTCAAGCACTGCATTTGTTGCGACGGTAGAGCCATGCACCAGATCGGATACGATCCGAAGATCGATTTGGGCGGCATCGAGCGCGTTCATCGCGCCCCGGTCAGGCGCATCCGGCGTACTCGGGACCTTGGCAACCCGGGCAACGCCGTCTCTGATTTCGATCAGATCGGTGAAGGTTCCCCCTACCTCGATTCCAACACGCATCCGGTTCCTCCCGCTCTCAACCTTCTATAGATTGCGTTCGTGTCCGCAAGACCGTTGCATTGTCGACCAGGTTCACCGATGACCACACCCGCTTCCTCATCCGATCAGTTCGCACCGGTTCCCGATGGCCGATACCTGGATGTCGATGGTGTCAGAACGTTCTACATCGACCGCGGAGAGGGCGATGTCATCGTGCTTCTGCACGGAAGTTCGCTTGGTATTGACGGGTACATCACGTGGTTCAGGACCATCGAGCACCTGTCCGCCCGGTTCCGGGTCATTTCATTTGACCAGATCGGCTTTGGCCGGACTGATGTGCCCGAGGACGGACAATACCTGAACCGGCTGGAGCGCCTTGAGCATGCCAGTCGCTTTCTTCAGCTTCTGGGGGTCGAACACGCCACGATCGTGGGTCACTCTGAGGGCGGGTTCATGGCGACGTATCTCGCCCTTGAAAATCCGGAGCTGGTGACGAGGCTTGTCGTTGTGACGAGCGGCGGCGTATCACCTACCTTGGGCGGCAGCGCCGACAATGAATGGATGGAAGCCTCGAACAGCGCTTACGACTACGCCGGACAGTCGATGACAGAGGACCACTTCATTGCGACCAGCGCGTATCTGAAGCGGGCGGAGGATCCTTCGTACGAAGCCGTTCTGCGCGAAAACTTCCGCCTGGCGCAGACGTCGGGACAGACGCCGATGATGCTCAATCTGCCCGCGGAGGAGACCGATCCGCGCCTATATGTCAGTCTGCAGGAGAAGCACGTTCTGCCCCGGCTTGCCGAGCTGCATTTGCCGGTTCTTCTCATCTGGGCTTCCGACGATCCGACCGTGCCGGTTGCGAGGGGTGCGAAGCTGATGGAACTCATCCCGCAGGCGGACATGCATGTGTTCAACCGGGCCGGCCACATGGTCATGCATGACCGGGCAGAGGACTTCGCCACATTGCTCGCCAAGTGGTGCCGGTAGCTACGAGGCCGCCTTTATCTGTTCGGCCGTACTCCGTACCCTGCTTCCAGCGTTGCCGCCTCCTCGTCGGTCAGCTTGATGTCGAGCGCCGCCACAGCCTTGTCGACTTGCTCTGGCCGGGTTGCGCCGATCACCGGTGCTGCGAGGCCCGGGCGGCCCATCACCCAGGCAAGGGCGACCTGGGCGGGTTCCACATCTCTTTGTGCTGCAACCTTCTCCACGGCGCCGGCAACTGCGAAATCGGCTTCCCTGAAGTACAGCCCTTGCGCAAAGTCGTCGCTCTTGCTGCGCGCCGTCGTTCCCCAGTCCTGCCTGGTTCGCGTCCCGCACAGGAAGCCGCGGCCCATGGGGCTGTAAGGTATCCAGCCAATGCCCTGGTCGTGGCAGAGGGGAATGAGTTCCCGCTCATCCTCGCGGAAGATCAGGTTGTAGTGGTTCTGCATCGAGACGAGACGGCGGCATCCCTTCAGATCGGCCGTGTAGAGCGCCTTCGAAAACTGCCAGCCCGGCATGTCGGTTGCGCCGGCGTAGAGGATCTTGCCCTCGCTGACGAGTTCGTCGAGGGCAAGCACAAGCTCTTCGATATTGGCCGAGCGGTCCCAGATATGGGTCTGGTAGAGATCGATGTAGTCGGTCTGCAGGCGTTTCAGGGAGGCTTCCACTGCCGACTTGATGTACTTGCGCGAATACCCCCGTCCGTTCGGATCTCCACGCAGGGGCATGCCGAACTTGGTCGCGATCACCACCTCGTCGCGGGCCAGGTTGTCTTTGACGAAGCCGCCAAGAATGCGCTCGCTTTCGCCGGCGGAGTAGAAGTCGCATGTGTCAAACGTGGTGATGCCGTGATCGACTGCGCGCTTGAGGATCTCGACGCTTTCGGCTTCCTCGAGCACCCATTCGCGCCAGCCGCGGCCGCCCATGCCCATGGCGCCCAAGATCAGCCGGGAGACTTTGAGCCCGCTCGTCCCAAGATTCACATGCTGCATCGATGTTCTATTCCGCTGCCACGACGCCGGCTTCGCTGCCAAGCCTTGCGTTCACTCTCGGGATAACCTCGTCGCGCAGAAGCCGGACGCTGCGCGCCGTGTGTTCGTGCGCAAGGCCCGGCCAGCCGCAGCGGAAAACCACCTGCTCTATCCCCGTTTCCTCATGCATGTGGACCAACTTGTCTGCCACCTCGTCCGGTGAGCCGAACAGCAATGCACGTTCGTTGACGAAATCGAAGGTGAGCTCATTGGTCTGCTGAGCGTTGACCTCCGGGTCGAGCTCCTCCCCGGGGTCGAGGAAGATATAGGGGCCGCGCCAGTTCGAGAAGTTGAGCGCGCCGAGGGCGGCAGGTCCGCCGATCCGGCGTGCTTCCGCGGCGCTCTCGGCCACAAACGTGTCCCGCAGTATGGCCGTGCGGGCGCCGAGCGGGATGGTGCGGCCATGGGTGGCTTCGTAGGCCTCCTTGTAAACCCGCAGCCTCTGTTTCAGTGCCGGCACCGTCGCGCGCCACATGATGATGCCGCATTCGTTTTCGGCCGCATGCTGGATGGACAGTTCGGAATTCACCACCGTCCACATCGGCAGGGGGTCCTGCAATGGCTTCGGCAAGGACTCGATCTTGACCAGCTCGTTGGTCTCCGGATCCACGAAGTCGGGGTCGTCAACGGTGTGGGCCTTGTCGGCGCTGAAACCGGGGGCGGGGAACTGGTAGAAACTGCCCTTGTGCGAGAAGCGGCCGCCTTTCAGCGCCTTGCGGAGGATCTGCAGTGTTTCGTTGAACACATCGAAATTTTGCTGCGGATTGTTGGGATCGGCATCCGGATTGAGGTTGAGGGCCTCAAGACCGTAATTGCCCCGCCCGACGCCAACCTCCAGGCGCCCGCCCGTCAGATGGTCCAGTGTCGCGATGTCTTCAGCCAGGCGCAACGGGTGCCAGAAGGTTATGATCGCCGCCGACAGGCCCATCCGGATGCGCTTGGTGCGGGCAGCAATATCAGCGGCAAGCAGGATGGGGTTCGGTGTCAGTTCGCGGCCCCAGATGCTGAAATGATGCTCGCCGAACCAGAAGACATCGAAGCCGCTCTCATCGCAGATCTCGGCCAGATTACGCAACTCGCCGACCAGCTCTTCATAGGGCCGCGACTTGGTCAGATCGCTCGGGATATCGAAGTATCCGAATTTCACGGGACTGCCCCTTTCTCCCACCGTAAGTCAGCTGAGCGAATACACGACCGGGAACCGGTCACTGTCAAGAGGATCGCCATGTCCGAGTTCATCGCTCATCAGATCCTTGTTCCATGCGGAGCCTTGACGATAGCGGATGTCGTCGCCGGCGTAGCGGATGGCATAGCCGCGCCGCGGGCGGTCCAGCAGTGGATTGCCGGGGGCGCCGTGTACTGTGAGGGCGTGGAACGCGACAGCGTCTCCCGGTTTCAGGTCCCAGCTCAGCATGGTGTGCCTGCCGCGCTCGGCCTCGAAATCCAGGAGCTCATCGTAGGTATCCTCCTCGCCGGCATAAAACAGTCTGGCGACACGGCCGTCATCGGTGGTGTCGAAGGGACGGTAGTGCCGCTGCCACTTGTGCGATCCTGCGAAGAACTCCAGGCCGCCGTTCTCAAGCCCGATTTCGTCGAAAGCAATCCACAATGTGACAACCTGTGCACCGGTCAGCGGCCAATAGGGCAGGTCATTGTGCCAGGGGGTCGGCGCCCTGTTGCCCGGTTCTTTGACGAACAGCTGATCATAGAGAATGTTGATCTTTTCAGACCGCAGCAGTGCGGCGGCGCGGCCCGCAAGGCCATTCTCGATTGCAACCGTGCTGAACGCGGGGATCCGGCGCCAGAGCCCGAGACGCTTGAAGTACTGGTTCTGCTCCACCAGTTGCGCTTCGGCAGCCAGCATCTCTTCTGCGGCCGTCACGGCATCGTCCAGTATCTTCCCGGAGAGGACTGAGGGCAGTTTCACGACGCCGTTGGCCTCGAACTCTGCGACGAGGTCTTCCTTGAGTTCATGGGGCATGAGGACCGTGCTCCGGAGCAAGGGGCGCCTTGCCGAGTATGACATCACTCAGCTTTTCGGCCACCATTAATGTCGGGGCGTTCGTATTGCCGCTTGTGATCGCCGGGAAAACCGACGCGTCGATCACGCGCAGACCTTCAATCCCACGAACCCGTCCTTCCCCGTCCACCACGGCGTCGTCATCAGATCCCATGCGGCAGGAACAACTGAGATGATGGGTCGACTTCGCGGTGCGTCGGATGAAACCATCGAGGTCCTGGTCGGTGGTGAGCGCCGCGCCAGGAGCAACTTCTTTTCCACGGTAGCTGTCGAAGGCCGGCTGGGCAAAGATGCGGCGCAGTTGCTGTAGCCCGTCCCTTAGGGTGCGCAGGTCGTCCGGATCGGAGAGATAGCCGGGGATGATCACCGGAGGGTCTGTCGGGTCTGCGGAGCGCAGTTTCAGCGCGCCCCGGCTTTTCGGCCTGAGCCCGAGCACCG
Organism: Pseudomonadota bacterium; assembly: GCA_039030315.1. Classification (GTDB taxonomy): domain Bacteria; phylum Pseudomonadota; class Alphaproteobacteria; order Rhizobiales; family CAJQND01; genus JAAEUE01. The sequence goes on from JBCCEL010000018.1 coordinate 15,651, forward strand.
TTGCCATATAGCCATGAGGTTCGATCATTGCACTGCCATCATAGGCCACCAGCAGCGGCATGAAACAGATCTGCACGTCTGCCCGGTCCTGCTTTGACGACGATCTGATGTAGCCGGCGGTTTCGAAATGGTTGGTTGCTCCATCTCCAGTCCTGAACAGCAACCAGCGGGCCAAGAGGAGAGCGTTGCGTGGAAAGCGCAGGGCAGGTGTGGTCGTGACGGCTTGGGTGCATGCCTGTTTGATGCTGACATCGGCGTGGTCCTGAACGCCACATCCGACCCCGGGCAGATCCGCGACAGTGTGAATTCCGTGCCGATTGAGGCTTGCGGCGTCGCCAATGCCGGACAGCATGAGGAGCTGCGGCGAGTTCGCGGCCCCGGCGCTGAGGATGACTTCACGGCCGGCTTCGATCATGTGATCGGCAGTGCCACTCGACACTTCCACGCCCACGGCCCTTTCTCTTCGAAGGGCGACACGCAAGACGCGTTGACCTGTCAGGATCTGCAGATTGGGTCGGGACCTTGCCGGATCGAGATATGCAGTGGCCGCGCTCGCCCGGACACCCTTGTGGAGCGTCTGGTCCATGGGACCGACACCTTCCTGGTCCGCCCCGTTTACATCCCGGTTCAGCGAAAAACCCGCTTCTGCACAGGCTTCAAGGAAAACACCGTCGAGCACGTTTCGACCGGAGGGCTGCGTTACCCGTACCGGACCCTCCGTGCCGCGATAGGATCCGGCGGAGCCGCTGAATTGCTCCAGCCTCTTGAAGTAGGGCAGGCAGTGGGCATAGCTCCACTCCGGCAGGCCAATTGCGGCCCAATCGTCGAAATCCTGTTTCTGGCCGCGAACGAAAGCCATCGCGTTTATGGAAGACGAGCCGCCGAGAACCTTGCCCCGGGGGAGGAGGATCCGGCGTCCGTCCAGATGCGGCTCAGGCTCACTCTCGTAGCCCCAGTTGTGATGAGCGCCGGCGATGGCGTAGCTGAAGGCGGCCGGCATTCTGATCCAGGTGCCGCGATCGGGCGGGCCGGCTTCAATCAACAATACGCTGATCGCGGGATCTGCCGACAGGCGGTTCGCAAGTACACACCCCGCAGAACCTGCCCCTACAATGATGTAGTCGTATGCCTTCAAAACCCGTCTCGTCTCAGTCTGATATTGACCGATTTGACCTGGGTGTAGCTCAGAAGCTCATCGAAACCGCCTTCGCGGCCCATGCCGCTCTGCTTGATGCCGCCAAACGGTGAACCGAAAGCAAAGCTGACTGGGCCATTTACCTCCACATATCCGACATCGAGAGCTTCGGCGGTAAGATGCGCCCGGTTGAGATCATCGGTCACGAGCACTGCCGCCAGCCCGTATTCAACGTCGTTGGCTGTCTCGATCATTTCATCGTAGTCGTCCCAGGGCATGACAGCGATAACGGGTCCGAACACTTCCTCCCGCGCAATGCGCATCCCGGGCGTTACGTCCGTGAACAGCGCCGGCGTCAGAAACAGACCGTCGGCGAGCGCCGGGTCGTTGGGCGGTGTCCCGCCATAGACGAGAGAAGCACCTTCGGCCTTGCCCGTTTCGATGTAGCTTGTGATGCGGTCGTATTGAGCGCGGTGAGTTATCGCGCCCATCTCGGTTTCAGGGTCGAGCGGCGAACCGATCTTGAGGTCTCCGAGCAATTCTGCCAGCCGCGCAACGAAGGCATCATGGAGCAAAGCATGCACGAGAACCCTTGAAGTGGAGGAGCAGGAATGGGCCTGCCATTTGAAGTTCATGGCCGCGACCGCGGTGCTTGCTGCGAATTCCACATCGGCATCTTCAAATACAATCAGCGGATTTTTGCCGCCGAGCTCCAGCGTCACGGTCTTCATGTGATCAGCGGCCAACCGCAGAACATTACGGCCGGCTTCGATACTGGTTTGCAGGGCGAGACGTGGCACGCCGGGATGAGCGGCCAGGGGCTCGGCCAAAGCCTCGTTGCTGCCCGTGATGATGTTGACCACTCCCGCAGGCAGGATTTCCGCAAGTGTCTCGCCGAACGCCAGGGCCGACAGGGGCGTATGCGGTGAAGGTTTCAGGATCAGGCAGTTACCAGCGAGTAGCGGCGGCGCCAGGGCTCCGGCCAATGAACCGATGGGATGATTGAAGGGCAGAAACTTGGCGGCGACGCCGAACGGCTGGCGTCGGGTGTAATGCAGATCCCCGTCGAGATGGGTCACCTCGCCCTTGATCTCGTTCGATGCGCCGAGAAAATACTCGATCACTGCGGCGCCCACGGGGGCGTCCTGCCGCATGGCTGACAGAACGTTTCCGGTGTCCAGACTGTCGAGCAGGCCCAGTTCTTCCGACCTTGCGCGCAGCGCGGCACAGACCTCCCGGAGCAGAGTCTGCTTTTCGTTCAGGGGCAGGGATCGCCATGCCGGTTGAGCGGCCTGAGCGGCTGCGACGGCAAGATCAACATCGGCGGCCTTGCCGTCTGGTGCCGAGCCGAGATCTTCTCCCGTGGCCGGATTCTGGCTGATGAACCGCGCGCCATCGGCGGCCTCCACAAGCTTCCCGCCGATGAGCATGCGGAACCGGCGATTGAGTACATCAGAGGAGTTGGCCATGGGGTTGGAGTTACCAATTCGTGTTCATTGTGCCGGCCCAGCCAGGATCCAGCGCCAATTTCTTACTGGTTCAGATGAGTAGTATGAGGCGGTGCATGTTCCGCGTTGGCCGGGAAACATCGGGGTTAATGCGCCGCTGCGCCTGAAAAGTCGTTCATGACACGGCTCTCGGCAACCCGGATGTTCTTGATCGGCGCCGGCGTATTGCGGCTGCGGCCGACGAACCGGGGTACGCCTGCGGTCACCACCGCTCCGACAGCGGGGATGTCGCCGTTGGCAATGGCGCTGAGCGCATCTGTCTTCGAGCCTCCTGCTGTTGCGTCAAGCAGGAGGAGGTCAGCGTCTTTTCCCGGCGCTATGATGCCGCTGTTCAGATTGTAGACGTTCGCATTGTTGCCGGTCGCTGCCGCCACAGCGGTTTCCGGAGCAATGCCGCCGAGCGAGCTTAGGTGCGTTATGGTGTAGAGCATTCCAAGCGGCATGATCCCGCTTCCTGTTGGGGTGTCGGTGGCAATGAGCAGGCGGTCCAGCCGGTCCCGCTTTTCCAGTAGTTCAGCCACCAGCAGTGTTGTGCGCAGGTTGCCGGCAGTGCACACCTGCAGTGCAATTTCAGAATCGTTGACTAGCCGCGGGAAGTCCTCATCCGGGATTGCGACAGGACCACCGTTGACGTGGAACGACACGTGGGGATCGGCGGCCAGCACATGGTCGGCCCAGATGCCTGCCGATCCGGGGATCGACGAGCCGCCGGTGTGCATGGTGGTGATCAGGCCGTGGCGCCTGGCCATCTGAACATAAGGGGCGTATTCGATCGGGTCGTCGAATGCTCCGAAACCGGCCTTGGCCAGCCATACCCCCAGGCGGGCCAACTCGGCAAAGTCCTCATCAGTCAGGCCGGGTTCGAGGATAACCGAACCGGCGTGGACACGCATGCCACCAGGGCGATAGTCGAGGAAACACCTTTGCGCCGCCACCGCCAGCGCCTTCACCCCGTCAGGATCTTTCGGGCGGCCCGGAACGTGCACCTCGCATGCGGTGATCGCTGTTGTGACCCCGCCGTGCAGATAGCTTTCCAGGAAGCCGACGGTTTTTTGACGGGGTGTATAATCGCCGAAGGTTATGTGGACGTGGGAATCGATCAATCCCGGCGCAGCGATGGATCCGGCCGCGTCGATCACCACATCACAGGCTGAGACTTCTGCTGAACTTGCGGTTCCGACTGCCTCGATCTTCCCATCCGCCATTATGACGGTGTCGGCGTCAGCGACGGGTGTCTCCAGGGATCCGGTAAGGACTTTTTCGATATTGACGATCGCAGTTCTCATCCGGGTTTCCTTAGTCCGTGTTGGCCATCGCCTCTTCGTGGGTCATGCCGCCGACACGCGCATTGATCCGTCCGCGGCTCGCCACGCAGAAAATCACCGCGACTTCATCGGGCAGGGGAGAGCCCGGTAGAACCATGGACATGCCGTCGTAGTGGGAGCGGACGTAGACGTCCGCGGTATGGTTCATCGGAATGTCGATCAGGGTTCCTGGTGCTGCAACCTTGGTCATGGAGGAAATCCAGGCATTGCAGCCGCCTATGGCGTCTCGAAACGGATTGGCAAACGCGGTGGTCAGCAAGGCGTTGGCATGCTCTTGCTCTCCTGCCGTTCCAACAATTCCGCCCTTTCCGTAGCTCTGAACCTCGTGATCGCCGATGGCACCCGCAATCCGTGCGGCCATCGCTTCGCCAAGCGGGACGCTTGCGGCAATCATCTTCGACAGGTCCGGGGCGAATTCACCGGCATAAGGGTTCTCGACGACACTGACGATTGCGGCCTTGCGAAGTGGCGGGTCTGCAGTCTGGCCGCAATCATCCATCATGTCGTCGATGATTGTCATCTCGCGGCGGACTTTCAGCTCCATCTGACGTTTCCTCTCTGTGTCCGGACGCAGCGGCCCGGCCTGCCTAATCCGGTTTCTGGTTCAGGTATTTCTGCAGCGCGACTGCTTGCGAACTGCTGTCGACCAGTTTGCGGACGATGCCGAGAAGGCTCTCGAATTCCTCGCCGTCAAGGCATCCGAATTCAACATCATTCACCTGGCGCTGCACAGGTGCCAGCTTTTCCAGCAGGCCATAGCCCTTGGGGGTGATATCCAGCATGATGCGACGCTGATCGGCAGCATCCGATGTCTTGTCCACCAGGCCTTCGGCCGCCAGCTGGTTGGTGACCTTGGTGATGAAAGTGCCCGAGAGATGCAGGTGATCGGCAATCGTCTTGATGTTCACATCACCATAGTTGCCGAGATGTCCAATGGAGATCAGAACCGTATATTCGATGCCACGCAGGCCTATGGACCGGCCATGGCCCGCGCGGATCTCTTCGTGCCGTGCGAGAAAGGCGAACAGCTCGTGCACAAGCTCTCGAAAGTTCCGGTCACTGTCATTCACCAGAAGCTCGCGCCGCGATGTGGTGAGCGGCAGTGCCGTTCTGGATTCGCTCTGGCGGGGCGTCGAAGCACCGGGGTTCGTTGTTGTGTCTGGTGTGCCAGCCGTGTCGTCCATCACCGACATTCCGTAACGATTGAGAGAAACTTCCGCGCGATTACAATGAAAGGATACCATCAGTACGCATCCTTGAATAGCTTCCAAAGATAGGTAATTATGTACGATACTTGATGGAGCATGTGCTGGCGAAGGAGATTGCAGAATGACCAATGCGCGCACCGGCGAGGAACACCTCAGATCTCTGCAGGATGGACGCACGGTCTATCTGGACGGCCAGCTTGTGGACGATGTCACGACGCATCCCGCCTTCAGGAATTCCGTTGGCTCGGCCGCGGCTCTTTACGACTACCAGAGCCGGCCGGAAAATCTCGAGCTGATGACCTTTTCGCCGGATGGCGGCAGCCGACGGATTAGCCGCGCGTGGCAGCGTTCGCGCAGCTATGAGGAACTGGTTCAGCGCCGAAAGGCGCTGCAGCAACTGGCCCGCCTGTCCTACGGCTTCATGGGCCGATCGCCGGATCACGTCGCCTCTGCCGTCACGGGCCAGATCATGGGCATAGAGGTGTTCGAAGCCTACGATCCGAAACGCGCTAAGGCCTACATGGACTACTATGACTATGCCAGCCGGGAAGACCTTTTCCTGACCTATGTGATCATCAACCCGCAGGCCAACCGGTCCGAAGCCTGGGGAGAGCAGGACGAGGAACTGGTGGCCAGGATCGTGGATGAAGATTCGACCGGCATCACGATCCGAGGCGCCAAGATGCTTGGCACCAGTTCCATCATGGCCAATGAAGTGTTTGTGGCCAATCTGCAGCCCCTGAAGCGGGGCGAGGAGGATCTCGCCTTTTCCTGTGCCCTGCCCATGAACGCCAAGGGCCTGCAGGTACTGTCCCGCAAGTCCTATGAAGCTGCCGCCCGGTCAGAGTTCGACAATCCGCTCTCCTCGCGTTTTGATGAGAACGATGCGCTGATGTATTTTGAGGACGTCAAGGTGCCATGGGACAGGATCTTCGTGCACCGTAGTGTGGATATGTGCCGCGCCCAGTTCCACGACACGCCGGGCCACATCTTCCAGAACTACCAGGCGCAGATACGCCTTTCGGTGAAACTCCGTTTCCTCGTGGGCATGGCGCGGAAGCTGGCGGAGACGATCGGAACCGTGTCCATTCCATCGGTTTCCGAGCAGCTTGGCTACCTTGCTGCCCAAGCGAACATGATCGAAACAATGCTGGCCGGACTTGAGGCCAATGGTGATTTCCGCGGCGAGTGGTATCTCCCGAACCGCGCTCAAGTCTACGCTGCCCAGGTGCTCAGCCAGGAGATCTACCCAAAGGTTGTGGAAAAGATCCGCGAGCTGGCCGGCGGCTCGCTGATCATGCTGCCGTCCTCGGTGGACGATCTGGCCAATGACAAGCTTCGCCGCATCATTCGCACCACGCAGCGCTCTCCCGCCATGTCACCGGATGATCGCACCAAGTTCTTGAAGGCCTGCTGGGATGCGGTTGGGTCCGAGTTCGGTTCGCGCCACACCCAGTATGAGATGTTCTACGCCGGCGCCCAGTTCGTCACGCGAGGCCACAGCTTCCGGACCTATGACTGGGAGAGTGCGGCCTCGATGGTCGATCACCTGCTCTCAGGCATTGATCTTCCCGCCGAAGCGCCGATGCATTGATGCGAGAACCCAAGGCCGCGCTCTAGCCAGGGGGCGATGTTCCCCTCCTCTGACTGGCATGGAACGTTGACCCTTGCAGGAGAGGGCGAAAGACTGACGATTGCGTTTGATGCGATGCGGGGAGGCTAATGAACCGCCTTAGCAGATACCCTTTACCCGGTCCGCCGTTTCCCGGATGTGCTTGCTGACCCAAGTGCCCGGCGCATCGTCGTGTCCATCCGCGAAGCGGAAGCCGATGACCTTGTTCGGCATCAGAATCACGTAGTTCCCGCCGACACCGGCCATTGCAGGAATTCGGTGCCGGCAGCCGCCGCGCCCGGTAAAGGGCATAAGCCAGAAGCTCATGCTGTATGTAGACGTGGTGCCGTCTTCGTAAACCCATCCAGTGGGTGTACCGCGGCTCATATCTGTTGAGACGGCGCGTTCCGTGAGATCCCGGTGCAGGATCTGCCGGCCCTGGTGTGCTCCGTGGTTCTGGAACAGGCGCGCTACCTTGAGCACGTCCTCGAACGTGCCCAACATGGTGCCGCCCAAACCCGGAGCCCGCTCGCGCCTGTCCGGCTCTTCAGTGTGCCTGACGGGAAAGCTCTCGATGCCGAGCGGGCCGTACACCTCGTCGTTCATCATGTCCCAGAGGCGCGCGTCCGGGCCCTCCCTGGTCTTGAGATAACGGTCCATGGCGACGGCGAGCAGGTCGGTGTCAGAGGTCCGGTAGCGAAAAACTTCGCCCGGGCTCCAGGGATAGTTCGCGAATCTGCCGACCTGGCGTAGCTTGTCGTCCACGGTTCTGGCATTCCAGACGCTGTAGGCCATGGCGGTGTTGTCCACGTCCACGTAACCTGCCGTGCGCACCGGAACCTTGTTTCCGATCCCGGTTGTCATGTCGAGCGCGTGGATGAAGCGTACATCCCGCCAGCCGTCATGGTTTGTCGGAATTGGCGCGTAGTCGACTATGCGCTCGTGAAGCACACTCGGGCCGTACTTTTCGGCCAGCCTCAGAAGGGCTGCGGCGGCGCCGACAGATTTTGAAACCGAGTAGACCGCGTTTCGCATTTGCCGGCAGAAGGGGTAAGGCCCGGCGCGGGTTCGGCAGCGCCGGACGTAGACAACATCATCCACCATGAGCCCGCTGACGGTGATGTCGTCCCGCCCGTGCTCACCATCAAAGATCTCCAGGCTGCGCCAGAATTTTGCCTGGAGATCCACCCAGGGCCGTACATCCAGGCGTTGCTCCGCAATGCGGACGAAAGCTTTGCGCAGCTGATCGATGTCTGGAAGCGGTTTGCGAACGACCGAGAAATCCGTCTGTCCCCAGGCATCGAACTTCCCGCTCCAGGGGATCTGCTCCTGCGCCAGCTGCACCCTGAGGCGCGAAACGGATGATGCGTTGTAGGCGAATGTCGCGACTCCGCTGAAGCTCGCCGAGCCGCGGCGATGAACCAGCGTAAAAGGCAGCGCGGCCCGGGACCAATCGCCGTCTGTCGCCTCCGACCAGACGCGGCCCGGTGAAAGGATGACACGCATGCCTTTGCTGTCCCGGGGAAGAAAGATGTTCCGCTCGACCGGGACGAGTTGGCCCTCGTGTTCGAAGAGGCGGAAGGAGAATGCCGGGAACTCTGCGGCAGTCGTACGCTCATAGGAGTCCGCGAACCGTCTCTCAAGTCTGAACGCGGGAACCCTAACGGTTCCCTCCAGCATGTGCCGCGCGGGACCGTGGTCTCCCAGGGGGCTGAAATATGCGTTGTGAATGAGACCGTCAGCGTGATCCGACTGAAGGTTCTGCACGGTCAGCTCCGTGCGGGGCCCCGGCTTTACCGCTGGCACGTTCAGCGGCTGCCGATAGAGAATCACGTCAGAGAATGCGAACTGCCAAACCATGAAGGCGACGCCGGCCGCGCCAGCGGCTGCGAGCCAGCGCCTGCTGCTGCGGGATGTGATCCGGTCTTGCAGCCTTGCCAGGGAAATGCCTAACTGCCGGGGAGGCGCGTACAGCAGGCGTGGATTGGTGAGCGTCGAGATCAGATCCGCCGACAGGTTGAGCGCGATGTAGAGCGCCGCTGACAGCAGGCCGCAGGCCTGGATCAGCGGTATGTCCCGGGATTTCACGGCGGTGATCAGCAACTCTCCGAGGCCGGGGTAGGAAAACACGGTCTCTATCACGACAAGGCCCACGATCAGGTTCCCCAGAACAAGGACTACGGCGTTCGCGATCGGCCCGGCGGCATTTGGCAATGCATGGGCGAGTACTATCCGCCAGCGGCCGAGCCCTTTGAGCTGCGCCATCTCCACATAGGGCTCTCTGAGCACGTTGATCACGGTAGCGCGCGTGATGCGGAGTACCGGCGTCATGGAGACGAATGCCAGCGAGAGAACAGGAAGACCGGCGCCGAGAAGCCGATCGCTCAGGGGTAATGATGGCTCATAGGCAACAAAGACGGGGAAAATCTTGAAATGAACTCCCAGCAAGGCCATCAGCGCGTAGGCCACAACGAAGTCCGGGACCGAAATCGCCGTCAAGGCTCCGACGTTGACGACACGATCGAAGCGGGAGCCTTGCAGTCCGGCTGATGCAACCCCCAGGGCAATCCCCACGGGGATGGCAAGGGCTGCCGCCCAGCCGGCCAGCCAGAGGGAATGCCAGAGCCGGGTGGCCAGCAGTTCGGTGATTTCAATGCGTGTAAACCAGGATGTGCCGAAATCACCGGCCAGGACGTTGAACGCCCACTCCCAATAGCGATCCCAGGCACTGCGAAACAGGCCGAGTTCAAACTGCTGTCGCAGGATCGTCTCGATCAGGGTGTCACGGCTTGCGGTCGCCGTCGCGAAATCCCCGGGCAGCCAGTCCGTAAGGACGAAGAAGATGACGGACACGCCGGCAAGCGTGCCGAAGGCTCCCGCGATGCGGATGCCTGCAGTGTACACATAACGGCTGAAGCTGGATCCAAACATCTGATGGCGTCATCAAAATCGCAGGTCCGCAGAGCCGGGAAGGCCGGGCGGGCATGAAAACTGGCCCCAAGTTCACGCCTCATTGCGGCGATGTGTCAATGGGAGGACCCGATCCCCGTTGGGCAGACCATCCACTACGACATCTTCACTACCCGGTTCCATCATAGTGAACTTGGTTCAAATTGCTATGTTTCGTGGAAGCTGCCGCGCTGCCCGGATGATGCTCTTTAGAATCATCAGTTTTGATAGAGTTTCCGGCCGGAAAAAGAGGGCGGCACGTAACGAACATTCCCAGAAGTTTTGGACGGTGACAATGGAGTTATGCTTGGGCCCTGGCCGGACGCCGCCGCTAACGTAGCGCGTTTCGCACAAGGTACGAAATCTATCCGGCTGCGCGAGAGAACCAGCCGTCCGCTGACCAAGCAAGAGAGCTGATCCTCGCCTGCCCGTACGCCTCCAGCACAGATCTCAGCCCACACCGGAAAGCAGCAGTCTCCGGCAAGCAATAGTCTTTCGCGATTGTGTTCTCCCTTCGCGCCGGACGAACTGGTCCGATCACCATCTGACCGGATCGGATGTGATGCGCTAACAGCCGTGTCCACAAATTCCGCAATCTGAGCGAAGAGGTGCTCGGGCTTCGCGTGCGAAGAAACTCCCATCGTTAAAGCCTGACACTGCAATGGGAGGACATCGGAAATGTCAGACGACCAACGGGTGGGGATGGAGCATGGCGAAGTTCTTTTTGATACGATCTCGTCGGCGGACAGAGAGTTCGTTCTTTCCGCACTGAAGAAGAATGCATCCCGAAGGCAGGTCATGGGCTGGCTCATGGCCATGGGCGCGACTGTTGGCAGCGCCGGCGCAGTTGTCACTGCAGCTCAGAACGCCATCGCGGCAACTCCCAAGCGGGGTGGCCGGATTCGTTTCGCCTGGGACCTGCATGGTCCAAACGACACGCTCGACCCGACCGCTTACCTGTCGTCGCTGGACTATGGCCGCGGCCGGATGACCTTCAACAATCTTTGCCGCCTGCAGGAAGATCTCACGACGGGACCCGAACTCGCGGAAGCCTACGAGGCTAACAAGGATGCAACAGAATGGACGTTTCAGCTGCGAAAGGGTGTCGAATGGCACGACGGCTCGAAATTCACTGCTGACGATGTCGTCTATTCAATGTCCCGGCACCTGGGCAAGGACGCCACGTCCAACGCGAAGGTGCTGGTGGAAGATGTCACGGAATGGAAGAAGATCGATGATCACACGGTGAAGGCAATCCTCAGGGCGCCCAATGCCGAGCTGCCGGTTGTCCTTGGCACCTTTCACTTCAAGATCGTCAAGAACGGCACGAATGATTTCTCTACCGCGACCGGAACCGGTCCCTTTGTCCTGAAGGAATTCACGCCCGGTGTCCGTTCGATCCATGTGCGCAACGACAACTATTGGAACGAAGGGCGGCCCTATATCGACGAGATCGAGGCGTTCGCTATCACAGACGGCGTAGCGCGTGTGAATGCTCTTGTCAGCGGGGATGTGCAGGCAATCGGCAATCTGGATCCCAAGGCGATCTCACAGGTAAAGGGTTCTCCCATCGCGGAAGTGTTCGCGGTTCCATCCGGCGCCTACATGGATATCGTCGCGCGCTACGACAACAGCCCGGCCGGCGCAAACCACCTGGATTTCATCACCGGGCTCAAGCACCTGCAGCGCCGGGAGCGCGTCCTTAAGGTGGTGCAGAAGGGGATTGGCGATATCGGCAATGATCAGCCGGTCGGGCCCGCCTATGGGGCATCCTACTGCAAGGAACAGGAGATCCGGAGCTATGATCCGGACAAAGCAAAGTTTCACCTCAAGAAGGCCGGCATCACTTCGGCTGAGCTGAAGGTTGCCGAAGTCGGGCCGGGTCTGACGGACATCTGCCTGATGCTTCAGCGCGAGTGCACCAAAGTCGGGTTCAACCTGCAAATCAAGAAGGTCCCCAATGACGGTTACTGGGGGGCGATCTGGAACCAGGACTCGTTCCACGTCTCGTCTTGGAACATGCGGCCAAGCGCCAACATCATGATGACGCTAGCCTACAAGTCCGATGCCACGTGGAACGAGTCGGCCTGGAAAAACGAGAGGTTCGACCAGGTGCTCCATCAGGCGCGCGGTGAGCTGGATCCTGCCAAACGTTACGAGATGAACTGCGAGCTTCAGAAGCTTATTTCCGATGAGGCAGGAACGCTGATTTCCACCCACCGCGCCTATATCGATGCGAAGGCCAAGAACCTGAAAGGCTTCCCGCGGGTGCCTATCGCTGCGTTCGGCGGAATGGAGTGGCCGGAGTTCATCTGGCTGGACAGCTAGCCCGTACTGGCAAACGGGCGCCTCGGTCAGGCTCAGCGGCCCGAGCGCCCGCTGCCGGACATCATAAAACAGACTTCCGTGGGGCGTATCATGGTTTCCCGCGCCGCGCCTGCGGCTGCCGTTTGCATCTCTCTTATCACGGCGGATTTGGGGCGCGCGCTCATGCGTCCGCGCGGTCGGCCCAAATCAGCGAGCTCGAACTCGTACTGGCCATTGATGTCTCCGGCAGCGTCGATAGGGAAGAGTTCGCCCGGCAGATTAATTGGCCGTCCGCTGCGTTCCGTTCAGAAGACATCATTCATCTCATAAAAAAGACCGGCCAACGCGGTGCCATCCATGTGACCGTCGCGCAGTGGAGCGGCGAGCCTCACCAGGCCCAGGCGGTTCCGTGGACGAGGCTGCTCGACCGGACGTCTGCGCTGTCTTTCACTGAAGCAATTGACGGAACGCGAAGACGGCTCAAGTTCTATTCGAACGCAATCGGCAATGCCCTGGTGTTCTCCCGCCAGCTGTTCGCGCAGCGTCCAGGGACGTGCCGCCGGCGGGTAGTGGATGTGTCTGGTGACGGTGCGAGTAACGAGGGGCCGGGCGCCGGCGCGATACGCGATTGGCTCGTGGCAGAGAACGTCACGGTAAACGGGCTGGGGATCCGCGGAAGCCAGCCGGAACTCGACCAGTACTACCGGGACAATGTCATTGGCGGTGAGGCCTCATTTCTCATAACGGCTGAGTCCTTCAGGGATTTTCCGGCCGCCGTCCGGCGCAAGCTGCTGCGCGAAATCGCTCCTCCCATATCGTAACCGGTGCGGTGACGTTGGTTGCGGGATCACATCCGGTTGCCTGCAATTTTGCAGCATGGAGGTCGATTTATCCAAAATGACAGGCATCTGTACAGCATGGGAAAACGTTTCCGGATCGGGAGAACAGTGGGGAGCGCAGTCCAGTGAGCACAATGCCGGTGGCCGCCCTGCAACGTCACCGCGTCAACCGCGTGTCGAATTTTGCATACGAAAATGTAACCCGGCCGATCGATCTTGATAGTCTTGCGGACGTCGCATGCTGGTCGAAGTTTCACTTCTCCAGGGTCTTTGCCGACCACTTAAGGGAGAGCCCGCTTCGGTTCTTGTGGCGCCTCAGGCTGGAACGCGCGGCGCGGAGCCTCGTTCATCTGCCAGAGGACTCCGTGACGGACGTGGCTCTGAACAGTGGGTTTTCCAGCTCGCAGACCTTTTCCAAGACCTTCCGCCAACGGTTCAACATGTCGCCTCGGGCTTTCAGATCCGGCGCACTGGAGGAGCCGGATCTTCCGCGGGCCATGTCCGAGTTCAAGACAGCGCTCTGCTGGCCTGAAGTCTATACGCCGCTGCTCACCCGGGCCCATGTGCCGGTGCGCATTGAGGAAAGACCTGACTATCGCGTGGCCTACATCCGCCAGATCGGCCCTTACTTCGGCGCGTACTGCGGGATACAGGATACATTCGGGCGTCTTGAAGCCTGGGCGCGGGCCCGCGGGATCTGGGATGCGGAGACCGCGGCAGTCGGCGTATGTCCGGATCATTCCGCCATCACCCCTCCCGAGCGTTGCCGCTATGATGCCGGGATCATCGTATCTGAAGAGATGCGCGAGGACGAGGTTGTCAGTATCCAGACTGTTCGAGCGGGACTCTATGCGGTGTTTCCCATCGCTTGTGAGGATGTGAAACTCGACAATGTCTGGGAATGGTTCACGTCCGTCTGGCTGCCTGCCAGCGGATACACCCGAGAGTTTCTGCCCAGCTACGAATTCTACCCTGCCGCCCGGGGGCGCCCCGTCACCGCGAGGAACGGCGTGGAACTTTGCGTTCGTCTGAGAACGGATCTGGCGCCGCAGACCGATTAGACCCGTGCCAGGCTCGGGTGCGCTTGTGATGCGGCTTCAGGCGAAGATGAACCAGTCAGAACCGCCCCAACCGATGTGGTCCCAGGTGGAATTGCCGTTGTTCATTTCGAACTGCCCGACCTGGCCCGTCTGCACATTGTTCCACAAGATGTCGTCCGTCCCGTCGCCGTCGTAGTCTCCGGTGCCGGCCGCGTTCCAGCCGGCAGCGGCCGTTCCAATGAAGTCCCATGTGGAGTTGCCGTTGTTCATCTCCCACTGGCCGACGGTGTAGGCGTTGGGGTTGAACCAGAGCAGGTCGTCGGTAAGGTCACCGTTGAAGTCGCCAGTGCCGGCAATGTCCCAGCCCTTGCTGCCCACTCCGATATGGCTCCACGCGGAATTGCCGTTGTTCATCTCCCACTGACCAACGCGATAGTTCTGCGGGTTGTACCAGAGCAGGTCGTCGGTTCCGTCGCCGTTGAAATCACCGACACCTGCAATCTCCCAGCCCGCGCCGCCGGTGCCGATATGCTTCCAGGTCGAGCTGCCGTTGTTCATCTCCCACTGGCCGACGCGGTACGTCTGCGGGTTGAACCAGAGCAGGTCGTCTGTCCCGTCTCCATCGAAGTCGCCCACGCCGGCGATCTCCCAGCCCGCGCCGCCGGTCCCGATATGTTTCCAGGTTGAGCTACCGTTGTTCATCTCCCACTGGCCGACGCGCAGAGTCTGGGAATTGAACCAGAGCAGGTCATCGGTTCCGTCGCCGTCAAAGTCACCCACGCCGGCGATCTCCCAGCCCGCCCCGCCCGTGCCGATATGCTTCCAGGACGAGTTGCCGTTGTTCATCTCCCACTGGCCGACGCGCAGGGTCTGGGGGTTGAACCAGCCCAGATCGTCCGTGCCGTCGCCGTTGTAGTCTCCGGACGGGCCTACGCCGCTCCTGGCAGATGCCGACGCGCTGAGTGTGTAACTTCCGGTGTGCGAGCTGTAGGCTTCGGCGGACAGGAAATAGGTTCCGCTCGAATTCGCCGTGTAGTTGATCAGCGAGTTGCGCCCGACACCGTCATCATCATCGCTGGTGACCTGCGTGCCATTGCTGTCGTAGAGGCGCAGTAAGGGATCGGAGAGGGTTCCCATGCTGGTCGGAGATCCCTCAAGATCGAACTGGTAGTCCACCCCGGCATAGAGTGTGGTCCGGAACCAGTCAGTGTCCCCGCTTCTGTCGATCGTGCCGGTGCGCGCGCTGCCGATGGCCAGTGAGCCGACGGTGCCGGAGTTGCTGGCAAAGTCCTCGGCAAACGGCTCCACATTCACTGAAGCATAGTCGTCTTCAGATGCATTTCCGTTACCGGGAGTTGAGTCGGGATCGGTCTCCGTTGCTGCCGACACCTCGGCTGTGAGGACGGTGCTGCCGGACCCGTTGAGGTCGAAATTAATTGCGAGATCCCGAGTGAGACCATCCCTCATGTTGCCCACGTTCCAGATGCCAGTCTGGGCATCGAACGTGCCCTGTTCGGGCGAGGTGGATGCAATGCTGACGCCTGCGGGCATGCCCAGCTGCACGGTTATGTCGGATGCTAGCCCGGGACCCTGGTTTTCCAGAGTGAGCGTGACCTGACCGCCGCCGCCCGGCGTCGATGCATTGAAGGCGAGCGAGAGATCCGCCGCCTCCGGCTCAACGCCGTCGACCGTGACCACTTGTACTGTCACGTTGTCGACCACATTGATATCGGTTTCATCGCCAAAGGCGAAGGCGGTGCTCGCACTGTTTCCGAACTTGGCAACTGACGCATCCACGGTGATTGACGCGACCGCTCCTGCCGCAAGGGACGAAATCAGGCCTGTAATGTTCGTGGTGCTGGCAGAGAAGGACCCGTTGTCGTGGGTGGACTGCACGTTGTTGACAACGATGTTGTCGGGGAGCACTTCCTGGAACTGGACGTTGTTGGCCGTCGTCGTTCCGTTGTTGGTGACGGTGTAGACGTATTGGAAGCTCTCGCCAATCTTGAGGCTGTCCGGTGTTGTCTTGGCGATGGTCAGATCGCTCGTTGCGGCAGCATCTCCCTGGTATGTGAACGTGAATTGCCGGGTTTCGTCCACGTTCAGGAAGCCGTCAAAATAGATCCCGTCATTCTGCCCGCCGCCCAGGGCGAAAAGAGCGTTTTCGCCAAGGCCGATCAGGGTGACGCTGTACTGGCCGGGCAGGGCTCCGTAGAGCGTCAGGTTCTCCAGGAAGCCGTCTCCGCTGTACTTGATGGCCGGAATCTCATCAATAAGTCCGTCTGCCTGGGTATATCCGAAGCGGCGACCGAGCGGGTCGGTAATGATAAAGTCAACCGGATCCGCGACAGCCCGCACGGTTTCGCCGAGCCAGTCTCCGGCGTCTTTGAGTGCTTCGACTCCGTCCTGTACACTGTCGTTGACGGCGGCTGCGGGCTCGTTGAAGAAGGCTTGCCCTAGGAACTCCGTGCGCGGCAGCCAGGATCCGTCCATGACATTGTAGAGAAGGTCAGGACTTAGTGTCGGGAAGTCCGTCTGAGCGCCGAGGATCGAAACCGTCTCAAGTTCATTGGCAATGAAGCCCTGTCCATCATTGATCCCGGCCTCTTCCGCCGCCCACTCGACGAGGCCCACACAGGTAAACCAGTCGTGTGCGCCTTTCTGATTGGCTGGCGAGAAGTCTCCGATGGGGGTGCGGTCAGGAACAAACCCGGAGTCGAGCTTGGTGTTGATCTGCGCCGCCATCGCCCGGGCATCAGCAATGGGAATCTCGATACGTTGGGCCGTGCGGACCCAGCTGCCGTCCTCGCCACTGTTGGTTGAATACCATTCAAACGACCCCAGGGTGTGATGGGCCTGGACACCCACATCTTTCGGGACGACGGTAGTTGTCTCTTCGAGCGGATCATAGTAGCCGGCGGGTTGGTAGCCCGGGTGAGATTCATAGATGACCCCGTCCACATAGAGCGCCACATGATCCCAGCCCGGAACGTCGTCATTGGTTCCGGGCCACCAGCCTCTTTTCGTTCCGGGAAGCGCTTTGCCTTCGTCCGTTTCCCGGAAGACAAGATAGGCGGCCTCTGCAACCTCAGCCTCGACGCTGTAATTCCAGGCGGTGCCTTCATCGTTTGTGCCGACAATGACCTGAACGCTTGTCGGACCGCCTTCCTGAACCACCAGGTCGAAACTCTTGGTCTCCGAACCGCCCGTAAATCCGGTCTCCACGATGTTCTTTCCATCGTAGCGGATCTGAAAATTGTCCGGGATGGTGAAGTGCTCGTAGGAGTACGTGAGTTTATACTTGCCAGGCCCGTCCAAGTTTAATGTTTCTGAACTACCTTCGAATCCGCCAGAATCATTTATGGTCGGCATGACACACCCCTTGCTAACTTCTCAGCTTCAACGCTAACATGCTCATCAATCACCTGCAATACGTAAAGTATACTGTGCAGTGTACAGCGCATGTCATTTGATTGCTCTAGAATTCGCTTTTTCTTGGTATTTTGAGAATTTATATTTTACTGCAACAAATGGACGCACAGTGCTCGCTGGCGAGCCACAATACCAGCACTCCCTTCGCTTCAGACGACGAGAGACCACCAAGCGGGCCGTTTAATCTTTACACAAGTCAATGGAATAATGGTGCCCAGGGGCGGAATCGAACCACCGACACGCGGAGTTTCAGTCCGCTGCTCTACCAACTGAGCTACCTGGGCCAAGGTCCAATCCGGCATTCGCGGTTCGCCGGA
>JBCCEL010000019.1:0-33267 GCA_039030315.1 Pseudomonadota bacterium
GGCGCGGGCAAGGGCGATGCGCTGGCGCTGGCCGCCGGAGAGCTTCGCACCCATCTCACCGGCGACGGTGTCCAGCCCTTCCGGCAGATCGCCGATAAAACCGGACGCCCCTGCACGCTCCAGGGCGCGGTGGACCTGCTCGTCCCCGATGGTCTCATCCCCCAGGGTGATGTTTTCGCGGATGGAACCGTGGAACAGGCTGAGTTCCTGGGGCACGTAACCGATCTTGCGCCGCCAGTCCTTCAGGTCGATCTCTGTCAGGGGGGTGCCGTCCAGCAGGATCTGGCCGTCCTCCGGCCTGTGCAGTCCGATCAGGAGATCGATGAGGGTAGTCTTGCCGGCCCCTGACCCACCCTGGAGCACGGTGATCTTCCGGGCCGGGATCTCCAGGTCCACATTGTTCACCACCGGCGTCTCGCCATGGGCAAAACTGACGTTCCTGAACACGGCCTCGCTCTCCAGATGCGCTGATGTGGTGCCGGGGTTTTCCTCTTCTGCTGCCGCGGTGGCGTCGAGCAGTTCGTCGAGACGCCAGAAGGCACTCTCCAGCTGGGCGGCATCCTGCAGGGTCGCCTGCAGCTTGGAGACAATGGTGGTCACCTGGAAGAAGACGATGCCGGTGACGATCAGTTCGGACAGCGGAATGCTGAGGAACCTGGTAGCAAAGTAGATGCCGCCGCCAACGAAAATCGCGACCATGACGTCGTGAGCGTAGTGCCGGCCGTAGGTGGCGAGGCTCTGGCGCACCAGCGACTTGCGCAGCCGCCGGATGTTCTTGGCAAAGAGTTCAAGAAAGGGCGCCTGCCGCTCCATGGTCTTGAGCGGCTTGATGTTGTTCATGGTGTCGGTGACGTAGGTCGTCAGGTCCGACGTGCTGTCAGTCTGCTTGTAGCCCTGCTTGCGCGAGATCCGGACGAGCCAGCTGGTCGCCAGGACAAGGAACGCGCCGACCACGGCGCCGACCAGTGCGAGTTGCAGGGAGATCAGGAAAGCGGCGGTGATGTAGACGCCCGCCTGAATGAGATAGGCAACGAACCGCGCCGCACGCTGGTAAGCCTGGCCGGCCCGGGTGGCATCGTTCGACAAGGCGTTGGCGATGCGGCCGATCCGTTGTTCGGCAAAGTAACTCCAGCGCGCCGCCAGGAGCTGGCGCACCAGTTGGGACCGCATCACCGAAACCACCTTTGCGATCGCGACACTGACATATCCACGCGCCGCAAAGGACAAAACGGCCCTGGTGATCATGGCCAATACCACCACCAGCACGATCGTCTCGAAGGTCTTCTCAAGGCCGGCAAACGCAAACAGCCCGTCGATGAAAGTGTTCAGCTCCGACGAGCTGGCGGTTTCCGCACCGCCGATCTGGCCGACCAGGGGCAGCAGCGCACCCAGGGAGACGATTTCGAACATCCCGGCAAGCAGGAGGCAGATCAGAACCAGAACCGGCCTGGTGCGCGTTGCGCCGAAAAAGATGCGGAATACGGATATCATATGTGCGCCTTGCCATCCGACGGGCATTTGCCCCGGAACGCTTTGATCGACGGGTTATCTGCTATCTTTACATCCGCTTCAACACCTGATGCGAAAATGGGTTTATGAAGAAAGCGCTATACCGTGTGGCCGCGCGGACGGTCCTGCATCCCTGGTTCCGGCTGACCCGGGGCCTGACGCTTGGCACCCGGGTCCTGGTGCGCAATCGGAGAGGAGAGATCCTGCTGGTGCGCCACACCTATGCCCCGGGCTGGCTGTTTCCCGGCGGCGGTGTGGAGCGCGATGAGGTTGCTGAACAGGCGGCCCGGCGGGAGGTCCACGAGGAAGCCGGCATTGAACTGACAGGGCCGCTCAGCGTATTCGGACTCTACAGCAACAGCGAACATTTCCCGGGCGACCACGTCGTCCTATACACGGCAGAGGCCGACGCCGAGCCGGTTCGTGCCGCGCAGCTGGAGATCGCGGAATGCGGATTTTTCGCAGCTGACCAGCTGCCGGACGGCACAACCGGCGGGACCCGCCGGCGGGTCAGGGAAGTCCTCGACGGATTGCCTGCCGACGCGGTGTGGTGACGAGTCGTTCGTTTCTCCCACCTGCCTCATCGGGCGGGAAGGGTTGCGGTCAGAGCCTGTCGCGGCCGTGCGGAGCGCTGAGGTCGAGATCCGGGCCGGAGGGCACGATCCCGGTCGGGTTAACGTTCAGGTGGCTGGCGTAGTAGTGCTCCTTGGTCTGCGCCATATGAACGGTCTCGGCAATGCCCGGCCACTGATAGAGCTCCCTGGTGTAGCCCCACAGATTGGGATACTCGCGCAGGCAGCGGATATTGCACTTGAAATGGCCATGGTAGACCGGATCAAACCGGAGCAGGGTCGGCCAAAGGCGCCAGTCCGCCTCGGTGAGCTGGCTGCCGGTCAGATATCGCTTCTCCGACAGAATACCCTCCAGCCAGTCCAGCGTATCGAACAAGGGAACGACCGCATCGTTGTAGGCTTCCTGCGTGCGGGCGAAGCCGGACTTGTACACCCCGTTGTTGAGGGTGTTGTAGACGCGGTCATTTATCCCATCGATCTCGGCGCGGAGCGCTTGCGGATAATAGTCGTCCTCGTTGCCGGTGACGGAGTTGAACGCCGAATTGAACATCCGGATGATCTCAGAGCTCTCGTTCGAGCAGATCGTCCCTTGAGCCTTGTCCCAGAGCACTGGAACCGTAACCCTGCCGGTAAATGCGCCGTCCGCGGCGGTGTAGACCTCATGCAGATACCGTTTGCCCAGAATATGGTCGGGCGTGCAGTCTTCCCGGTCCGCAAACTCCCAGCCCTGATCGAGCATAATCGGTCCGACGAACGAGACCGAGATATGTTCTTCCAGACCTTTCAGCGCCCGGAAGATCAGGGTGCGGTGAGCCCAGGGGCAGGCCCATGCAACGTAGAGATGATAGCGGCCGCTCTCGGCCTTGAACCCACCATCGCCGGAGGGGCCGGCAGAACCGTCAGCGCTCACCCAGTTACGAAACCCGGCATTGCTGCGCTTGAACGCGCCCTTCCCGTCCGTTGCCGCCTGATTGTCCGTGTGCCACACGCCGTCGATCAACTGTCCCATAAACCCTCATCCCGTAAAGCCGTAGACGCCCAATGTGCGCCATGGTAAGAGCGCACCGCTTATCTAAAGGGCATTGGCCGAAAAACAATGGCGAGCGTGCGGAAACTCCGGCTGCGACGACGACGCGGAACATTCCACCGCGGCGCAGCACGCCGCTGAACCGCTCCGCTCAAGCCACCGCCTCGCGCACCCATGAAGCCCAAAGAGGTCCGGCCGTCTCAAGCGGAGCCAAAGTTGCCCCTTTTGACGGAGCCGTCCTCATGAACAGTTCCTATTTCGATATCCGGCCCGAAGCGCCGGACGATGCCGAAATCATCACGAGCATCCTGGATCAGGCCTTCGGGCCGGATCGTATGACAAAAGCGTCGTATCGCCTGCGCGAAGGCTCGATCCAGGCACCGGATCTGGCATTTGTGGCCGAGCTGGACGGACGTATCGTGGCGACCATCCAGTTCTGGCCGGTCGTCATCGGGCACAGGCAACAGGCGCTGCTGCTGGGGCCCCTCGCGGTACTGCCCGCGATGCAGGGTTTTGGCGCAGGCTTGCGTCTGATCGACCACGGCACCCAGGCTGCCCAGCAGGCCGGCCACGGGCTCGTGATACTCGTTGGTGACGAACCCTACTACGCCAGGGCCGGCTTCAAGCGTATCAAGGGCAAGGTCCTGATGCCGGGGCCGTTCGATCCTCAGCGCATGCTTTTCCGGGAACTGAAACCTGGCGCGGCGGAGGGACTCTCCGGCCTGATCCTGCCGCCGCACCGAAGCTGACCGCAGGATGGAACGCAAGGACCGGATTGATCTGGCAGGCGCGGGCCTCCTGGTGAGCACCGCGCTGCTGATGGGGATCAACCAGGTCATGATCAAGATGGTCAATGCCGGCATGCAGCCGGTGTTCCAGGTCGGTCTCAGATCCGCCTGCGCCATCGTGCCGATCCTGCTATTCGCTCTCCTGGCAAAACGAACGTTGTCCCTGAGGGACGGCAGTCTGCTGCCCGGCATCCTGTGCGGGCTCTTCTTTGCGGCCGAGTTCATGCTGCTGTTCCAGGCGCTGGAGCTCACCACCGTCTCACGCGCCTCGATCATGTTTTACACCATGCCGTTCTGGCTGACCCTGGCGGCGCACTTCCTCATTCCGGGCGAGAGGCTGAACGTCTGGAAGGTGCTGGGATTGCTGATCGCCATCGCCGGCATTGCGGTCGCGTTCTATGATCCAAGCGAAGCGGTCACGTCCGATGTGTTGCGGGGAGATCTGATGTGCATTGCCGGTGCCCTGCTGTGGGGCGGCATTCCCCTGCTGACGCGGACCACCCGGTTGTCAAACTCGAGCCCCGAAATGCAGATGCTGTACATGGTCGGCGTATCCGCCCTTGTGGTTCTGCCCGCAGCACCGCTGTTCGGGCCGCTCATGCGGGAGATGACGCCGATCCTCTGGCTGATCTTCGCGGCACAGGTGCTGCTCGTGGTGTCATCAGGCTTCCTCGTCTGGTTCTGGCTGCTGAAGCGCTATCCGGCATCTCAGGTTGCGTCTTTCTCCTTCCTTTCGCCGCTGTTCGGCGTGTTCTTCGGCTGGCTGATCCTGGGAGAGGAGATTTCGGTCTGGATCCTCCTCGCCCTTGCGATGGTCTCCGCCGGCATCGTACTCGTGAACCGCCCCCCGAGGCGGGATGCGCCACGAAGATCAAGCTGGCTGACAGATCCGATCTGACACCCGGTACGTCCATTTTCCGCTGTCACGCCCGCGGCGGCGCCTGTGAAGTGGCCTGGAGTTCATCACCTGTTGCCCCCTCACCCGGGGCGTTCCCCACTGCTGTCTGGATACCTTAAAGAAACCCCCTGATCGTCATTGCCGGGCTTGACCCGGCAATCCAGAGCGGCAGAGGGCGAACTCAATTCATCTCATGGAATCAGCATGTTACCGCTGACCAGCTGTCATCGTGCCAGCGGCCCTGGATCACCGGGTCAAGCCCGGTGATGACGAATGGGGGTGGGTCGCTCTCGGATTCGGAAGCATGTTCCCTCGTCAACGAGGACCCGGAGCGGCGGCGTTTGGCTGAACTTACGCGTGGGCGTAGTCCCAGTAGAGTTCGCGGGCCCGGGTGTAGATGGGCCCAGGCTGGAGATCGCGTTCCTCGAAGCGTGAAACCGGCATCACCTTGCCGAAATTTCCAGTTGAGAAGATCTCGTCCGCATCGGCGAAGTCGGCAGGCTTCAGTGTTCTTTCATGCACCTTGTGGCCCGCCTTGCGCAGAAGCCCGATAATGCGGGCACGCGTGATACCACTGAGGAATGTGCCGTTGGGGACGGGCGTGTGGACCTCACCGTCCTTGGCGTAAAAGATGTTGGCCGTGGCGAGTTCTGCAACATGGCCGAGGACATCCAGCATCAGAGCATTTTCAAAGCCGCGCCCGGCAGCTTCCCGCAGGGCCCGGCCTGAATTGGGATAGTGGCACGCCGCCTTGGCATCGGTGAGCGCAAATTCCGGTCCGGGACGCCGGAAGGGGGAAACCGTCAACGAAAAGCCGCTGGCTTCCGGCATGGGTTGCTCGTTGACGCAGAAGCAGAACTGCGTTGTTTCCGGATCATTGTCCACAAACCCGCCTTCGGCCCAATACATCGGCTTGATATAAAGCGCCGAGCCGTTTTCGAAGCGGGAGATGCCCTCTTCAGCGAGCTCCTTGAGTTCACCGGCGCTGTGCATGGGTTTCAGCCCCATGGCGACGGCCGAGTTCACCAGCCTCTGGCAGTGCAGATCAAGATCCGGAGCGACCCCCTCGAAGGCCCGCGCGCCGTCGAAGACTGTCGAGGCCAGCCAGGAACCGTGGGTCATCGGCCCCATGATCATGGGATTTCCCTCAACCCAGCTGCCGTTCCAGTAGGACCAGACGCTCATGACGATACTCCCGATTGTTCCAGGACACCCTTAGCGGGGTCCGGGGTCAAAGGAAACCGCCAGGCGCAAATGAAAACGGGCGCCGCCCGGACGCCCGTAAGATCTCGTTCCGCCTGAACCCTGGGGTCAGGTGCCGGTATAGAATATGTGCCGGCCGATCTTTGTCAGGCGCCGCATGAACTTGGACCAGCGCGGGTTCACATAGTCCGCGTGGTAATGCAGTACGGAGGAATTCACGACCGTGTACTTGGGATCGTTGTCCATGACCTTGTGAGCAAGCTTGCGCGCCATATTCCACTGGGCGCCGGGCCGCGGGCGATCAGGCGTGCCGTCGCAGGTGAACGAGAACTGGCAGCCGCCGAGGCGCTTTTTCTTCACGCGGTTCTCGTAGACCACACCGCAGATGGTGCTGGGATAGTTCTTGCTCTTCACGCGGTTCATGACCACGTTGGCGACGGCCAGCTGGCCAGCCTTGGATTCCGAACGCGCTTCGAAATAGATGGCTTTCGCCATGCAGTAATGTTCGTTGATCTGCGCCTGCCGGACGGCGCGTGCCCTGTCGCGCATGGCCTGGCCGCGCCGGAAGACTGCCTTGAGCTTGCGGGCCGGCGGGGATTCGATTGCGAAGTCGCGCCGCTTGTGGGCCAGGATGCGGGGTTTCGCCATCGGCAGCACAGCCGGGCGAAGAAGAATGCTGTCTGGACGGTCAAACACGCCCTTGGTGATCCGGTCGCCCTTGAGGGATGCGGTCACCTGCTGTCCGATCTCGAAGGAATATCCCTGATCTTCGAGCGTGTACTGGCTCTCGCTGAGAGAGGCACGGCTCACCAGGGTCACGGACGGCTGGGTCACATCGGTCCAGGCCGTCCCCGGCCCGCTCCGCGCAACCGCGCTCTTGCCCATGTAGCTGCCGAACACGGCGACACCGACGACCAACGCAGCGCCTGCCAGCACGTACGGCAACGCGCCCGCAATGCGGCTGTGCGCGGGCTTCATCGGCTCGAGTGTCGCGATCTCTTCGATTGTTTCCAATGCCAGAGGATTTTCCCCTCTGCCTCCCGCAAACAAGACCCCACTCACGCTACACCTCACGAGGTAATCACACAGACAGACTAACTAACTGCCCCTAATTACCCCGCTTACGTTTAGCATAGGTTAACCATGCCAACAACGCGAGCACATCCCCAGTCGGCGAAAAATGAGACCGAAATGGGGCAACAATTGGATTAACTCATGACTCAGTGCTCGGACAATCGCACAGTCGGCTCTCCGTGCAAAGATGGTTTATGTCTGGACTGACCCGTCAGGACGAACTGGACTCACGCCTGGCAGCCGCCTGGGCCGCTGCCAGACGGGCGATCGGCACCCGGAACGGCGAACAGGAGACGTAGTTCAGCCCGATTTCATCGCAAAACGCCACTGAAGCTGGATCGCCGCCGTGTTCGCCGCAGATTCCGAGCTTCAGGTCCGGCCGCACGTCACGGCCCCGGTCGCTGCCGATACGGACCAGTTCGCCGACCCCGTCCACATCAATGCTGACAAACGGGTCCTGGGCCAGAATACCCTTTGAGGTATACTCACCGAGGAACCTGGCCGAATCATCCCGGCTGATTCCGAACGTGGTCTGAGTCAGGTCGTTGGTACCGAAGGAGAAGAACTCCGCCGTTCGTGCGATCTCCGCCGCCCGCAGAGCTGCTCGGGGCAGTTCGATCATGGTGCCGGTGAGATAATGCAGCGTTTCACCGGTTTCCTCCTGCACTTCGGCAGCCACCGCATCGATGCGCGCCTTGACCGCGTCAAACTCGGCCACCGTCGCAATCAGCGGCACCATGACTTCGGGGATCACGGCTTCATCGGTTTCCCGGCCCGCCTCAACGGCCGCTTCGAAAATCGCCCGGGCCTGCATTTCGGCAATCTCCGGGTAGCTGATGGCAATCCGGCAGCCCCTGTGGCCGAGCATGGGGTTAAACTCGTCCAATTCCTGCACCCGGGCCTTCATACGGTCCAGCGAGATGCCCATGGCGTCGGCCACTTCAGCGATTTCCTCATCGGATTTCGGCAGAAACTCGTTGAGCGGCGGGTCGAGCAGCCGGATAGTGACCGGTTGGCCGGACATAATCCTGAAGAGTTCGACAAAGTCGCCGCGCTGCATGGGCAGGAGCTTGGCAAGGGCAGTGCGGCGCTCTTCCTCGGTGTCGGCAAGGATCATCTCGCGCACCGCGACAATGCGGTCGGCCTCGAAGAACATGTGCTCGGTACGGCACAGGCCGATGCCTTCCGCTCCGAAGTCCCGGGCCACCCGGGCGTCCGCGGGCGTGTCCGCGTTGGTGCGCACGCCGAGCTTCCGGATCTCATCGGCCCAGCCCATGATATGGCCGAAGTCGCCGGAAAGTTCCGGCTGGATCATCGCCACCTCACCAGCCATCACCTGGCCGGTCGAGCCGTCCAGGGTGATGACGTCGCCCTTGGAAAGGGTGACGCCCCCGGCAACGAGTTCCGCCTGCTCGGCATCAACGCGAAGGGCGCCGGCGCCGGAGACGCAGGGCTTGCCCATGCCGCGCGCAACGACAGCAGCATGGGAAGTCATGCCGCCGCGTGTCGTAAGGATACCCTCCGCCGCGTGCATGCCATGGATGTCCTCCGGGCTTGTCTCGGTGCGTACCAGGATGACCTTGCGCCCTGCCGCGTTCAGCTTTTCAGCCTCGTCTGAGTCGAAAACGATTTCCCCGCAGGCCGCACCTGGCGATGCGGGAAGACCAGCCCCGATAACGTCACGTGTTCCCTCAGGGTCAAGAGTGGGATGCAGAAGCTGATCGAGGGAAGCCGGATCGACGCGCAGCACGGCCTCCTGCCGGGAGATCAGTCCCTCTTCGGCCATTTCCGCCGCGATCTTCAGCGCGGCCTTGGCGGTGCGCTTGCCTGATCGGGTCTGCAGCATCCAGAGCTTGCCGTCCTGGATGGTGAATTCAAGGTCCTGCATGTCCCGGTAGTGGGTTTCAAGCGACCCGAAGATCCGTTTGAGCTCAGCAAATCCCTCCGGCATCACCGCTTCAAGCGAGGGCGCATCATCGCCGGCGGCGATGCGGGCGGCCTCGGTGATGTTCTGCGGAGTACGGATACCAGCCACCACGTCCTCGCCCTGGGCGTTCACGAGAAACTCGCCGTAGAGTTCGTTATCGCCAGTGGAGGGGTTACGGGTGAAGGCAACACCGGTGGCAGACGTCTCCCCGAGATTGCCGAAGACCATGGCCTGGATGTTCACCGCCGTGCCCCATTCGGCCGGAATGTCGTGAAGGCGGCGGTATGTGACTGCACGGGCGTTCTGCCAGGACGAGAATACGGCACCGATGGCGCCCCAGAGCTGTTCGCGCACATCCTGCGGAAAGGGCTTTTCCAACTCGTCTTCTACGCATTTCTTGTAGGCCGCAACGACAGCCTGCCAGTCATCCGCCGTCATTTCCGTGTCGAGATAGTATCCGGCCTCTTCCTTGAAGCCCTCAAGGATGTCCTCAAACATGTAGTGCTCAACGCCGAGCACCACGTCGGAATACATCTGGATGAAGCGGCGGTAGCTGTCATAGGCAAAGCGCGAATCTCCCGCGCGGGCCGCAAGGCCTTCCACGGTTTCATCATTGAGGCCGAGGTTCAGCACGGTATCCATCATGCCCGGCATGGATGCCCTTGCTCCGGAACGCACGGAGACCAGAAGCGGGCGTTCCGCATCGCCGAAACTGGCATCGACAGCTGCTTCGATCTTTGCCATGGCGGCATCGACTTCAACAGCCAGGCCGTCCGGATAGGCCCGGTCGTTGTCGTAGTAGGCGGTGCAGACTTCGGTGGTGATGGTGAAGCCGGGAGGGACCGGGATGCCAAGCACGCACATTTCGGCAAGGTTGGCCCCCTTGCCGCCGAGCAGGTCCTTCATGCCGGCAGCGCCGTCGGCCTCGCCGCCGCCGAAGAAATATACCAAGGGCCGGCCCTGCGCCTGATCAGCTGCCATCGATGAATCGCCTTTCAAGGGTGGATTTTGAACGCGACAAGCCATAGGTCCGCAATCAAATCAAGCGCAGGAAAGACGCAGTCGTTGAGACGGCCCCGCTTCCTGCGCCGGAGAGCTTCTCGCTAAAAGCTGCCTTGTGCCTGTGCGAGGCCCAGAGGGAACTGCCGGAGCGGATCATCGGCATCAAGGGCGTCGAGACGCTTGCGGATCTCGGCACAGTCAGCGGTCATCTGCTGCACCAGCGCGTCAACGCCCTCATAGCGGTGATCGGGCCGGATATAGTCGTTGAACTCGACCTGCAGTGCCCGACCGTAGAGGTCCCCTGAAAAATCGAGCAGATAGACCTCCAGCACCACACCCTTGCGGTCGAAGGTCGGCCGGTCTCCGACATAGCCCGCACCATGCCAGCGCTCGCCCGTCTCCGGACAGCGGACGCGGCAGGCGTAGATGCCATTGGCCGGGTGCCCGTCATTCTGCATCTCGATATTGACCGTCGGGAAACCTATTGTGCGTCCCCGTTGATCGCCTTTAACCACCTCCCCGCGGACCGTCCACCAGTAACCAAGCTGGTCTGCAGCATCGCGAACCTCACCGCGCCTCAGCGCCTCCCTGATGGAGGAGGACGAAAACGGCGCCAGCCCGTCGTCATCGGTCACCTGTTCGACCAGTGTATACTCGTAGCCGAGTTCCTGCCCCATGGCACGGATCAGGTCCGGCGAGCCTTTTCGGCCCTTGCCGAAATGGAAATCGTAGCCGGTGATGACATGTCTGACCGCCAGCCGCTCCACCAGCTGCTGCCTGATGAAGTCCTCGGCCTCAAGCCCGGCCAGGTCTCCATCAAAGTCAAGTGCGAAGACGCAGCCTGCGCCGCACGCCGTCACCAGGTCCACCTTCAGATCCCTTGGCGTGAGGCGGAAGATCGGCTGCTCCGGGCGGAAGAAGGTGCGCGGGTGGGGCTCGAAGGTCATGACCGCCATCGGCGCACCCAGAACCTTTGCCTGCCGGGCGGCAAGCGCAAGAACCTCCTGATGGCCGCGATGGACACCGTCGAAATTGCCGACAGCAAGAACGGAGCCCAGGCAATCCTCAGGCACGTGCCCGTTGCCGGCAACCAGCCCCATCCCGGAACTTACGCCCGGTTCTGGCGCGTCGGCACCATGACTTGCGCCTCGCCGGCAACAACCACCTTCTCGGCTACCCTGCACTCACAGGAGAAGGTCACGCGCTTGCGCCGCTCGTCCAGTTCGGTCACCTCGACCCGCGTTTCCACGGTTTCTCCCGGTCGCACCGGCGCCTTGAACTTCAGGGTCTGGGAAAGGTAGATCGCGCCCGGGCCGGGAAGCTGCGTACCGAGCACTTTCGAGATATAGCCCGCCGACAGCATGCCGTGGGCAATGCAGCCTTCGAACATGGTACCGGAGGCGTAAGCCTCATCCAGGTGCAGCGGATTGTTGTCGCCGGAAACATCCGCAAAGGTCTGGATATCCGCCTTGGTCACCTCCCGTGCATAGACCGAATCCATGCCCACGGAGAGATCCTCGAAAAAGTAGCCTGTCGTCACGTCCGTTCCCTCTTCAGATCCCTGTTCAAGTCCATCGCAGCTCATCGCAGATCGCGGCCAGCCTTATGCCCGGGAACATGTCCCTGACCTTCGCCGCCACGGCATCGACACCACCGGGGGCCGCCAGGTCGCCCAGTTCGGCTCCGTGGATCCCGCCCGTAATGAAGTACACATCCAGGTCCTGCGCCGCCGCGCCCCTGATGTCGGTTGGCAGCCCGTCTCCGACAGCCAGAATGTTTTCCCGCGGAACGTCACTACCTCGGATAGCAGCCGCCTTGGAAATGGCAGCCTCGTATATCGGTGCTCGGGGCTTGCCTGCGATAACGACTTCGCCACCCATTTCCTCATAGCGTTTGGCGATCGATCCGGCGCATATCACCAGCCGGTCTCCGCGCTGCACCACAAGATCCGGATTGGCGCAGTACATGCGGACACCGCGGGCCAGCATCCGGCCGAGCTGTTCCATGTAGTCGTCTTCCGTCTCGGCTTCATCGTCCAGAGCACCTGAGAGAAGGCACAATTCGGCCTCCTTTTCGTCCACCACAGGGTTCGGCAAACCTTGAAGGAGGGGCAGGTCCCGAGGCGGGCCAAGATGAAAGAGAGCAGCGCCCGGCTGAGCCTTGATGAGCTCCCTCGTCACGTCACCGGACGTCACCAACTCATCATACGCATCTGCGGGAACACCGAGGCCGGTCAGCTGTGCACGGACGGGTTCGGACGGCCGCGGCGCGTTGGTGATCAGAACCACAGTGCCGCCCGTAGCCCGATATCTCCGCAGCGCATCGACCGCCGGCGGGAACGCCGCGATCCCGTTGTGGATCACGCCCCACACATCGCAGAGCCACAGATCATGCCGCCCGGCCATAGCCTGGCCGGGGGTCATCGAACTTTCAATTTCCGTGTGCGTTGCGCTCATCGCCGCTGGGTATCGGCCACGGCCCTGAAGGTCAAGGTGTTCGGACGGCAAGCCTGCCCGAGGCGCCGATTTGCCTCAACTGGCTTGGGCAGTGATGCTTGCGGTGCCGCTTTCCGCAAGCTCGGCGCGGACCATGCGGGGCGCCGAGAAGAAAGTGCCCTGGCCGGCATCGACACCGTTCAGGAGAGCGCCCATCTGCTCTTCATCTTCCAGGTGATTGGCGACAACCTTCACGCCGTCCTGGCGGAAGCGGGCCAGCAGGGCAAGACATTCAGAGTCCCGGTCCGGTGTTGCTCGCTGGAAGAAGGAATGGTCCGCACGCACCATGCCGAATCCGGCGCGCCGCAGGATCTCCGGCTTGGCCTCCAGATCGCGCAGATCATCCATCACGAAACGGAAGCCGAGATCATTGAGCCCCGCCAAGGTCTCCAGCGCCTGTGTCGACAGAAGGGCCAGGTCGCCCTGGGAAATTGCGGGCCACAGCGCGCCCGCCAGGTCTTTGCGCCGGCTCAGCGTCTCGATGAGGTGTTGCAGGAACTGGGAGCTTGCGAGCGAAAAATCGTGGAAGCGGCAAATGACATTTGCCTCACGCCCGCGGTTGCGGAAGTGGGTTGCGACGCGGACCGCCCTCTCCAGCAGCATCGTGTCGAGGGCAACTTCATGCCCATTGCTCTTGACGAGCGCATCGACGGCAGCCTCATCGAACGGTTTTCCGTTCGGTCCCAGAAGACGCAGGCTGGCCTCATAGCCCAATGTCGCCCGATCAGAGGTGGCGACGATCGGCTGCAGAAACAGTCCCGCCGAGCCGCTGTCGACCGCGTTCTGGACAAGGCTGGAGGTCGGGGTCATCGCAAAGTTCGACGGCGGGGCCGCCGCGGGCGCGCGCGGTGCCGGCGTGCTCAGAACCTTGTCCCTCGCAGCCTTCGGAGGCTGCGCCTCCATGTGCCTCGTAAGGCCCTGCACCTGCTTGTCGAGTTGCTCAAGCCGATCCGCCATCTGCTCGAGATCGGCGCTCGGCAGCACGGGTTTCTGGGTGAGGAACTCTTCGACCCGCTGATTCAGAACCTGCACGTCCTTGCTGAGTATCGCATTGGCCTTGATCAGATCCGAGAGCTCTCCGGGTTTGCGCACACGGCGGGCGCCAGTGGTGAGCCAGCCCGGGATCTGCGCGGCAGCAACAAACAGGATGGCCGCCGCCAGCATGGCTTCCGTTGCCTTGAACAGGGAATAGGCATAAAGGGCGTAGGCCGCGCCGACAATCGCAGCAAGCAGGAAGACGAACGCGACCCACTCGCCGGCCCCGCGCCCCCGGATTCTCGCTGATCTGTCAGCCGCCTTCAAGCTCAAGGGCCGCCCTCCCTCGCGATATCGGTCGTTGAACCTTTCCGGCCCTCTGATACCCTCATTCCGGCCACAGCAATCGCCCACTGATTGCACGTCGAATCTGTGAGTTTATGGCTCCTAAAGGGGTGATTCGTGAACCTTTTTTGCTCCACGGTGGCTTCCCCGGCCTGGCCGCTCGAAGGACCTCGAAGAAACGGCAAACGCCCGGTCAACCGATTTGGCTGACGTAAGCGTTTTCATAACAGCAACTTCCTTGGAAGGCCGGAAGCTCAGTTTGCACTTTAGTCGGAAACGCGCTTAAATCGTCTCACCCTTAATTCATTCAACTAACAGGGAGATGTTGGAATGAAGAAACTCCTGATGGGAACCAGCCTGGCAATCGCAATGGGCGCCGGCGCATTTGCAAGCGGGACGGCAATTGCCGCCGACCAGCAGTTCATCTCGATCGGGACCGGTGGCGTTACCGGGGTCTACTATCCGACCGGTGGTGCAATCTGCCGCCTCGTCAACAAGAACCGCAAGGAACACGGCATCCGCTGCTCGGCGGAATCAACCGGTGGTTCTATCTACAACATCAACACCATCAAGGCCGGAGAGCTCGAGTTCGGCGTCGCCCAGTCTGACTGGCAGTACCACGCCTATAACGGCACCTCGAAGTTCAAGGAAGCGGGCAAGTTCGAGAAGCTTCGCGCCGTGTTCTCCGTGCATCCCGAGCCAGTGACCGTGATCGCGTCTGATGCCAGCGGCATCAACAACATCACCGACGCGAAGGGCAAGCGCCTCAACATCGGCAACCCCGGCTCCGGCACGCGCGGCACCTGGGAGGTTCTCGAGGAAGCTCTCGGCTGGAAGCGTTCCGACCTTAAGCTTGCGTCTGAGATGAAATCGGCTGAAACCGGCCAGGCCGTGTGCGACGGCAAGATCGACGCCTATTTCTGGCTGGTCGGACACCCGTCCGCCCTGACGCAGGAATCACTCGCGACATGTGCATCGCATCTTGTGAACGTTACCGGCCCAGCCATCGATAAGCTGGTCGCAGACAATTCCTACTACCGGAAGGCTACGATCCCTGCCGGCATGTACAACAACAAGGAAGATGTCGTGACCTTCGGCGTGGGCGCCACCTTCGTGACAAGCTCGGATGTTCCGGAAAAAGTCGTCTACACCGTCGTGAAGGCCGTGTTCGACAATTTCGACGGCTTCAAGAAGCTTCACCCGGCATTCGCCAACCTCAAGGAGACGGAAATGATCACCGATTCCCTCTCCGCACCGCTCCATGCCGGTGCTGCGAAGTACTACAAAGAACGCGGCTGGATGAACTGATCGCGCCAGCGCTTCCGGGGCGGGCCTGCACCAAGGGCCCGCCCCAGTACTTTTGATCCTTTGAGCGGGTAACGGCCGGCATAGAACCGGCCCAAGGGGAGGATGACCATGGCACGTGAGGTGCAGAGCGCCGAAGAACTGGTCGCACAGGTCGATACGGGCGGACGCAATCCAACGGGAGCCGTTAACAAGCTGATCTTGTGGGTGGCATTCATCTGGGCCTGCTTCCAGCTCTACATCGCCTCCAACGTCCCCTTCTATTTGACCGACGTCACCGGCATAAACGTCATTCTGCCCAGTTCCGAAGCGCGCCGCGTGCACCTGGCCTTCGCCATGTTCCTGGCCGCGCTGGTCTTTCCGCTTCTGAGGTCGAGTCCAAAGGACCGGATCCCCTGGTATGACTGGGTGCTGGCGATCGTCGGCATCATCGTCTGCATTTATGCAATCGTCTTCAAGGAGGCGATTTCCGTCCGGGCCGGGTTGCCGACCGCAGGCGACATGATCATCTCCGGCGTTGGCCTGGTTGTCGTCGCCATCGCCATCTACCGTTCTCTCGGCCTGCCGCTGGTCATCATCTCCGGCATCTTCGTGTGTTATGTCTTCTTCGGTGACGCCCGCTGGCTGCCGGAAATCATCCAGTGGAAGGGAGCCTCGTTCGGCAAGGCGACCTGGCACTACTGGATGCAGGACGAGGGTGTGTTCGGTGTCGCCAACAAGGTGTCGACCGAGCTGATCTTCCTGTTCGTCCTGTTCGGCGCGATCCTCGAGAAGGCCGGCGCCGGCAACTATTTCATCAAGCTTGCGTTCGCCCTGCTCGGCCATTTGCGCGGCGGCCCGGCCAAGGCGGCGGTCGTGGCATCAGCCATGAGCGGTCTGTACTCCGGCTCCTCCATCGCCAACACGGTGACGACCGGAACGTTCACAATCCCGCTGATGAAGCGCACCGGATTCTCGGCGGAAAAGGCGGGCGCCGTGGAAGTGGCCTCCTCCACCAACGGCCAGCTCACCCCTCCTGTCATGGGCGCGGCCGCCTTCCTGATCGCCGAGTTCACAGGCATTGCCTACACCGACATCCTCAAGCATGCGCTGGTCCCGGCGCTCGTGTCCTACATCGCGCTGGTCTACATCGTGCACCTGGAAGCGATGAAGATGGACCTCAAGGGCCTACCCAAGCCGCCGTCCGAGCGGACCGCAGCACAAAAGGCCCTGGGCGTCATGACCGGCGCCATCGGTACCGCGCTGTTGCTCTGGATCGTCTATCAGGTTCTGGCCTGGGTGAAGGCAAGCTCGCCTGAGCTGTCCTTCACGGTGGTGGCCATCATCTCCGGCATCGCCTATCTGGTGCTGCTCTGGTTCGCATCGCGCCATGACGACCTGGTGGTGGATGCGCCCGACGCGCCGATCACCGAGCTGCCGCGAGCCGGCGCGACAGCCATTACCGGCCTCTACTACGTCCTGCCGATCGTCATCCTGATCTGGTGCATCCTGCCGACGCCAGACCGGCTGTCGCCCAGCCTGGCCGCCTTCTGGGCGGTGATCGCCATGATCATCGTGACGGTGACCCATCATCCGTTGAAGGCGCTGATGCGCGGGCAATCGGGCCTCGCAGACGCATTCAAGCGGGGGGTCGGCGATTTCTGGGACGGCATGATCTCAGGTTCCCGGAACATGATTTCCATCGGCATCGCGACGGGCGCGGCCGGCATCATCATCGGCTCGATTTCGCTCACCGGCGCCCACCAGGTGATCGGCGAGTTCGTCGAGTTCCTCTCCGGCGGCAGCCTGCTGCTGATGCTGTTCCTGGTGGCGGTGATGAGCCTGATCCTCGGCATGGGTCTGCCGACCACGGCGAACTACATCGTGGTTTCGTCCCTGATGGCCCCGGTGATCGTGACGCTGGGCGCCAAGAGCGGACTGATCGTTCCGATCATCGCGGTGCACCTCTTCGTCTTCTACTTCGGCATATTGGCGGATGATACGCCGCCCGTTGGGCTGGCCGCCTTCGCGGCGGCGGCCATATCCGGGGGCGACCCCATCAAGACCGGCCTGCAAGGCTTCGCCTATGACATCCGGACGGCGCTATTGCCCTTCCTGTTCATCTTCAACACCGAATTGCTGCTGATCAATGTGGGGCCGATGAAGGCGATCTTCGTTTTTGTTATTGCGACCATAGCCATGATGTTATTCGCGTCGGCGACCCAGAGCTGGTTCCTGACGCGCAACAAGATCTGGGAATCCGCAATATTGCTTCTGGTGGCCTTCACGCTCTTCAGGCCAGGCTTCTGGCTCGACCGCTGGCAGCCGCCGTTCGAGACGATCGAGCCGGCGAGGATCATGGAAGTGGTCGGGGATGTGCCGCCCAACGGCGTCATGACCGTCGTGGTGACCGGACCGAACTTCGACACGGGCAAGCCCGATTCAACCACTCTGCTTGTGCCTCTGGGCGATCCGGTGGAAGCCAAAAAGCGTCTGGAGTCGGCAGGCCTGACCGTGGTCATCGAGGATGGTCAGACCAAGGTCGAGGAACCGCTGCCGCAAACGCCCTTCTTTGAGAAGATCGGCAAGAGCTTCGACTACTACTCCGACGACCCGGTGGTGATCTCCTCGATCAAGAAAGCCGCCAAACGCTGGCCCAAGGAAGTGTTCTACATCCCGGCCCTCTTGCTGCTCGGCCTGGTGGTCCTGCTGCAGCTGCGCAGGCGGCGCGCCGAGGAGGCAGCTGCCTGATCATGAACGGTTAACCGGGGATGGTGGCGCCAAGAGAAGCCGATTTTGATCTGCTCAACGTGATGACGACATTCGCCATCATGTTGAGCCTGGTGGCTGGAGCGATCCTGGCCATCGCCGGCGAACAGGCAAAGCTGCACCTGCTCTTGAAGTTCGACGGGGCCGTGACCAGCGGCGAGATCGTCAAACCGCTGCGACTTGAAACCCTCTATAAGTTTGCCGGGCCGGACGGAAAAGTCCGGCAGGCGCAGCGATACGTGTCGGACCCCTCCGTGCCCCACGAAAAGCCCGGCGGGCTGCTTAACGTGTACTACGTCAACTCGGATCCTGACCAGTTCGCCGCCGAGTTCGAACTTCCCGGTGTTGAAACCAATTTCAACATGGCCCTGGTTGCGATCCTGGCCGCTTTGGTCAGCATCATCGCCTGCACCTTCGCCTGGCTCCGCCGCTACCGTCTGCGGGAGAAGCTGAAGCGGTACTAGAGTCGCGTTGCAGAAGAGCCACAGAGGAAATCAATCTTCAGACATCGCTCAATTGCGCTTGAGCCCCACCGGATACTGATCCAGAATTCATCGGTAGATTTTGAGCGGTGGCCGCCCTGAAGGGCCAACCGGAGTTATTGAGTATCAGGCTGGGGATATGACCATCGGGCGTCAGTTTCTGCTGGTTTTGGCCCTCTTTTTTGTTTGCGCGGGCAGAGCAGCATTTGCGTTTGACCTGTCGGGCGACCCCCGGCTGCCGGCAACCATATCGGCCACAGGCTTAACCTTCGCGGCCAACTCCCTGTGCCGGCTTTCGCGCGGAACGAGCAGCCCGTTCGGCAGAATTGACCAGTGGCGGGGCCGGGCCGGCAGCCTGGATGTACTGGTTCAGTATTCCAACACTGACGATGAGATCCGGCATTTTGCATTCGTCAGCCGGGCACCCAGCCGCAGAGAGCAACCGCCAAGATTATCCGCGGGCGATTCGGTCCGGCTCCTCAGAACGCAAAACGGCAGCGGGGTTGCCGCGCTGGCGATCAGGATGACCCTGACGGAAGAGGATCTGACCAGGGCCGCGGCGCTCTCCCCTGTGTTCGAGCAAGCTTGCATCAACCCCGACGATCCGCCAGCCTTCTCCTTGTCGTTCGAGCCGGCTGTCATCCCGTCCGGCGGCACGTCGACACTCACCCTCACAATCGACAATGCCGCAAACAGCCTGGACGCGGGGCAACTGAACTTCTCCGGCACACTCCCGGATGGGCTTTTCACCACCTCCCCGCCGAGGTTCGGAAGCACCTGCCAAAACAGCGGCGGATTCATCACCTCTTCGGGTTTCAGACTGTTCGGATACTCAGGGGGCACAGCGGCCGCGAGGTCGAGTTGCCAGGTCACGTTCGAAGTTACAGCGCCCGCATCCGGGAACTATACCGCAACCAGCAACGCCCTCAGCTCCACGCTGGGCAATTCGGGCCGGGCAAGCGGCACGCTGACGGTACTCGACCCGGGTGGCCCTACCGTGACGATCACACCAGACGCGGACGGCTTTCGCGGCACGGCGCCGTTCGGCATTTCGGTCACTTTCAGCGCGGATGTGACCGGCTTCACCGCTGATGACATTCAGGCCGCAAACGGAACGGTGTCCAACTTCGCGCAAGTGAACCCTTCCCGGTACACCGCAGACATCGTTCCCACGAGCGGAGCCGCGGTAACCGTCAGCGTTCCAGCCGGAGCGGCGATTGACGCGGCGAACAGACCGAATGATGCAGCGGTGCCGGTCACGGTTGAAGGCGAGGATCTTTCCATGCGCGCGCGGAACATGGTCCGAAACTTCCTCTCAGGACGCATGGACACGATCGCCGCGAATGGACCCGGCACGATCCAGCGTCTCTCTCCCGGTCCCCAGGGCGGACAGGGCAACCTGCTGGGCTACGCGGCAGGCGGGGAGCCTGGAAACATCCACATGTCGTTCCACACCTCCCTGCGCGCGATCTACGACCTGTCCCGCCGGAAGCGGTTGGCGGACCCGGCGCAATTTCAACGCGCGATTGTGCCGGCCGGCGGGAGTGTTCCGGTTGACAGTCTGGCCGGGGAGAGAACCGGGTTTGACGTTTGGGCGAAGGGCAAATACGCCCGCGTCCGCAACTCCGGCCGGCGTTCGGATGTTGGACTGCTCTATCTCGGAGTGGACTACCGCTTCAGCGCCGATCTTGTTCTTGGCCTGCTCGGCCAGATGGACTGGACGGATGAGCACGACCGGACCACAAGTTCGAACGCGAAGGGAACGGGCTGGCTCATCGGTCCGTACGTCGTCGCGAGGCTCACGCAAGACCTGATCTTTGACGGGCGTGCCGCGATAGGTTCGTCGGACAACAAGATCAGCCCTCTCGGCACGTTCAGGGACGACTTCGACACCACGCGGTTTCTGATCAGCGGCCAGTTCACCGGCGGCTTCACCATTGCTTCGGTGAACGTCAACCCATTTGTCCAGTTGCTCTATTTCA
Organism: Pseudomonadota bacterium; assembly: GCA_039030315.1. GTDB lineage: Bacteria > Pseudomonadota > Alphaproteobacteria > Rhizobiales > CAJQND01 > JAAEUE01. Next base: position 20,333 of record JBCCEL010000019.1, read on the forward strand.
AGGAAATTCAGCACGGCTACACCGACAGTCTCGGCAACCGGATCGCCCGCCAGCGCCCGTCGCTCGGGCGGCTCAGATTCGGCCCCAAAGTCTCCACCACGTTCCGGACGGCAGAGGGCCTGGTGATTTCGCCGCATCTGACCGTGTCCGGCCTTTATGACTTCAACCGCGCGCGCCAGGTCAACGCCCAGGGACTGACCGTGACGTCGAGCCGGGTACGCGGAAAACTGGAAGCCGGTCTCAACATCCGGACATCGGATGACTGGCAGATCGAGGCGGAAGGGTTCTATGACGGTATCGGCCGCCAACACTTCGAAAGCTATGGCGGCAGCCTCAGTCTGACAGTCCCGCTGAACTGAGCGCTTTGTGGCGAGCCCGGATACGGTCTTGATCCGTGCACAAATCATGATCTACTTTTTGGTATGACTTTCGGTGTCCAGCCATGAGGAAGACCCCACCATGAACCTCCGCCTGACCGTCTGTTTCAGCTTGGCTCTCGCTTTTCTGACCTGCTCGGTTGCAAGAGGTCACGAGACCGTCGATACGGCCGGCGGGTCCTTACCGCAGCCGCGCATCGAAATTGTCGAAGAGCGCGGATTGTTCGCAAAGACCTTCGAGAATCAAGACGGCTCCACAACCGTGCAGCTCGGGGCGCAGCCCATTCACTACCGCACGGGCGACGGCGCATACGAAGAGATCTCGACAGCGTTTGAGGCCGATAACGGGTGGGTCAACATGACGAATACCATCCCCTTGCGTCTGCCGAGCGCCCTTGGAGCCGGCGAGGCGGTCCTGGCCGGTTCGGATTTTTCCCTCAGGTGGCAGCCCGGTGTGCTCAAGGCGCGCATGCGCAGCGGAGAGCTGGTTGATGTGGCCGAGCCCGAACTCTCCGAGGGCGAGGCCGTCGAAGGCAGGCCCAATACCGTCCGCTATCGCGGCATCTATCCCGGGATCGATCTCCTGTTCAGCGTCGAAGCCGGGCAGATCAACCTGACCCTGGTGCTGACGGCCTTCAGGCTCGATGTGTCTCCGGATGAAGTGGAGGCCCTGGTCATTGATGGGGCGCTGGATGCGGCTCCCGATCTCCTCACCTCGATGGAAACTCTGGCGGCGGAGCGCGAAAGCCTCGCCGAAGTCCCGCTGCATTTCGGCAGGCCAGAGGACGATTACGCCGTGTTCATCGGCTCAGGCAGCGCTGACACTCCCGACCGGCCGCAGCCCGGGCTGCCGCCCTCTCCGGCCAGTCAGTCCCCGTCAGGCCTTTACATCGGCTCGCCGGCCTGGAGCGCACGCGAATATGCCCGGACCAACCGGGTGCGCCACGCCTTCGGGCTCAACCGCCTGCCGCCGCTTGATGGGGCTGAAAACTTTGAGCCGCCCGTGTACGCGCAGCTTCCATTCCTGGAATTCCGGTCAGTCAGATGGCTGCGCCTCCGCAACGAGGTGCCGCCAATCGAAGGAGCCGGCACAACACATCGCTACGCACGGGAAAATGTGAACATCTCCTGCTTCGTCGGAGAGGGACGCATCAATGCAGCGGCGCGGGTCTGCAGGCCGTGCAATACTGAAACCGGGCGCTGCCCCGAGGATGGGGCCCTGAACAGGCCCAGCGCAACGATAGGCAAACTCCGCAAAGGGTTCCCGCTGCAGCTACTGGGAGGTTCGCGATTCAGTGAGGGACAGACGGCCTATCAGGAGATGGTGGCGGCCATTGGGTTCAGCGGCTTTCTCGCCCTCCGCCAGAAGTACTTCGTGCGGAATGGCCATAGGATCAGCGGCATTGCTCTGGGATACTTGCCTGCATCGCCGAAGGACTGGCAACCCATCGGCCCACTGTCTCCCGACCCGTCGCTCATGGCAGGTGATGCAAACGATGTGGTGGTACTGCTCCGGCGCCTGGAAACCGACGCAGGCATCCGCAGGCTTTCTCTCAATGCCAGGCAGGGTTTGAGGCCCGATGGTGTCATAGCGACCGTTCACCGCTGGCAGGGGCCTTCACAGCGCAAGGACGGCTATGTCTATACCCCGTTGAACCGAAGTGCGATTGCAAGCTTTTCCGAACTGATCTCCTACCAACTGGACTCCATAGATCTCGTTTTCGAGATGCGCTCGGCGAAGTTCAGGTTCTTCGCGATGCGGGCCATGCGTATGGAAGTGACGATCGAACGGTCACTAGAGGGCTCCGTCGCAATTTCTCCAACAGTGCTCAACGCCGCAGGCCAACCGGACCCGAACGCGCCTGTGGCCCTGCGGCTGGGAGAGGCCATCGATATCCAGATAGAAACGAAGAATTGGCGTAATGCAAAGGCAATCGGCTTCCAGGTCGCCAACGCGTCCCAACTCCTTTGCGGCTACGGGCTCGACACCGAGTTCTGGGACCAGACTGGAAAGCAGCGTCTGGGACCCCAGGCTGATATGGGCCAACTGATCACCAACCGGGGCCGGGTCACGGTCGACAAGGTCCGCCTTCGCATTACACGGGCCTATCGCCCGGGCCGCGGTTGCGGCGGTCGCCCTGCCACACAGAGCCAGGTTCCAAGCTGGGGTGATTCACCCCGGATCCGGCTATCCGGACACTTCTGGAACCGATCGTATCCGCAGCCGCGTTCAAGTGAAATCCAAGTGACACTGCTGGACTCGCAAGTCACGCTGACCTACAGCAACGATCCGCCTGCGACCGTGACGCAGCAGAGCAATCGAGGCAATGCGCGCATCACCTCTGTGAGCATTGATCCGGGCTCGCTGAAGGGCACCTCGCAGGTGAATTTCATCGTGGCGATCAAGGCTGGGGACGGCAGCTACCTGCCTTCGTTCCCGAGGCGCCTCTACACCTGGTATGAGAACCAGACTACAGCGGTTCCGGGTGTTCTCCGGCCCGGACAGACACTTGAGATTCACGCTCACCCGGCAAACCTTTCGCGACGGGCCACGGGACCATTCACCGTTGAGCTCTATCCCTGCCTGCGGGCAAGCCGCACAATCCAGACATGTCCAGGCCATCTGAGGCGAAACTACCGGCTCGAACTGACCCCACCATGAGGCCGACGGCGTCAAGTCCCGTTCCTCCTCTGCCGCAAGAGAAATCGTCTTGATTCTGATGAATTGGACCATCTACCTTTTGGTATGACTTTGGACAGCCCGACTTCGCACAGGGGAACCGGTTTCATGGACCGCATTATCTCATGCCTTCTTCTCGTTCTACTGCTTCTGCCGCCGGCCTCTTCACAGAGCCAGGCGCATGAAGACGAGCCGTTCCTGCCGCGCATCGAGGAGGTGGAGCAGCGCGACTTTCATTCCAAGACGTTTGCAAATGAGGACGGCACGCAAACCATCCAGTTCGGTGCCCAGCCGGTCCACTATCGTACAGAAGAAGGCACGTTCGATGAGATTGACACGACACTGGAAGCCGATGGCGATGGCTGGATCAGCATGCGCAACACCATCCCGCTGCGGCTTCCACGCACCCTCGGCGGGGGCAGCGCGGTGGCGGCAGGACCGGGACTGGCCATCGGCTGGGCGCCCGGTGCCCTCAAGATCAGAACCCACAGTGGCGAGTTGATAGAAGCCGCAGAGGCGCAGCTATCGGACGGCGAAGCAGTCGTGGGCCGGCCGGATGCGGTTCTCTACCGGGACGTCTATCCCGGCATTGATCTCACGATCAGCGTTGCACCCGGCGAAATCATCCTCGCGGCCAGGCTGAAGGACTACAGCTTTGAAGTCCCGTCAGACCGGGTGTCTTCAATGGTCATAGAGGCCACGGTTGAGGCGCCGTCCCATCTTCTCACGTCAACGGAAATTGTTGGCGCCGAAAGGGAACACCTTGGCGGCGTGCCGCTGCATTTTGGCGGCGCCGAGGATGAGTACGTCATCTTCGTGGGGACGGAGACCGGCACTGCCGGAGCGGAGCCGCGCGACGGCGCACCTCCGGCGGAGGGGGGCCGGACAGCAAGCGGACGGTTCGTAACGGGCAAGCCCTATGACGCGCACCGGTTTTCCCAGACCGGCAGGGTTCTGCACACCCTTGATTTCGGGCCGCTGGAACCTGCCGCGTTCGGATCGGGTGCACCCACAGCGGGGTTTGCCCAGCTGCCGGTCCTCTCATTCAACGCCCGCCGGTGGCTGCGGCACCGCACCTCTGTGGTTCCTCAGCTTGGCGGCAGCTCGGTGCACGATTTTGCCGGGAGAAACTCCGCCCTGACCTGTGATCCGGGAGAAGGCGGGATCAACAGATCAGCTCCCGCTTGCCGTGCCTGTGCACCCCAGGATTTCAGCTGCCTGGGGCGCACTGTCTTCGGCACAACAAGTGCCATGACCAGCCAGCTGAGGTCCGGATTTCCCCTTCAGGTGCTTGGAGGCTCGCGGTTTCCCAGGGGGCTGGTCGGCCACCAGACCTACTATTCCAACGCAGTCTTCAACGGCCTGAGGTCACTGGCGAGCAAGTTCAGCCGGTTCCGGTTCAGCGGGCTGAAGCTCGGATACTTCCCTGCGTCCCAAAGCGACTGGAAGGCGATCGGACCGCTGGCGCCCGATCCCTCGCTCATGCAGCCGGACGCGGACGGCGTGATGATTGTCCGCCGCGGAACGGTCCCCGTGGCCGGCCTGGTCAACCAGGCCAGCGCTGTCTACAACGGCACGACGATCCGCCGTGCCGACGGTACGCGCGAGATCGTCTATTCCTGGCACGGGCCCTCGCAGCGCAAGGACGGCTGGGTCTACACGCCCCTCAACGACCTGGCGCTGCAAGACTTCAACCAGGCCATCCGGGACGGAGACGACAACTTCCGGATGACGTTTCTGATGCGTGCGTCCTCGTTCCGGTTCTTCGCAATGAACAGACTTCGCCTGGAGGTGACCGTGCAGCGCCCGTTCGATGCCGCGGTAACGCTCACACCCGAAGTGCTGGACAGTAACGGCAAACCGGACCCCAACGCGGCTGCGGATCTGTTCCTGGGCGAGAGCCTCGACATCCGGCTACAGACCACGGACTGGAAAGTGGCAAGGTCCGCGCGGCTTGAAGTCGAGAACGAGGCCGATCTCCTGTGTGGCTACGGTATCAGTATTCGCTTTTGGGACGAGACCGGTAAATCCTTTGTGGGGCTGCCGAAAATGGGCCGGTTCATCGAGAACAGGCGATGGCAGGTGGTGAACAGGCTCAGGATGCGGGTGAGCCGGAACCATCTCCCGGGCCACGGCTGTGCCGACCCCGCCGCTGTGCGCAAGCGCAACCCGGGCTGGGGCGACCGTCCACGGATCTGGCTCAGCGCGTACTTCATGGATGTGCGGCTGGCGGACCGGGTCGGGGTGGAGATACCCGTCATTCTCCGCGATCCGGGTGTCGTGCTCGAATGGAGCAACGACCCGCCCACTCAGGTGGCCGGCGACCGAACACGCGGCAATGTGCGTCTGACCACCGTCAAGATCAGGACCGGCACGCTGAAGGGAGCATCGCAGGTCAACATGATCGTTGCTGTCCGGGGCCAGAACAAAAACTATCTGACATCGCCGAGCAAGCGGCTGTTCAGCTGGTACGAGACGGGCACAACGGCGATACCGGGCGTACTTGTGCCGAACAAGGTGCTGCAGCTCCATGCCCATCCACGCAATCTTGCCGCTCTGGAGGGCGGTCCGTTCACGATCGAGATCTATCCGTGCCTGCCGACACTTGGGCGAAACCAGTTCTGCCCGGGTAACCTGGACCGCACCTACAGTCTGCGGCTCACAGGGCCCTGATCGCTGAGTCGATGGACCGCTCGAGCTTGTCACCAAGCTCTTCGATCTGCGCATCGGTGATGATGAAGGGTGGAGCCAGCAGAATGTGATCGCCCCTGATGCCGTCCACCGTACCGGAACCTGGATAGCAGATCAGGCCGTTCTCCATGGCAGCAGGCTTGACGTTGCCGCCAACGCCCCGGGAGGGCTCGAAGGGGGCATTCGTCTCCCGGTCCTCGACAAGTTCCAGTCCGATGAACAGGCCGCGGCCGCGGATATCGGCGATGTGCGGATGATCGGCGAAGCGCTCTGCCAGTGCGGTGCGGAGCATCAGACCCATTCTGGCCGAACGGCCGATCAGGTCTTCTTCTTCGAACACGTTCTGGACCTCCAATGCCGCGGCACAGGCGGTGGGGTGGCCGATATAGGTGTGCCCATGCTGGAAGAAGCCGCTGCCGGTTTCCACGATTTCCGCCAGCTCCTCGCGCACCATGAGCGCGCCAATAGGCTGGTAGCCGCCGCCCAGCCCCTTGGCGATGGTGATCATGTCCGGGATCACGCCATCCTGCTCGCAGGCGAACAGTGTGCCTGTGCGCCCCATGCCGGACATGACCTCATCAAGGATCAACAGCGCGCCGGATTCATCGCAGATGCGCCGGATCTCCTTGAAATAGCCTGGTGCCGGAGCCACGGCGCCAAGCGTTGCGCCCACCACGGTCTCGGCCATGAAGGACACAGCCCTGCCCTCCCCCACGGCTTCGATCTCCGAGGCAAGCGTCCCGGCCGCCCTGAGGCCATACTCCTCAAGACTTTCATCGTCTCGTTTGTGGCGGAACGCGAAACAGGGTTCTGCGTGGCGCACATTCGGCAGGAGCACAGGCTGGAACGTGGCACGGCGGGCGAGATTGCCGGAAACCGACAGGGCGCCCAGCGTGTTGCCGTGATAGCTCATCTTGCGCGCCAGGAATGTGTCGCGGGAGGTCTCGCCGCGTTCCACGTGGATCTGGCGGGCGAGCTTGAGCGCGGCCTCGTTGGCCTCCGAGCCGCCGGAGAGGAAATAGACCCGCCAGGCCCCGCCGGGCGCCTTGGCGCTCAGGCGCTCGGCCAGTTCCTCGGCCGCATCATTGGTGAAGAACGCCGTGTGGGCATAGGCCATGTCGTCGAGCTGGGCCTTGATGGCGCCGATGATGCGGGGGTGCCCGTGGCCGAGGCAGGAGACGGCCGCGCCGCCGGAGGCGTCGAGATACTGTTTTCCCGTCTTGTCTGTGATATAGGCGCCCGCGCCGGTGCCGGCGGTGGCGTAGTCGGTGCGAAGGTGCCGGTAAAACACCCGGCTGCGGTTGCTCTCAGGCATCGTAGGATTTTCCCGATTGGACGACAGACATGATCGAAGACCCAAAAGCCTTTCTGCGCAAGCTCTTTGACACCGCTGTGGAGGCGGCGCAACCATCCGTGCGCGTGCCGGCCTTCCTGCCGCACCCGCCGAAGGGCCGCACCATCATCGCTGGTGCGGGCAAGGCAGGTGCCGCCATGGTGCAGGCGGTGGAGGCAAACTGGGACGGGCCGCTGGAGGGCCTGGTGATCACGCGCTACGGGCATCTGCTGCCGACCGAGCAGGTCGAGGTCGTCGAGGCATCGCATCCGGTTCCGGACGAGGCCGGCCACCAGGGCGCCCTGCGCATGCTCAAGCTGGTGGATGGTCTGAGTGCGGACGACCTCGTGCTGTTCCTGATCTCCGGCGGAGGCTCTGCACTGATGACGGCGCCTGCGGAAGGGATCACCCTGGAGGAGAAAAAGGAAGTCAACCGCCAGCTCCTGGCCTGCGGGGCGGACATCGGCGAGATCAATTGCGTGCGGCGGCATCTCTCCGCCGTCAAGGGCGGACGGCTGGCCGCCGCGGCCGCCCCGGCCAGGCGCGTTGCGCTGCTGATCTCTGACGTGCCGGGCGATCACCCGGCAACGATTGCCTCCGGCCCGACGGCGGCGGACCCGACAAGCCGGGGCGATGCCCTCGCCATCGTGGCGAAGTATGATCTCCAGCTCAGCGACACTGTCGCCGCCTACCTGGCCTCACCCGCGTCCGAAACCACAAAGCCCGGCGATCCGTCCCTCGAGGGCGTTGAGAACCACGTGATCTGTGCGCCCTCCCAGTCGCTGGAAGCAGCCGCCGGCATGGCCGGGGCGGCCGGTGTCCGGATCATCAATCTCGGCGACCTGGTGGAAGGCGAGGCGCGCGATGTCGGGCGTGCCCATGCACAGCAGGCCCTGGAGGTGGCAGCGAAAGGCGGCGGCCCGGCTCTGATCATCTCAGGCGGCGAGTGCACCGTGACGCTGCGCGGAGACGGCAAGGGCGGGCCCAACACCGAATACCTCATGGGACTGGCGCTCGAACTGAACGGGGCGGACGGCATCCACGCCATCGCCTGCGACACCGACGGGATAGACGGCGCCATGCACAATGCCGGCGCGGTGATCGGGCCGGACACGCTGGCTCGTGCGTCTGCGGCCGGGCTCGGCACCGCCGCCATGCTGGCCGACAACAACGCCTATGCCTATTTTGAGGCGCTCGGTGATCTGGTGGTCAGCGGGCCAACCCATACCAATGTGAATGACTTCCGGGCCATTCTAATCGGCTGACTGGGCCGCGACAGATTCGCCAGCTATGCCGCGGCGGCCGTCTGGGGAGCCTCGGCGTGGATATTGTTGGATCCACTTGAACGCGGTGCCCGTTTTGTCAGGCAGCCCATGAAGTAGATTCTTTTACGCAGCCTCAGACGCTCGAATTTTTCACTGCCCTCGACACCTGCCCAATGCGCAAGCCTTCGTTCAAGCAGCCAGCGGCCATACCAGGGCAGGCGCGCACGGATCAGTTGCTGCCTTCGCGGACTGTCAAGCCGGCACGCTTCAACCACGTTGTCCGTGATATCGCTCAGTTCACCCCTCAAGCTGTTCGCCTCCAGCGATTGCTCCAGCGCGCTCAACCGTGCGAGACTTCGGGAATCGGCAAACACGAACAGCCCGTCCGGACGCAATATCCGGCTGACCTCGGTGATGAATGTGCTATCGCCCTTGTAGTCGTTTGAAGCTTCAACGTTCACGACGACGTCAAACGCCTCAGCCTGGAAGGGAAGGCTTAGAGCCGATCCGCGCACGAAGTTGATGGCCGGATTGTTCGCATATCGGTTTCGGCAGAACTTCAAGGCATTCAACGACCAGTCGTATCCAACGATCAGATGTCCGTTGCCCAGGCGATCGGCCAGGTAGTTGAGGCCGCCGCCGCGGCCGCAACTGACCTCCAGCACTCGTAGCGGGGTATCGAGGTCTCCGGACGCTTGCAACCGCTTGTAGACCTCTTCATACATTTGCAGCTGATACTGTTCCTCGCCCTGTGTGGCAGCCGGCGCGAACCCGTAATTGTTGGTGGTGATATCGCCCCAGTCCATAGAATAGAGCGCATCGTAGAGCTGTTTCTTGGAGGTTCTGGTCAACCAGATCCGAAACGCCCACAGGGCGGACACCGCCACCAAACCGGCTACAATGATAAACAAAGTCAAATACATAACGAGCCCTGCCCCTGCCAGATTCTCCGGTCAACCCTCCGAGGCCGCAATAGGATATTGGGCCGGCCCCAAAAAAACCGGACGCACCGGATTCACCAGATTGTACATAACGCACTCTTGCCGGTCAGATGGCTCTTCGCCATTTGTGGCTGGCAGTGCTCTCTCATCCGCGGAAAGCTGTTACCGTCCCGGCCACCTAAAAGCGTAGAGGATTATGGACGGCAGGTCGAGATCTCGCAGCAGTTATACCCCGAGTGCGATTCCAGGGCATTTCCTGATCCTACAGAAACATTTTGACCGGCTCTTCGTGCCTGCAGACGAGACACGGTTCGCGCCGTGGTCTGGCCGACCACAAGCGGACCGAGCCCTTGCCCGTGTGCAGCATGCGTTCCTCAAACCTTCTGCACTTCCAGATAAAGCATCGCGTGGTCAGAGTACTTCTTCACCCAGGCTTTCTTTCCCGCGTCTGTGCCTTTTTCATTCCAGCCCGACACGCGAACCTCTTGGCCGCCGAACTTCTTGAACTTCAAATGCTTCATGGCCACCACGTGGTCGAGATCGTTCTCCCCGTATCTTTCGCTCCAGTATGTGGCCGGATAGCTCTTGCTGAGCAGCCGCATTTTCCGTCTGCGCGCGGACGCCGCCAGTTCCTTAATCTCACGCTTGCCGCTGATGTCTTTGTCGGAGCCGAGGTAATCCATGCCCATCGTATTCAGATCGCCGAGAAAGATGTAATTCGGCGCCTCTCCATCGAGCACCTTCTTCAAGACATTACGGAACCCGAACGCCTTCTCGACCATGTAGTTGCGGATACCGAACCCTCTTGGATCGGGCGCGGACTTCACGTGGAGGAAGAGAAGCGGATAGGGCACCTCGTCGACAACCGGCGTGACCAGCAGACCAGGACGAAGCGTGGTCTGACCGGCCTGGAACTCGTTCTTTTGTGTGACGAAGGCCGGCAGCGTCTTGCGGATCCCGACCAGGATCTCCTGCATCTGCTCACCCTCGGTTATGAAGAAGAAGTGGTTGGGCATTGCCTCCATCAGGGGCGCGGCCACAAGGCTGCTTCTAACCTCGATAATCGCCACGACGTCTGCGTTGACGTCTGCAATCGCCTTCACAATGGGAGCCACCGGCTTTTTGGGCTTTTTCTTTTTCTTATCCTTTGCGCCAAAGTGCTCGACGTTCCAAACCAGTATTGAAAATGCTTTCGCCACGCCTGATCTCCAGTTTTGCTAAAAGCCAGCCAAGCCGCCTCTTCGATACATTCCAAACATACTCAAAAACATTGAAGAGGGTATCAGAAAGTGTCGACCTGCAGAAGATCTCCAACTGGAAGCAGCGCAGCAGGTCAGCCGGTGACGATTTCCCGGAGGCGCCGGATTTGCTCGTCATCCAGGTGCGCGATTCTTTCCGACAGGAGGTTTGCGATCTCCGTTGCCTGCGGCGAAAGTCCGCTCGTGTCTATCGTGATCTTCGGATGGGAGAGATTGGCAAGGCGCTGGATTTCCTCGGCCTCGTCCCAGATCAGGTTGAAATACTGCATGATGCGCTGGACGAGATACCAGCTGGGCCGGCCGCGGCGACCGTGCTCCAGGGCCGAGAGATAAGCATTGGAGACGCCAAGCGACTCGGCCATGTGTTTCTGGGTGCGGCCATGTCGCGTGCGCAGTTCGCGCATTTTCTGGCCGAATGGCGTCATGGTTCAGCGCCCGGGCTTGCGCAGGCGCACGTAGAACGCGCCGCCCCCGCCATGGCGCGGATGGGCGGGCTGAAATCCTGAGACGTGACTGCGAAAGGGATATTCGTTCAACCATTCAGGAACGAGCCGGCGCAGGCGGCCCTGGCGTTCTGGGGTGTGGAAATGGTCTGAGCCATGAAGAGTGTGCCGCGCGAAGGGAGAACAACCCTTGCCGGTGATGACGAGCACAGTGCGCTTTCCCTGTTCGCGGCAGGAAACAAGAAAGCGCAGCAGCTCGGAATGGGCGTGTGCCGCGGTATGGCCATGCAGGTCAACGCGGGCCTCGATATCGACATTGCCCCGCGTGAGCTTCTGGCGCGTACGGCGGTCGAACTGGCCGAGCGGCGACGGTATCGCGGGCGCGGAAGGTTTCTTTGCCGATGGATTGACAGGTGTCCTGAGCTTTGGCTTGGGCTTTGCGGCGCCGCAATTGAGGGTCACGGGGGCGACATGGCCGTTCAGATGCCTCTTCAGCGCCTGCACCCGATCCTCGCTGATCGGCGTGACGCTTTCGGCCACCTTCAGCCAAAGGTGCTGGTCGGACACGCTGTGTCCCTTCTTGCCCCTGCCGCCGCTTTTTCGTGAGCCCCTTGCCATGAGGCCTGTTTGTCAGCGCGCAACGCGGCTGGCAAGCCCCTTGGGCAGAAGCAGGATCAACCGTCCGGGACTCTGCATCAGCCCTGCAGGGTAGCCGGCTTGCCCGCCAGAACCGAAAAAGATGTCCCCCCGGACCTCGCCCTTAATCGCCGTCCCGGTATCCTGAGCAACCAAAATACGCCTGAAAGTCTCAAGGGCGCCGCCATCACCGGTCGGCGTGCGGGTCTCCAGCCAGAGCGGGGTGCCATAGGCCACGAACCGTGGGTCAACAGCCAGGCTGTGGAGGGGTGTAAGTTCCACGCCCTGGGCGCCGGGCGGGCCGAGCCTCGGGTACCGGATGGGAATTTCGCGGAAGAAGATGAAGGACTGATTGCGCCAGAACAGTTCTCGCATCTTGTCCGGGTTGAGGGTCAGCCAGGCGCGGATGGCCTGCATCGACATCTTGTCCCGCGCGATGGCGCCGCGTTTGATCAGGATCCTGCCGACAGGCGTGTAAGGCCTGCCGTTCTTCGCGGCGAAGCCCACGCGGATGGTTTCCTCGTTTCCAAGCCAGATGCGGCCGGACCCCTGGATGTGCAGAAAGAAGGCGTCGACAGGATCCCTCAGCCAGACAAACTCCAGACCGCGGCCCTTGAGCGCTCCCTGTTCAATCTGCTTTCGCGTGTAATAGGGCCGGGTCCCATTGGAGGTCTTGCGCGCCCAGCCACCTTTAGTCCTCGCTTTCACAAGGTCTTTCGGCTTCAGATAGAGCGGAACCTCGTAACCGGACTTGCGAACGCGGGAGCCATCGATCTCCGGCTCGAAGTAACCGGTAAACAGGCTTGACCGGGCCGTGATCTCGACTGGCTGGAAGTTGTCCCGCCAGAAGCGGAGAACAGCGAGTTTCCGTCCGCCGGAAATTTTCAATCCCTTCCGGCAGAGGAGCTCCCAGTCCTTGCGGGTGCCGCCATACCGCGACTTGCGCGGCCAGCGAGCCCTGCCCCGCAGCATGGCCTTGCAGGACATGCGGAAAGCAGCAAGCGCGGCGCCGGGCCTGTCTCCGGGCCAACCGTCGAGTGACGACCAGGGCACCTTCCGCGCCCCGGCATCCGCTGCCGCAGAGGTCAATACAAAAAAGAGAGCTGCTGCTATCGCTGCCGCCGGCCGCATTGAGCGTGGCCTGCCCGGCTTCAGTTCGCGGCCTCGGTCGCCACCAGGCGCCAGTTGGGGTTGCTGGACGACACATCGCGCATGAAGGTCCAGATGTCGGTGACTTCCCGGATCTTCTTGGGATCACCGTCCACGACAGTGCCGTCGCCGGTACGGGTGGCGGAGATCAGCTTGCTGAC
>JBCCEL010000020.1:0-32906 GCA_039030315.1 Pseudomonadota bacterium
CTCTCCGAGAGGTCACCTCCCATGATTGACCTGGTCGTCGCAGAAATCGAATCGATCCGGCGGAGAAAGTTGCGGCTCATCAGCATGCCGCCGCCGACGCCGAACACCAGAGCGAGGCCAATGGCAATGAAGACAGTTCGTCTGATCAGAGTCGCAAACTGGCGCAGCTCTTCGATGTCCCTTCCGACGACAAGCGTATAGCCGCCCCGCAACTGAACATAGAATGCGCGGGCGCTGTGCTGCTTGGGCCCTGAACTGCTCTGTACGGTGAAAGGAAACTCGATCCAGCCGGATGCAGAATCGACCCCCTCCGGAACCCCTTCGAGGTTGCCGGCCAATCTCGTACCGGTCTCGTCGAAGATACTGTAGATCCCGCGTTCCGAATTGCGCTCCGTCCGAAGGCGTACGATGTTTGCGATCGAGTTGAGCCGCCCGAAGCGATACTGTTCGTTCAGTCCGCGCACCTCGGCGCGAATGGTTTCATCGGTCTGCCGTTCGAGCAGAACGGCCGTGTTCCAGTAAATATAGGCAAGAATGACACCAACCGAGACAGCGAAGACCATCAGATAGACGGCCGCCAATCTGAAGGTCGACGTTTTCAGAAGACTGGTGTTACGGCTCACGGATCGAGTATCCCGCACCCCGCACGGTGTGCAGCAGCGGGGCATCAAAGTCTTTGTCGATTTTGCCGCGAAGCCGGGAAATGTGGACGTCAATCACGTTAGTCTGGGGATCGAAATGATAGTCCCAGACGCTTTCCAGCAACATGGTGCGCGTCACGACCCGGTTGGCATTCTTCATCAGGTACTCCAGCAGCCTGAACTCCCGGGCCTGCAGCGTGATGTCCTGCCCAGCCCGCCGGCAGGTCCGCGCAAGGAGGTCGAGCTCCAGATCCCCGACAACCAGCTTGGTCTGGGCAGCCTCCGGCTGGGCGCGGCGAACAATCACCTCGATCCGGGCAAGAAGCTCTGAGAACGCGTAAGGCTTGGCGAGATAATCGTCCCCGCCGGCGCGAAGGCCCGTGACCCTGTCGTCGACTTCGCCAAGCGCTGACAGGATAAGTGCAGGTGTCGTGACATTCTGTGCCCGCAAGACTTCGATCAGGGACAGTCCATCGCGTTTAGGCAGCATTCTGTCCACGATGAGAACATCATGAACAGCCTCCAGCGCAAGCGCCAGCCCCTCCTCGCCATCGGCGGCGTGGTCCACGACGTGACCTTCTTCGCGCAAGCCTTTAACAAGGTATCCAGCGGCCTGCTGGTCGTCTTCGATCACCAAAACTCGCATGTGTGCTTGCTGCCCGGTCGTCTTGCTTGGCTGGAAGTGCGCAGTCATAGGTCAAACCCCGTGAAAATCAATCGCCGAAAAGGCGCCGGCCGGACAGGCATTGGCGGGGAACCACGACACCAATCACCCATCCGGCTCGGCTGACAGCTCCGGTTAAGCGGGGGGCGGGAGCTGTCACTTCAGTGGCAGGGGCCGCTAAATGCGGACCCTCCCTAAGCCCGCTTCAGCGGTACCGCCACGAAGCGCTGGCCATCGCGCGAGCGCACAAGCATAAGTACGGAGCGCCGGCCCTTGCGGTTTGCACGTTCAATTGCATTCACAACATCATCCGGATCAGCCACCTCGATTCCGGCAACTTCCAGGATACGGTCACCGCGGCGAAGGCCCCGGTCAGCCGCCGGTCCGTCCGGATCGATTTCGCTGATCCGGACACCTTCGTCTTCCGCCGGCACCAGCGACAGACCGAGCGATGTCAGCGCCGTCCGTCCACCGGGACGTTCGCTTCGCACAGCAGCGGCAGCCTTCTTTTTCTGAAGCTCCCCGATCTTGACCGTCTTGCTGATGCGGCGGTCATCCCGGATGAGCTCAAGCTCCGACGCCGTCCCTGGCTTGATTCCGGCCACCTTGCGGGCCAGATCGCGAGGACTCTGCACCACCTTGCCATCCAAGGTAAGGATGGTGTCACCCGAACGCAGCCCTGCCTTGTCCGCCGGCGATCCGGACTGCACATCGGCGACGATCACGCCATCCGTGCCGTCCAGACCGAGGCTGTCAGCAATATCCTTGGTGATCGGCTGGATAACAACGCCCAGCCAGCCGCGGGTGACGTTACCGTCGTCCTTGAGGTCGGCGATCACCTCCTCTGCAAGGCTGGCCGGAATAGCAAATCCAATACCGACACTGCCGCCAGAGGGCGAGAAAATGGCCGTGTTCACACCGATCACTTCACCGTTCAGGTTGAAGGCCGGTCCGCCGGAATTGCCCTTGTTGATGGCGGCATCGATCTGCAGGTACTGGTCATACGGGCCTGAACCGATATTGCGTCCCTTTGCCGACACCACTCCAGTGGTGACGGTTCCGCCGAGACCGAACGGATTGCCAACCGCAACCACCCAGTCGCCGACGCGAACCTTGTCGTCGGAAAACTTCACGAACGGAAACGTCTTGTCCTTTGCCTTGACCTTGAGAAGGGCCAGATCGGTCTTGTCGTCGCTGCCCACGAGTTCAGCCTCGTGCACATCACCGTTCGCAAATGTCACGGTGATGGTGTTTCCACCTTCGATGACGTGATTGTTGGTCACGATGAAGCCGTCGGCTGAGATGACGAAGCCCGAACCTGCGCTCGCCATCTTTCGGCGCGGCGCTTTGAATTCCTGACCGCCAAACCGCTCGCCATACTGGCGGAAGAACTCTTCCAGGCCGTAGCCCCGCGGGAATCCGCGGAACATGCGGTCATCCTGGCTGCGGAATGAGCTGAGCCGCGCCTTGCCTTCAACTTTCACGGAAACGACTGCTGGCTGAACCTGCTCTACCAGGTCCGCAAAGCCGGCGACGGGCGCTCCGTTCTGGAGTTTCTTGGTGAGGTTTTCAGCCGCGATGGCGGGTACGTCGGAAAAGACCGGGACGGTATAGGCTGCGGCGCCCGCAAGCGCAGCGGCAACCGCGAAAGCGGGGATCTTTACCGAACGGCCTTTAAGTTTAGAGAGTTGCATCACAATTTCTCCCAAAGTGGTGAGTTTCGTGATGCTGATATGGGAGATGCCGCCTTACAGCTGCCTTGCAACCGTATTAACTCTTCGTAAGGTCGGCGTTACGCCCTTACCTTGGTGACGACGACTGACGATTTCTCCAGGGTCCTGTGGACAGGGCACTTTCCGGCAATTTCCTCAAGTTTATCAGCCCATTCAGGGGCAATATCGCCTTCTATGGAGATCTCTCTTTCGAAGCGGTCCACCCTGCCTTCACGGCTTTCACATTCAGCGCAGTCGTCAGCGTGCACCTTGTCGTGATCAACCTTCACGGAAACCTTGCCGAGGTCCCAGCCTTTGCGATCCGCGTACATCCGCAGCGTCATGGAGGTACAGGCACCGAGTGCAGCCGACAAGAAATCATAGGGACCCGGCCCGGAATCCAATCCGCCAACGGAAATAGGCTCATCGGCCATCAGCCGGTGCGGGCCGCTCAGAACATCATTCTGGAATTTACCTACACCGGTTTCGCTCACCAGAACGCCCTTCTCAGGCGCCGCGAGCGTTTGTGGTTCCGCGCCATCGTCTAAAAACCGCGACGCCCATGCGGAGAGAACATTGGCCACGTAGATCGCATCCCTGCGGCGCGAAAGAAGGTGGTCGGCATCGTCAAGGGATATGAAGCTCTTCGGATGTTTGGCGGCCGAGAAAATCATCCCGGCGTTCTCAACGCCGACAGTTGCATCAAGTGGTGCATGAAAGACGAGGAGTGCCCGCTTCAGCTTCGAGACACGGTCGGACAGCGTACTGCCGCGAACGTCATCCAGAAACTGTTTCTGAATGGTGAAGTCACGCCCGGCGAGCTTTACGGTGGCGGCGCCGGTCGTATCGATCTCATCGATGGCGGCACCGAAGTTGTGGATCACATGTTCTGCGTCCGCAGGCGCCCCGATCGTCGCAACCGCCTTGACCTCGGGGATATCTCCGGCCGCCGCAAGCACCGCTGCACCACCCAGGGAATGTCCCACCAGGATCGACGGCGCTGAGTGGTGTTCGCGCAGATACTTTGCAGCTTCCAGCAGATCCTGAACATTCGAGGAGAAGTTGGTATTCGCGAACTCGCCCTCGCTTCTCCCCAGGCCGGTAAAGTCGAACCGGAGCACTGCAAAACCGTTGTCAGCCAGAGCGTTAGCGATTCTCGCGGCCGCAAAGATGTCCTTGGAACAGGTGAAGCAATGGGCAAACAGCGCATAGGCTTTCGGCTCGCCTGCAGGGCTGTCCAGACGGGCGGCCAGAAGCTCGCCGGTGTGCCCGGGAAACGATACTTTTTCTGAAGTGTGTGCCATCTGGGAACATCCTGATTTGAGCGTGGTTACGCGCAGAATGGGACGGCCCTGCTACGCCCGCAAGGTCAGTGCACGGACTTGTGATGCATCAGTCCAAGAGTTGTTCCAGACGGGAACGGTCTTCTGCCGTGAGGGCGTCCTCGGCCTGCGGAACCCTTCGCCTGCGGCGTTGCAGGAGTATGAAGATTCCGCCGCCCAGCAGAAGCAGAAACGGCAACAGCCAGAGGATAAGCGTGTGTGATCCGAATGACGGTCTCAGCAGGATGAACTCACCGTAGCGTTCCACCAGGAACTTCATGACCTCGCTGTCGCTGTCGCCTGCCTTGAGCCGTTCCCTCAACAGCACACGGAGATCCTTTGCCAGGGGGGCATCGGAGTCATCAATGGACTGGTTCTGGCAGACGAGGCAGCGCAGTTCGGCAGACAGGGTTCTGGCGCGCGCTTCCAGTGCCGGGTCATCCAGAATCTCGTCCGGGTTCACTGCAAGCGCAGGAACGCTTGCACACACCAGGAGCAAGAGGGCCATCAGAACCCGCATCGGTCAGGCCTCCGCGATGCGCGCCCGCGCCCGTTTGGGGGCGCCGACACGATAGCGGCGGTCGCTGAGCGAGACGACGGCACCGAAGAACATGAAGACCGCACCGATCCAGATCCACGGGATCAGCGGGTTGAAGTAGATACGGACTGTCCGGCCCTCCTTCACCTTGTCGCCCATCACCAGGTAAAGGTCGCCGGACAGGAAGGTGCGGATCGCAACTTCGGAGGTCGGCTGCTGCGAGGGGATGTAAACGCGCTTTGACGTCTCGAGGATCTCGGTTTCGGTCGAGCCCTCCTGCCGCATCTCGAAGGTGCCGACGATGTCGCGGTAGTTCGGGCCTCGTCGAGGCGCTTCGCCCTTGAAGGTCACCGTCATCCCGGCAATCTCCCGGCTGTCGCCGGGGTTCATGACCAGAACGATTTCCTGCTTCCAGGCCGTGACCCCGACAATGCCCAGCATCATGATCCCGACACCGGCATGGGCGAGCGCCGTGCCGAACGCGGAGCGGGGCAGTCCCCTGAACCGGGCCCAGCTCAGCGCGAGATCGCCCGAGGTCAGCTTCGACCGCCAGGCAAGTTCTGAAATTGCACCGCCTACCAACCAGACACCGATCCCAATGCCGAACGCGGCGAGCACGGGGCCGCCACGCATCGCGTACCAGGCGATGCAGGCGGCAATGAGCGCGAGAATAGCGGCCCACATCAATCGCTGGCTCGCGCCGTAGACGTCTGCACGCTTCCAGGACAGGAATGGACCGAACGGGACCAGAACGAGAAGCGGCAGGACAATAATGCCAAACGTGAGATTGAAATAGGGAGGCCCAACTGAGATCTTGTCCCCCGTCAGAGCCTCCAGCAACAGCGGATAAAGCGTGCCCGTCAGGACCGCCACCGCTGATACGGTGAGAAACAGGTTGTTCAGCACCAGCGCGGTTTCCCGGCTGATCGGAGCGAACAGCCCGCCTGCTTTCAGAGTCGGTGCCCGCAGGGCAAAGAGCGCCAGCGCGCCACCGATAAATACGCATAATATCAAGAGGATAAAGACACCACGCTGGGGATCTGTTGCAAAGGCATGCACCGACGTCAGGACGCCGGATCGTACCAGGAAGGTTCCGAGCAGGCTGAGGGAAAACGCCAGCACCGAAAGCAGCAGCGTCCAGATCTTCAATGCACCGCGCCGTTCAACAACGATCGCCGAGTGCAGCAGCGCCGTCGCAATGAGCCAGGGCATGAACGAGGCGTTTTCAACCGGATCCCAGAACCACCACCCGCCCCAGCCCAGCTCATAGTAGGCCCACCACGAGCCCATGACGATGCCCGCGGTCAGGAACATCCAGGCCGCCAATGTCCACGGCCTGACCCAGCGCGCCCAGGCCGCGTCGACCTTGCCTGAGATGAGGGCTGCAACCGCAAAGGCAAACGCGATCGAAAGCCCGACATAGCCCGTGTAGAGCAGCGGCGGATGGATCGCCAGAGCCGGGTCCTGGAGGATCGGGTTGAGCCCGCGACCTTCCAAAGGCGCCGGATTAAGCCGTTCGAACGGGTTGCTGGTGCCCAGGATGAACAGCAGAAACGCAACGCCGATCATGCCCTGAACGGCAATGACGCGCGCCCGGAGATCCTGCGGCAGGTTTCCGCCGAATGCCGCAACGCAGCCGCCGAAGAGCGCGAGGATCAGCACCCAGAGCAGCATGGAACCCTCATGGTTCCCCCAGACGCCGGAGATCTTGTAGATCATCGGCTTGGCCGAATGGGAGTTGGCCCACACGACCTTCAGGGAAAAGTCCGAAACCATGAAGGTGTGGGTGAGCGCTGCGAAAGACAGACCGATCAGCAGGAACTGCATTAACGCGGCCGGTTCCGCCACCCGCATCATCCCGGCATGGCCGGTATGCGCGCCCCAAAGTGGAAGCGTGGATTGCAGGACAGCGCAGGTCAGCGCCAGGATCAGAACGAAGTGCCCGAATTCCGCGATCATTGGCTTTCCTGCCCTTCCTTCCACACGCCCTTCTTCTTCAAAGCATCGGCTACTTCTTTCGGCATGTAGTTCTCATCATGCTTGGCGAGAACCGTGTCAGCAACGAAGGTACCGCTCGCGTTCAGCTTACCCTCGGCAACGACCCCTTGGCCCTCCCTGAAGAGGTCCGGCAGGATTCCCTCGAAGTTCACAGCAAGTGTCTTGTCAGTGTCGGTGACGCTGAAGGCAATTGTCGTACCCTGTCCGCGGATGACCGAACCCTCAGCCACCAGCCCACCAAGGCGGAAGCGTTGTCCAGGTCCAATATTCTTCTCGGCGACTTCGGACGGGGTGTAGAAAAACACGATCGTGTCTTCCAGCGCGAAAAGCACGAGCCCGACCGCGGCGCCCAGGATCACCAGCGCCGTGACAATCAGCGAACTCCGCCTCTGTTTCCGGGTCATCGCCATCACTTGGTCTCCAGGCCGAGTTTTACCGCAAAGTCGTTCAAGAGAACGAGAGCGTTTTCATCCCCGTCGAACTTGCCACGGGCATCAGCCAGCGCCTGTTTGGCCTTGTCTGTCTCGCCCAGAACCGTGCGGGCGCGGATCAGGCGCAGCCACCCGTTCAGATCCTTGCCATCCTCGGATAGCCGGCTGGCGAGCCTGTCGACCATGCCTCGGATCATCTGCTGACGGTCTTCCGCTGACATTTCGCCTGCCGATTGCACCGTTTCCCTGTCGAGTGCAGGCGCCCGCGCGACGGTTTCGTCTGCCGGAACGGGCGATGTCCCGGCGACGCGTGCAATGTAGGCCTGAACCGTGGGCCTCCATGGTGCATTGGGCGGCGATTCAGCGAGGAGCGATTTCCAGCGCCGGACGGCATCTTCCTTGTCACCGTCCTGGAACTTCGCGACCCCCATGTAGAACCGCGCCTTTGCATTCTTCGGATCGATCTCGAGCGCCTTTTGGAAGCCGGCATGGGCGTCTACCCCGACAACCCCGGCCTCAGACAACGTCAGCGCCTCGGCATAGGCCGTCTGCAGATCCGCATTCGGCGGAGAAAGCTCGATCGCCTTCTTGAAGGCGTTTGCCGCATCATGAAAGCGTCTCAGCCGCATGTAGGCCGGCGCCAGGACGGACCAGCCACGTGCATCGTTCGGACGCTTCTCCAGTTGCTCCTCGACCTGCCGGATCAGCTTGGCCAGCGCCGGGTCGCCTTGCGTGGGTGCTTCACGCTGGGCAAAGGGAAGGCTTGGAAGCGTGGGGGAGCCCGCAGAACTGTAGAATGCGATCGGCACGGCAATGGCAGCAATGGCCAGAGCGACCACTAACGAACGGGCAATTGGTTCGCTGCCCGCTTCAATCGGTTCAGCACGATCGGAAGCATCCAGGAGCCGGCGAGAAATCTCGATGCGCGCCGCTTCAGCCTCGTCCCGCGTGATCACACCGCGCTCGACGTCAGCGCCGAGCTCGTTCAACTGATCCTTGTAGATTGCCATCTCGGCGGTCACAGGGGTTTCGCCACCCCCGGTGCGCCGCAGCAGCGGATACAGCACGACCGTAATGGTCGCCGCCGCCACTATGACAATCGCAATCCACAAAACCATGAACCCATGTACTCCGGTCAGTTGCTAGCGTTCCATTCACAGCTCGTATACTACGCGCGAAACGGTGTCGCACTTCCCTTATCAGATGTCGCGAATTCGTGGAGTGACCTATGTCGCTTTGATAATGTCCCTCAGCTTCGGAACAACCCAATTTCCAAGGTCTGGGCGCCGCATAATCCGGCCTCAGGCATTCGGATCGTGCAGCCATGAAAAAGTACTCCATATTCTCCCTGGCGCGGAATGCCCGCAACTATCACAAGGACTGGGAACGGGTCTGGCGAAGCCCGGAACCGAAGAAGGAATACGATGTCGTCATCGTGGGCGCCGGCGGACACGGCCTCGCAACCGCCTATTATCTCGCCGCCAAGCAGGGGATTACCAATGTTGCGGTGATCGAGAAGGGCTGGCTGGGCGGCGGCAATACGGGCCGGAACACGACGATCATCCGCTCAAACTACCTACAGGACCCCTCGATGGCGATCTACGAGCTGTCGCGCTCGCTCTACGAGGACCTCAGCCAGGAGCTGAACTACAACATCATGTTCAGCCCGCGCGGCCTTCTCATGCTCTGCCAAACCGAGCATGAACTGCGCGCCATGAAGCGCACTGATCACGCCAATCGTCTGGCCGGTATCGAAGCACGCATGATCGATCGGGCCGAGGTGAAGGAACTGGTTCCGATCATCAACGACAGCGACGACTGTCGATATCCCATTCTCGGAGCCTACTACCAGCCGCGCGGCGGCACCGCGAGGCACGACGCGGTGGCCTGGGGCTATGCCCGGGGCGCCGACGACCGCGGCGTCGACGTCATCCAGCAGTGCGAAGTGACGGGCATCACACGGGACGGCGGAAAGGTTACAGGTCTGGACACCACCAGAGGGCACATCAAGGCCAAGAAGATTGCCGTCGTGACCGCGGGTAACACCTCGCTCGTCATGGAGATGGCCGGGGTACGGATGCCCATCGAGAGCGTTTGCCTACAAGCGCTGGTCTCCGAACCGATCAAGCCGGTCATCGATGTGGTCGTCATGGCCAACACCGTGCACGGCTACATGAGCCAGTCGGACAAAGGGGAACTTGTGATTGGCGGTGGAGCGGATTCCTACAACAACTACTCGCAGCGCGGCAGCTTCCCGGCGCTGGAACACACGGTCACGGCGCTGGTCGAGACCTTTCCCATCATTTCCCGTCTCAGAATGCTGCGCATGTGGGGCGGCATTGTTGACATGACCGGCGACCGTTCACCGATCATCTCCAAGACGGATGTGGAAGGCCTTTACGTCAACTGCGGCTGGGGAACGGGCGGCTTCAAGGCCATTCCCGGATCCGGCTACGTCTTCGCCGACCTCATTGCCAATGACCGGCCCGGCGACATCGCAGACGCCTTTGGCCTCGATCGATTCCTCCAGGGCCGCACGATCGACGAGAGCGTCGCAGCCGCTGTGGCCCACTGACGGAGAGCACGAAAATGCTGGTAATCAATTGCCCAGTCTGCGGTGTAGAGGGAGAAGAGGCCGATTTCCACTGCGGCGGCGAAGCCCACATCGCGCGCCCTGCGACCACCAATCCCGAAGGCATCAGCGACGAAGCGCAGCGGGACTACATCTATCTCAGGAAGAATCCGAAGGGCGTCCATTTCGAGCGCTGGCGCTGCGACCGCGGTTGCGGGAAATGGTTCCATGCCTGCCGCCACACGGTCAGCATGGAGTTTCTGGGATACTACGGCATCACCGAAAGGCCGCCTGCCGAGCTGCTGAAACAGGCAGACCCGATCTGGCAGGAATTCTTCAAAGCGCGCGGCCAAGAGACCAAGTCATGAGCAACAATCCCTACCGCGTTCCGACGGCGGGCATCGGTGACGACGTCGGCCGTCTCATCGATCCCAAGAAGCAGATCGATTTTCGCTGGAACGGAAACAAGTTTGCGGGCTTCGAGGGCGACACTCTAGCCTCAGCCCTGTTTGCAAACGGCATCCGGGTGGTCGGCCGCAGCTTCAAGTATCACCGCCCGCGTGGCGTCGTCGGCCTTGCGTCCGATGAACCGAACGCGCTTGTGGGGGTCGGCTCGGGCAATCTTCAGGAGCCCAACCTCCGCGCAAGCCAGGTAGAGCTTTACCAGGGACTGGAAGCAAAGGCCCAGAATGCCTGGCCCAGCGTCGATTTCGACATCGGCCAGATGAACAGCATATTCTCTCGGTTCTTCCCGGCGGGCTTCTACTACAAGACATTCATGTGGCCGCAGTCCTTCTGGAAGAATGTCTACGAGCCGATTATCAGGCGCGCTGCAGGCCTGGGCGTTGCCCCGGGAGGGGCCGATCCAGACACCTATGAGCAGTTCAACTGTCATTGTGATGTTCTGATCGTAGGCGGCGGCGTGGCCGGTCTGGCAGCGGCCCAGGCAGCTTCCGCGAGCGGTGCGCGGGTCATCATCGCTGACGAGAACCCTCAGTTCGGCGGCATTGGCGACATTGCAGGCGGCAGCATAGAGAACCAGCCCCAGACCGCCTGGATCAGGGAAACGGCGGCAGCGCTTGCACAAGCTGAAAATGTGCATCTAATGACGAGGACAACCGTCGTCGGTCACTACCACCACAACTTTGTCATGATGCATGAGCGCGTGGCTGATCATGACCCGGCATTGCTGCGCTCCGGCGCACCGCGCCACCGGCTCTGGAAGGTTCGTGCCAAGAAGAGCATCGTCGCGAGCGGCGCCCTGGAACGGCCGATCCCGTTCGCGAACAATGACCGCCCCGGTGTGATGCTTTCCACTTCCGTGCGCGGCCATCTGATCCGGTACGGCGTTGCGCCGGGATATCGCGGCACGATTTTCACCAACAACGACGACGCCTACCGGACGGCGACAGCTCTGGTCCAGGCCGGCGTTTCAGTCGCCCGGATCATCGATGTGCGCCCGGAAGCGAACGGACCTCTTGCGGAGGAAGCAGAAAAGGCCGGGATCCAGATCTCAACCGGAATGGCAATTTGCGGGCTGGAAGCAAGCGTCGGCGGAAAACAGATCAAGTCCGTCAGAATCGCGCCGTACTCTGGTTCCGGCCGCGTTTCCGGCGCCGAAGAAGAGATTCGCTGCGACTTTGTCGCCGTCTCCGGGGGCTGGAACCCGGCGGTTCATATTCACTGCCATAACGGGGGCAAGCTGGACTTCGATGAAGGCTTGCAGAGCTTCGTGCCCCGGCCTCACGACGATCCCATGCAGACGATCGGCGCAGCAAACGGCACGTTTGGGCTGCAGGCCATCCTCCAA
Source organism: Pseudomonadota bacterium (assembly GCA_039030315.1). Lineage (GTDB taxonomy): Bacteria > Pseudomonadota > Alphaproteobacteria > Rhizobiales > CAJQND01 > JAAEUE01. The sequence continues at coordinate 11,689 of JBCCEL010000020.1, forward strand.
GAGGCCTATCAGGCCGGCGAGGCTGGCGGGCAATCCTCAAAATCCGCAAAAGCCGGAGCCGGAAAGGCTCCTGCGGCTGAATCCGTTTCAGAGAACGCTCTGCAGCCGATCTGGTTTGCCCCGGCGACAGGAAAGTACAACGAGGGCAACAAGCACTTCATCGATTACCAGAATGATGTCACCGCTGCGGATCTCGAACTGGCGCAGCGCGAGGGCTTCGAATCCGTCGAGCACACCAAGCGCTACACCACCCTGGGCATGGCCACCGACCAGGGCAAGACGTCCAACATCGTCGGCCTGGGCGTCCTCTCCGGTTCAACCGGCAAGGCAATTCCGGAAATCGGCACCACCACATTCAGGCCGCCCTATACACCGTTCTCACTCGGATCCATCGCGGGCACTCAGAAGGGTTCCCTCTTCCACGTGGTGCGGCGCACCGCAGTCTTTGACTGGCACGGTGAGAATGGCGCTGTCTGGGAGCCGATTGGCGATTGGCGCCGAGCTTACTGCTATCCCCGCGGAGACGAGGACAAGCACGCCGCGATCAACCGGGAAATCCTCACGGTCCGCGAAAAGGTGGGGATTCTGGATGCCTCAACTCTTGGCAAGATCGAAATCAAGGGGCCTGACGCCGGCGCCCTGCTCGACCGGATCTACACTAACACCTTCTCGACTCTGAAGCCCGGTCGCGGCCGCTATGGCCTCATGATGAACGAGATGGGGTTCCTGTTTGATGACGGGGTCACCGTCTGTCTCGCGGAAAGCCACTATCTGATGCACACCACCTCGGGCGGTGCCGAGCGTATCGCGGCCTGGCTTGAGGAATGGCTGCAGACCGAGTGGACGGACATGCAGGTGTTTGTGACACCTGTGACCGAACAGTGGTCGCAGTTCGCGATCGCCGGACCAAAGGCACGTGCCCTTCTGGAGAAGCTCGAGGGCGATGTCGACTTTTCGCCGGAAGCCTTACCCTTCATGGGATGCGTGGCCGGAACGATCGAGGGTTGCCAGGCGCGGGTGTTCCGGATTTCGTTTTCCGGTGAGCTCTCCTATGAGATCGCGGTTCCGAGCAACAACGGTCGCGTGTTCTGGGAGAAGCTTCTGGAAGCCGGAGAAGAGTTCGGGGTCGAGCCTTACGGTACCGAGCCGCTTCATGTGCTTCGCGCGGAAAAGGGCTTTATCGCCATCGGCGATGAATCCGACGGAACGGTCACACCGCTCGATCTCGGTCTCAACTGGGCCGTGTCGAAGAAGAAAGCCGACTACATTGGCAAACGGGCCCTGGAGCTTCCCCACCTGAGCGACGAGAACCGCAAGGAGCTCGTAGGTCTTCTGACCGATGATCCGAACGAGGTGCTGCCGGACGGCGCCTATGCGGTCGCACAGGTGAAGGACAAACCGCCCATGGACATGATCGGGCAGGTGACGTCGACATACTGGAGCCCGACACTCAACCGCTCCATTGCCATGGCCCTGATCGAGAAGGGCCGGTCCCGGATGGGCGAGAAAATCAGCTTCCCGCTGGAGGGGGGCAAGACGGTGAAGGCTGAAATCGTCAGCCCCGTCTTTTATGACCAGGAAGGAGCCCGGCAAAATGTCTGAGGCATTGATGATCACCGCTCTCAGCGAGCTGGACCTTCCGAACAACCTGACACTCAAGATGTCGGAAGTGGTGGACCGCGGCATGATCGATCTTCGCGGCTTGCCGGATGACAAAAAGTTCCTGAGTGCCGCCAAGAAAGTGCTCGGCTTCGATTTGCCGCGCACGCCGCGCTCATCGACGGAGCAAGGCGAGCTGGTCTGTCTCTGGATGTCTGTCGATCAATGGCTGATCACGTGTCCGCGAAAGCAGACCGCAGATCTGCATGCGAGGCTGGTTGAGGCTCTGGGCGATACCCATTCCCTCGCCGTCAACGTGTCGGACGCCCGCTCGATCATCAGGCTCGAGGGTGAAACCGTCCGTGAAACCCTGATGAAGGGGTCATCCATTGATTTCACGCAGCCGGAATTCACGGCCGGGACCGTGCGCCGGATGAGCTTTGCGGAAGTGGCTGCGATGGTGCGCATCGTCTCAGAAGAACCGGACGTCTTCGAGCTGATGGTCTTCCGGTCCTACGCGCACCACGCCTGGGACTGGATATGCGCCACGGCTAAAGAAGGCAGCGGGGTGAGTTTCCTCGGGGCCAGGGAGAGCCCGGCCACGGTCTGAGGCCGGGCGTTCAAGCCTTAAGAACGGGCCTCGTCGAGCCAGTCGAAGAGCCGGTCAAAACCGCCGAAGGGATAGAGGTGCGCCCGGCTGATGCCGAGTTCGGGCCGCCGCATGTGCAGATCCGCCAGCCCGGCCACAAAACCGTCCGGCGCTGAAACGGACATCAGCTTGGTGATGTTCATCGCCTGCTTGCGGATGAACTTCGCCGAAGCCCCGACGCCGCACAGCGCCGCATACTTGACCAGCGTCTTGAGCGTTGCAGGGCCAGGGACGCCGACATGGATCGGCAATGTGATCCCTTCATTCCGCAGTTCTTCCGCCCAGGCCTCCACGGGTCCGGCTTCAAAGAGGAACTGCGTTGCGATGTGGGCTTCAATCCCGGCATCCTCGACGAATTTCTGCTTCTCCTTCAGAGCCTGCAGCAGCGCCGGCTTGCCGACATTGCGCTCGATGTCGGGATTGCCCTCGGGGTGTCCGGCCATGCCGAGACGGTTGATGCCGTGCTTGGCGAACAATCCGGTCTGCATGAGCTGGATGGCAGCATCGAACTCTCCAACCGGCTGCGCAGCACCGCCTCCAAGGACCAGAGCCGTCGTCACACCGGCCTCGCCGGCATAGGAGGCAAGCCAGTTGTCCAGGTCCTGGGCCGTCGGCACGAAGCGTGAGGGAACATGCGGGATCGGCTCCAGACCGGCATCGCGGACCGCGCGCGCCGCTGCGGTGATGCCGGCCTGATCATCCTTCTCGATCATGGCGATATAGACATTGCTGCCCGGTTGAAGCCGCTCCGCCAGCAAATCGATCTTCTCGATGTGCTTCGGGGTGATCTCGATCGAGAACGCGCCCAGGAAGTGAGCGACTGGATTAACGGCACTTGCATCAGTATCCGTTACCGCGGGCATCATGTTCATTTCCGTCATCCCTGGCTCCGGCCCGTCATGGGCCGCGCCTGTATGCGGTCCCGTCACGGACTCCACATGCCCGCTAACGACACGCCCTCTGCAATTTGCGACTGGAAAAAAAATCCATGCGGCAGTATGTGGGAACCGATGTGGCTTGGCCCTTGATGACGAGGTCTGAATGTTCGGTGAAAAGCCGAGAGAACTTCCCCAGCGGTTTGCCTTCGTTCTCATTCCGAAGTTTTCGATGATGCCGCTTGCTGCCGCGGTCGAGCCTCTGCGTATCGCCAATCGCATGTCGGAGCGCGATCTGTACGCATGGACGGTTCATTCCATCGACGGCGAGCCCGTTTCAGGATCGAACGGCATGCCGATCATGGTGGACGGATCGATCAACGACATTGGTGACCACACCACCATCATTCTGTGTTCAGGCATTGACGTCCATCTGCAGACGGACAAGCGTCTGATCAACTGGCTGAGAAAGGCCGACAGGCGCGGCTGCGACATCGGCGGGCTGTGCACATCAAGCCATCTGCTGGCCGAAGCGGGGCTTCTCAATGGCTATCGCTGCACGATCCACTGGGAGAACCTGCCCGGCTTCGCCGAAGCCTTTCCGGAGATCGAGGTCACAGGCGGACTGTTCGAGATCGACCGAGACAGGTTCACCTCAGCCGGCGGCACATCGCCGATCGACATGATGCTGGCGATGATCGCCAGCCAGCACGGCCCGGATCTCGCCGCGGACACGGCCGAACAGGTTCTGCATTCGCCGATCCGGCACCACAGCGAGCATCAGCGCATGTCGCTTCCGGCCCGGATCGGCGCAAGGCATCCAAAACTGGTCGGCATAATCGAACAGATGGAACAGAACCTGGAGGAACCTCTTTCCCCCAGCCTGCTGGCCAAGGAAGCTGGTCTGTCCACACGCCAGCTGGAACGCCTTTTCCGCCGCTACCTCGACCGATCGCCGAAGCGCTACTATCTTGAACTCAGGCTGAAAAAGGCACGATCTCTGCTGCTGCAGACGAACATGTCGGTGATCAACGTCGCACTGGCCTGCGGCTTCTCCTCGCCGTCCCACTTCTCCAAATGCTACCGCGCCTATTATGGGCGCACGCCTTATCGAGAGCGTGGCATCCCCACCCTGAGTTCCTCAGCGGTGGCGGGCGCGGCTCAGGGCCAGGCCTAATCTACGACGGCCGGCAGCTTGAGCTTGACCTCGAGACCTCCGAGATAGGACGGGCCGAGCTTGATCTTGCCGCCGTACATAGCGGCGGTTTCTGAGACAATGTTGAGCCCCAGGCCCGAACCCGGCTTGGATTCGTCGATCCTGTGACCTCTCTTCACAGCTTCGCGCCGCTGCTGCGGGGTCAGTCCCGGCCCGTCATCCGCGACGAAGATGTCGATCCAGACCCGGCCTTCATCCATTTCCGATGGACGCCAGACCGCATGCAGATCAATCCTGGACTCAGCGAACTTGAACGCATTCTCCAGGAGATTGCCGATCATCTCCTCAAGATCCTGCTTTTCACCCCGGAAACGGGCATTCTCGGTGCATTGGACATCAACCGAAATGTTCTTGTCCAGATTGATGCGCTGCAGGGTGCGCGCCAGGCTGTCCAGAACCGGCTCGACCGTGGTTACAGAGGCAAGCGTCCGTGCACGGGCGGCCCGCCTCGCGCGGTCCAAATACATGTTGATCTGGTCACGCATGTTCTGGCTCTGCGCCTGTACATGATCGGCCAGTTCGCCCTCGGCCAGGTTTGCTTCGTTGCTGATAACGCTTAAGGGCGTCTTGAGCGCATGCGCCAGGTTGCCAACCTGGGTCCGCGCTCGCTCAACGATTTCGTCGTTGTTCTCAAGCAGCAAGTTAAGCTCATCGGCGACAGGCTGGATCTCATCGGGATAGGCACCCTGAAGGCGCTTCTCCTTGCCGGCGCGGACGGCGATCAGCCCTTCCTTCAGCGAACGTAACGGGCCAAGTCCGTACCGAACCTGCACGAAGGCCGCAACGGCAAGGCCTGCCGCAAGAATGCCCAGAGCGGTAATGAGCGTCCGGTTAAAGGACGCAAGGTCATCCGCGACGACCTTTTCATCTCCGGCAACGAGAATGGTGAACACGCCCCCACGATCGGACAGCTGGATGAGCCGGTCAACCACGCGCAGCTTCTTGCCGTAAGGGCCATCCAGATAGTACCGCGCAACGCCGCTGCTGGTGCGCCCGGAATTCAGGCTCTGGCCCACCGGTAACCGCTGCTCCAGCAACGATTCAGAAGCGAGCGATTCGATTTTCTGGTTCCGTTGCGGAGAAACCTGCCAGTACCAGCCGGAAAGAGGGAGGGAAAACTGCGCATCCGGTAGCGGCCTGCTGTTTTGCAGCTTGCCGACGGCATTGAGCTCCACACTGGCGAGCAGCGCATCCATCAGCGACTGCAGCCGGGCATCGAAATTGCGTTCCACCGAGGTGCGGAAGAGCTGCGCCAGCAGGAATCCGGCGACGGCCAGAACAACCAGGCTCCAGATTGCCGACGATGCAACCAGACGGAATGCGAGGGAGTTATGCCCCTTCATCCGGCACCGCCAGCCGATAGCCCAAACCGCGCGCCGTCTTGATCATATCGACGCCAATTTTCTTGCGGACACGGCCGACAAAGACCTCGATCGTGTTGGAATCCCGATCGAAATCCTGATCATACAGATGCTCAACCAGCTCGGTGCGCGATACGACCCGATCCTGGTGATGCATGAGGTAGGCAAGTAGCCGGTACTCCAGCGAGGTCAGCTTGATCGCATGCCCTTCCACCGTCACCTTGGCGGCCTTGGTGTCAAGCATCATCGGCCCGCATGTCAATTCACTCGTCGCATGCCCCGCGTTCCGGCGAAGCAGCGCGCGCACCCGGGCCAGAACCTCTTCCATGTGGAAGGGCTTGGAGACGTAGTCATCCGCGCCAGCATCAAAGCCTGAAACCTTGTCGCTCCAACGGTCGCGCGCCGTCAGAATGAGCACGGGCATCTTGCGGCCTTCGCGACGCCAGGCTTCCAGGACGCTGACGCCATCCATGACCGGAAGTCCAAGATCAAGGATCACGCAATCATAGGGCTCGGTATCGCCGAGGAAGTGCCCCTCTTCACCGTCTGTCGCCGAGTCGACCACATAGCCGGAATCGGTCAGGGCGGTAACCAGTTGTCTGTTAATGTCAGGATCGTCCTCGACCACAAGAAGCCGCATGTCAGAGCCCTCTTTGCCAATCAGCCCGCAAAAATTCAGCGCAAGACATCACCGGTCAGTGCATTGATGATGATCCTTATCACCTGACCCTGTTTGCGCGCGCGGATAACATAGCGCGGAGGACTTCCGCGGGAAAGACGTACCGTCAACAACCTGCAGCGCGGAGCGACGCAACCGGCGATCTGAGCAGCCTCAGAAGGCGGGATCACGTCCTTCTTGTTGTATTGGGCCGTCTTTGCCGCACCATAGGCGACGGGAGCAAACTTTGGCGTACTCGAGTAGGAAGACGCAGACGCACCTGTAGCAACGAACAACAGGGCGGCTGCGATTATCAGCGATTTCAGCAATGTCCTACTCCACTCCATATTCGGAGTGCGACCCTATTGCACTCTCTCTGAACCATGGATGAACGAACTATGACAACAGCCTGACAATCAGGGAAATGCGCCTTTCGGATAGTAGAATCTTCCTCCGATCAGCGCACTGGGCTCCAACTCGCTGGCCCAGTCGGGCGAAGTGTCGTGGCGATGAAAGCGCAATGCACCATCGGTCGGATCATCACCATCCGGAGACAGAGCCTCTGCGATCAATCCGAGCACCTCCAGTGATACCGACATGTCCCGGCAGTCGAGATAGCTGCCGCGTCCGGCTTCCGGTACAAAGTCAGGATCCTGGCAAATGTTGCTAAAATGTTCTCCAGACAACAAACGATTGCAGACAACGTGGGCCAGGGCGACCATTCCCTGATCAGATTCCCTGGGGCGCTCTGCTTCCAGGAGCAAAACGAGTCCAGCCAGTTCAGAATATGATATTTCCCGGTTTATTTTCATATTGATATCTGTATTATTTCCTATGAAAATTGCTCCATGTCAAGTTTAAATCCGAAGCTGGTTAACGGGTCCAAGCTACATGATGCGCTTGCGAATGAACCTGCGCCTGAAGCCGTCCGGCTTCTCGCCCTTCTCGGTCGTTTGAACGACCGCACCGGCAATTTTCTCCAGCGACCTGCCGCCCACATATCCTCCAACGCCCCATTTGAGCAGTTCCCATACCCCGGCGGGCACCTCATCCCAGAGGGGAGCGAAACCGATCGGGGCGTCCAACAGGAGGTTCCCGAAAGGCAGAATTATTCCGTAAAGCGCCAGAATGAACATCGCCAGGAACATGAGACACGGGCGCCAGTGCCGCGTGATCCAGCTGTCAAGTTCATACTCCGCCAGCACGACATCGCGCTGGGCATTGACCAGTTCGGCCTGCGCTTCCCGGACAGCCGTTTGGATCTCAGCCTTAAGCTTCAGCTTAAGGTCGGGATCCGGGATCAGCTTGTCGATGATCTTGAAGACCGGCCCGTCAAGCAAGTCCAGGATTTGCGTTATCATCGTCAGATCCCATCATCCATGGCTTTCAAACCCCGCTCCCGGACAATCCACCAAATGGCAAATCCCGAGACCAGAAGCAGAAGCAGCGACAGCGAGTTCTTCCAGGACAGAAGTGCGGTCAGGATGCCGCTGCTCATGGCTGCGGCCAGCATTGACCGGACATCCTCAAACAGACCCGCGAGCACGCTCAGAAACAGGGCGATGCCCGCGCGGTTGGTCGACGATCTCAGACCGCTCTTCCCTCTGCGCTGAGAAACGGGACCTCGTGCCTGCCGCATGGCCTTCTGGTCCTGCGCTTGAGCCTCGGGACTTTCTGCATCTACGAACAAGGCCCCCTCCGCGGCTCTCCGCCTGGTCAGACCGCGCAGCACCCGCCCGCCCGCGCGGTTCCACAGCATCAGCCGGGCCGGCACATCGGAAAACCTGCGCGCATTGACGAACCGCAATACAGAAGAGCGTTTGAAATTGGTGGCGCCAACGTTGTAAGCGAACGACAGCAACGCCGAGTATTGATTGTCGTTCAGGCGGACACGGATATGGGGCCTGATCTCACGCGCGAACTGATCAAGGTCCCTCAGGAGGATTTCCTGCCCCTGCATCCGGCTGATCTTCAACCCGGGATAGACTTCGGGCGGCCCTGCCCTGGAGGTGTGACCGTATCCGATTGTCCACACGCCGACCGGGTCGCGGTAAGCGGTTCCACGCCATCCTTCGAAGGACTTGATCAGCTTCAGTCCGGCAGCGTTCAAACGCATCGCAATCCTCCTCTTTGATTGGGCCGCTCGGGCAAGACTTGCATTTGTGCCCGGCTCTATGTCTCAGAAGCACGTGCGCGCTTGGCGCATCCGCTGCACGAGGCAGCTAAGCGAGGCGAGAATCAGCAGGTGCGGCCAGTCCGCCCCCGGCTGCTGGGGCCCGGTCAGCGCGATGCAGATGCCGGACAGAACGGCAAACATGAGACCTGATGCAGCAAGGCGCAGCGGCTTCGGAGCGGTCCGGAATGATTCGAACTGCAGATTGAAAACCTGCCAAAGAAGGACAACGCTCAAAGCCAGTTGAACCAGGCAGAGAACGGGTCCGTCAGCCGTCGCGAGATTTGTCATGACCATTCGAAAGTTTGGCTTTTGAGAGGAATGTCCGCAGCGTTCCCACAGGATCGGCTTCGAACGCCTTGCCCAACCGGATCAGGCCGCGCGCAACAGAGACACCGGTGAGACCGAGAACGGAATGGAGCAGGAGCTTCAACGGCTCGCTCTCCACACCCATAGAAGCTAGCGCTCCGGGACCGGCAAACACGGCGACAGCAACATTTCCCGCAAGCGAGACGATCGCTTCGCGCCGGCTCATGCTTGGCGTGAGAGCAAGGGCAACCAAAGCGCCGCCGACGGAAAAGGCGAGATAACTCCGCGCGCTGCCGAACGCGGCTAGCCAGATGTCCAGGGACGTTTCCAACTCCGCCGATCCTTCAGCAAGTAACGGTCAACACCAGATGAGCTAAGTGTTCAGAGACCGGTTCAACCTGTCGTCCTCGCTTTGCCGCGCAAAGCCGGTCGCGAGCGCGAGCAGGGTGTAGGCGTCCATTCTGACCGGGCATCCATCGACATCAAACCAGATGAAATCCCGTGCAGGATGGCTCCAGCGCAAGTCTCCGGGTCTGGTTCCGCTGAGTACGGCGGAACGGGCAATGTTGGCCGCCTCAAGCAGCTCCAGGCGCGCCTGCGGTCCTGCAGAAAATCTCCGCCCACGGAAGATCACCTCGCGCTCCACCTCACGCCCAATTGCGTGATTGCCGGCCGACCCGGACCTGCCGGCGGGTTCGATCGATCCCCTCATCAGACGACGGACGAGCTCTTGTTCCCGGAGGTTCCCACGGAGGGATTGAAGGTCGCGTTCAGATTCGTACCCTGCTCGGTAATGTGGGAGTTGTAGTCGGCGAAAATGGTCTTCTCCGTCGCACCAAGTGCTGCGTCGATTGTAATGTTCCTGACATAAGCGACAGTCCCGTACCGGAATTGACCGGCATAGTTCACGTGGCCGTTCAGAGTAATGTCCTCAGCGTAGACGTAGCTGCCGTAGAGGCCGTAGAACGCCCTGCTGCCGATGGCATCCACCACGAAGTCGCGCACCTTCAGGTTTGACCGGTCCTGCGCGTTGAAGCCGTAGCTGCCGGTGTTCCAGGCGTGGGAAGAGCCTCCGCCTGTCAGCGTGATCGAGGATTTCTCGTTAGCCCACGCATGATAGTTGCCGGAGTAGCCGAGGAGGAACGGCTCGCCGCCGCCGTCATCCACGTTGATGTTGGCATCACCGATCGCGTAGACGGCGGTGTTTGAACTGTGCAGCACCACCACACCGTCAACGCCGGCAATCTGCCCCATGTCGCGCGCCTGGATACCATAGGTGAAGCCGAAGAAGGCGCAGCGCGAAAAGGCGCCTCTGCCGTAGCAAAGATAGCCTGACTGGGTGCTGCTGCCCGACGTGCGTATGAACGCAAGATCACGAACAGTGAGCCCGATACCGGCTGCGGGCTGTTCAACTCCCGAGCAGTCCTGGCACTCGATCACGCAAGGGTATCTGCTCCGCAGAGCCGTTTCATCATCGTTCAGGGTACCGTTGAAATCCGACTTTGCAAGGGTTGACGGCGCGTTCTGCGCCTGCAGTTCGATGCGGTCAGCCTGAGGATGCGTGACACGAAGCGGTACCGAAATCGGGAAGATCCCGTCCCGCAGCTTCACGAGTCCCCTCGCCCCGCTGCCGAACCGGTAACGCTCCAGCGAATCGATTGCGGCCTGAATGTCCGCGATCACATCGCCGGCCTCGGCGGAACCGCTGTCAGGCGCAACGAAAACCGTTACGTCGGTTGTCGCCAGGCCCTGGCCGACGGAGACCCAGGCCGCGCCATCGAAGGCACACAGTTGCGCTTCATCGGCGATCCAGGCGATCCAGCCTGTGCGCGGTACCCGGAACTGCCAGACCCCGTCCTGCCAGCTGGCGATGTTGCCTTCGTTCCCCGCCCAGGCATCCGTCGCCGGCGGTGCGACGACATATGTGTCCCCATCGGCAGGGCCGGCGGGAGGCGCCGTGAGGTCCCGGTCAAGGACGCCGAGCTGAACCACGACATCCAGCGTCAGCAGAGACTCATTGTGGGTCACGTGCTTCTGCGCCTGGGAGGCTTCGATCAGCGGCAGCAGCAGTTTCGTTGTATCAGACATGCAGAACCTTCTCTCGATAGCTCCCGCGGCCGGCAGTAGCGGAGAGCTGATAGACGCGCACTTTCAGGCTGGACGGAACAGCGCCAAAGTCGGCGGTGATTTCAGCATCGGCATATTGGACGGAGGGGACCGCAGAAGAGAGCGTGCGGACCGTCGCGCCGGTGTCATTGAGAATGTCGACTTCGTAGGCTTCCACCTCTTCAGCGAGCGGCACCTCAACCTGCGCCCAGGAATCGCCCCCCAGACGCGTGCGCCTGACCCAACTGATCCCGATGCCGCCCGGCTCCTTCGCGCCGCGCACGTGAACCGGGCTCAAGGGACGCTGCCCCACTCCGGTGAACGTATGCATCTCCTCCGCATAGGATGGATCGGAGGCATCCCGGGTCCGTGGTCCCCAGCGCCAGGTCAGCGCGCGCCCAACGTCCGACAAGGAAAGATTGGCCTGCAGGACAGCTCCGTTCAGGAGCACAAACGGCGCGCCGGCCGGCACAGGGTTGCGCATTGCCAGCTCGCTGCCACCCTGGCCACGCAGGAGCGCTGAAACCTCATACACATCTGCGGAAGTCAGCACAGCGTCGCGGAACTGGAAGACCTCCCACACGCCTTCCCCGTTACGCAGCGCCGCAACGTTGGCGCCGTTCAGGAGCTCTAAGTCCGAGACCGATTGCAGTGCTCCGGAGCGCATCCGGATCCGGAGCCGGTTGCCCCGGTCAAGACGCGCTGTGGGGCCCGCATAGAAGTCCCAGAGCGTTTCACCCATGGTTGCCGGAGCATCGATGTTGCGGACAAATGATGCGCTGGGGCCTGTCACCCGCAACAACGAGAGCTGACCCGGCCAGGGTTTGGCGCTAGCCGCGATCCAGCCGTCATGCGCTTCTTCCCCGCCGCTGAGCAGTGGCAGGTCGAGGAACTGGAACTCCGCCGGCCCGAAAGCCTGCGCGCGGCTGAATGTCTGCCCGCGCTGCGGGCCGGCGCCGCCCCGGTAGACCGTGGGCTCCATTTTCCGCGCAGAGACAGCGCGCGCGGCGCTGTCAAGAACGGATGTAATCGCGAACACGCTGCCGTCCAGCGAGATAACGTCTCCTGCGTCGAGTGCAATCAGCCGTGGCGGCAGATGGAGCTCAAGCTTTTCGCGGCCAGCCCAGGTATCCTGTAGCCAGATATCGGCGCGCTCCTGGGCTGCCGACTGCGAGAGCACAGCCGGCAGATCGGCTGTTGCCTTGCGGACGCTGTGCCCGCTGAGCCGCCGCGTCGAAACCGCCGCCCGGCGGTAGTCGGCCAGATTGTCGACATAGCTCAGGCTGACCTCCGCCGGCAGTTCGGTTTCCTGGGCGCGGGTCCGTTCGTAAAGCGGTCCGTTCCGACCGGGATCGGCAAGCTCGTCCACATCGACGTCGTAGGACACCGGTTGTTCACGGTGTCGAAAAACAATAGTGCCCGCAGTCTCCACTCCGTCAAAGAAATAGGCAAGACTGAGTGGTTCGAGCGCATCTCGCACGGACATCGGCCGGTCGATCAGGTAGCCGTCCAGCAGTCCGGAGAGCGTCAAAGCGTCTCCATCAATGAAACCGTGGCGGGACAGAACGGCCTCAACTAGCGCTTTCAAGGTAACACCGCCCGCCCGGCCATTGAGCCAGTGTCCGCGTTCATAGTTGGCGCCGTCCGACCAGACCTCATCGAGATAGGGAAAGGCCGGGAAGGGCCGGGCATCCCAGGCCCAGAACGAGATGTGCTCAGGATCGAGCATCGGGCCGGCATAGATCTCAGAAACCGGATTGGTCGCCGTGCCACTGGTCGCCCAAAACGAACTCACCGCATCGAGATAGGCGCGCTGGATGAGGTCATCCCGGTCGCCGCTGGAGTAGTGGGGCAACGCACTTTCTGACGACTTCGCGTCGTAGAACACGTTGGGCTGATTGCTGCCTTTATCGACTGCCGGACAACCGGCCTCGGTAAACCGGATCGGCTTGGACCGGGGCACCCAGCCTGTCGGCGTCGGGTTCTCGGCGCCGCCGGGCCGGTCAAAGTGCGTCTCCCCCCACCAGCCGGCAAGATCCTTGTACCGGAAGACCCAGGGCTTCGCTGCCGCACCGTCCGTGATCGCGGACCGAACCTGGGCATCGCGGTTCGCCTGGCTGGCATAGTACCAGTCAAAACCTTCACCGCCCGCAATGTTCGATTGCAGATATGACAGATCGTAGACGCTGCCATGACCCGCCAGCGCATCCGCATGTCCGGCGCCATCGCGCCAATCAGAGAGCGGCATGTAGTTGTCGATCCCGACGAAGGCGATGTCAGGTGAGCTCCAGAGCGGGTCCAGATGAAAGAAGACATCCCCGCTGCCGTCCTGAGGGTGATGGCCGAAATACTCTGACCAGTCTGCCGCATAGGACACCGCTGCTTGCGGCAGAACCTGCGCGACATCGCTCGCCAGTGCGACGAGTTCGTCAACCACCGGGTAGTGATCCGCCGTGTCACGCAAGGTCGTGAGGCCACGCAGTTCAGAGCCGATCAGAAATGCATCAACCCCGCCCGCTGCTTCGCACAAGTGTGCATAGTGCAGCACCATGCGGCGGTAGGACCATTCAACCGGGCCGGTGTAGATGACCGTTTCGCCGGAAACCGAGTAGTCCCCAGCAACGGCGGTGCCAAAGAAACTTTCGATCTGGGGCAGAACGGCCGGGCTCTGGTCGGGCGTCTCCGCAACCGCCGGCGCCGGATCGCAGGTGATGCGGCCCCGCCACGGATAAACCGGCTGATCGGCGGCACCGCTGTAGGGGTCCTGTCGGCCATTCGAGGCCGGGACATCCAGGTTGAGGAAGGGATAGAAGGTGACTTTAAGCCCGCGCGCTTTTAGATCCTGAATGGCAGCTACGACCGAATTATCCGAGGGCGTGCCCCCGAACGCCGGCCGGCCCCCAACCTCACTGACAGCGTACGCGCCAGCGCGGTCCAGCCCCGTAACACCCCAGTCGACAGGCGACGTCACCTTCTCAGGGTTCTCCACACCCGGCTGGATCAGGCATTGGCCGCAGCGCAAGTCATCCGCGAACCACGACACCACAAGCGAGACGGAGGCCAGGTTCGGAAACGTCGCCTGAAGCTGATCCATGGCCAGTGACCAATCGGTGCGGCCGGCCAGGGCATTGGTGTTTTCAGGCGCCGTTTCGCCAAACCCGGCATCGCGCGTCACGGGTTCAGGATGATAGCCGAACTCGGTCAGACCGGGGATGACGGCCACGGACCTGACGCGCGTCTCGACATCATCCAGCCCCCGGAACACCTCGAAAGAAAGCTGCGGCAGCCGGTTTCCGAATTGCTCCAGAGGCAGGCTCTCGAACACGATATAGGCAAGACCGCGATAGGCCGGAGCAAATCCGGCGCCTTCCTTTGCCTCGATCAGGCTGTCCGGCGCCTGGTGCTCGTCTCCCCGGTAGACCCGTGTGGTATAGCCGGAAACATCGATCTCCTTGCCATCGGCCCAGACACGGCCGATCCGCGAGATCTCACCTTCACACAGGCCGACAGCGAAGTTGGCGAAGTAGGTGTACTCCGTAAGTTCTGATTTTCCTGTACTCGGCGCGCCTTTACCGCCCGCCTTCTCCGTCCGTGTCGAAACCATTTCCTCGAAATTGGTCGCCCAGATCAGCTGACCGGCAACGCGGACGCGTCCGAAAACCTGGGGCACCGCGCTTCCCTCGCTGGAGCCCTGCACCTTAAGGTCGTCAAGCCGCGGACCTGTGGCCCGCCTCGGCTTGTCTCCCAGAAGCGCCTGGTCGATGAACTGGCCAGCAATAGCGCCAGCCGCACGCCCAAGAAGGGCGCCGGCGGGACCGCCGACCGCGGAGCCCAGAGCCTGGCCTGCATACTGAAGAACAAGTGTCGCCATCAGCTCTCGATGTCTGGAAACCGGAAAACATAAGCGAGGCGGCGCAGCCACCAGCCGTTCAGATGCACTTCGCAAACACCAGAGCCCTCATGGGCATGGATCATGCGCCAAGGGGCTGTGAGAATGGCTGCATGCTTGGCGGGAAGATGTCCGCGCCAGCGGAAGAGCAACAGATCTCCCGCACCCCGCGTGTCGTTGGGAATACGGTCCATATGACGGGCGGCCGCCTCGGCCATGAGTTCCGCGCCACCAACCTCCGCCCAGTCGGGCGAATAGGGCGGCGCCAGTTCCGGCTCGTCCCCGTATACTGCCCGCCACACTCCGCGGACGAGTCCGAGGCAGTCCGCACCCGCACCACGGACACTTGACTGATGCCGATAGGGTGTTCCCAGCCAGGAGCGCGCAGCCCTCACGATGGCGTCAGGGTTTACGCCCATCAGTTTCGGCTGGCCCCGTCATTCGCAGAGTCGCCGCGGGCCGGATAGGAAATGGCGAAATCGTTGCCCGGCATGTGCGGAAATCCGCGGAAATTCGCCTGGTTCGCGAACTTTTCCCGGCAAGTGGCGAATTGCTTGTCGCAGCCGGCGGTAACCGAGAACATGTCACCGACACCGATTTCACACGGCATCGGCTGCCAGAGCTCTATCACCGTACCCTGGGACGTAAGCCGATGGCTCTTGATCTCCATGGCCAGTGACTGGTTGAGGCCGGTTTGCCATTCCAGACGCCCGCGCCGGAACCAGGCGTCAGCGTAGCTCTCCAGGCCGGTCACGAAGAATCGCCGGCGGTCCTGCACGGACGACACTGCGCCCGTTGACGAGTATGCCGCGTTGAGCAAATCGACCGCACACCGGTCATCGCCGAGATCCGCATCGCAGGTATGTTGAAACAGACGCCCTGCCGGCTGATTCAGGCGGTGAGCCAATCCCCTGATTTCGGCACTGAACCCGTTCGCGGAGCGGCTCACTTCGCCGATGTTCCCGGTCCGCATGAGAACGCGCTGATCAGGGCTCTGCCAGTTCACACGAAAGATCTCAACACCAGCATTGTCAAACACACCGGCTGCAAGATCATCCTCATTCAGGGCAGCCGAAGAGAGAGCGCCTTCCACATCAAGATTATCGACCGCAAGCCCGGCACTCGATTCAATCTCGGAACCGGTGAACCCGGAGGACGCCTCGAACTCGACTCCATCGAAGCTCAAAGTCCTATCGTGATCGGTGAAACCCAGGACACGGCCCGAATTGTCGGTCAGCTTCCAGCACCAGCACAATGTGGTGACCCCGGAATCCAGATGCTCCTGAAGGCCTGGGGGAAGGATTTTCATGTCCGGACCTCAACAATCGGCACATCAGGGATCTCGCCTGCCTCAAAGGCCGCAAGGTTGATTTCCAGCACGTCGCTGTCGAACCGCACCGGCACATCGAACTCGAACCCGGCCGTGACCGCCAGGCCGGTCGCCGGAACAGAACCGGGCAGAAAGATAACCTGCCCGCTGGAATAATCCGCCGTGTAGTCGGTTCCCTCCGACATCGGTGAACCGTCAACCGCCACCTGAAGCGTCCCCTGAACCGGCCAGGTGATCACGCGTTCGTACAGCTCACCGCCGGACGCATAGACCTTCTTGAGCTGGAAGGTCGTTTCGGTCCCGTCGCCGGTACCGATGAGCTGATCTGACGGCGTCACGGGATCCTGGGGACCGGCAGACTTGAAGTCCGCATGGTCCTTCCACCGGAAACCGTACAACCGGCCGCGACGCGCTTCGAAGAAGCTGATAACTTCGTGAATCTGATTGAGGGTCCGCACGCCGAGCCCTGCATTGTAGCGCCTGCGGGAATGCGCCCAGCGCGTATTGCGCTCTTCGTGCCCTGAACCGAGCACGACGATTTCAGTCTGCCGTTCAGGCCCGCCGCTTGCGCCACGTGAGATCGACGCTGGAAAGCGCACATCGTGGATACTCATTCCGGCTGCTCTCTAAAGATTTCGGGTACCGCGCTCGGCAGCCCGGCTGATCATTGCGGCCACCTGTGACCGCGACCGCTGGAAGCTTTCGGCATCCCGTGTCTGGATGTTGACGGTCACGTTAACGGCAGAAGTTCCACCGGCGCGGACGCCCAGCTTGCCGTCGCTCCCGCGGGCCAACGGAAGGATCGCCTCCGGA
The DNA here is from genome assembly GCA_039030315.1 of Pseudomonadota bacterium. GTDB lineage: Bacteria > Pseudomonadota > Alphaproteobacteria > Rhizobiales > CAJQND01 > JAAEUE01. Next base: position 28,667 of record JBCCEL010000020.1, read on the forward strand.
CCGGCCTCGCCCATCAGACCGGTCGCGCCGCCCCGCAACGGAAACATGGTCGGAGATCCAACCACGCCGCCGTTCGCAAAAGGCACAATGCGACCGGCAGAAACGACATTGCCGTTGGCGTTCGGAGTGACCCCCTGGAAAAGTTGGCCGAACAATCCTCCGATGCCCTGCTCGAGCGGCCGCAAAGCGGCACTCAGCGCCCTGCGTGACAGGGAGACTGCCAGCCCCCGCATGACATCGGACAGTTTCCTGCCATCAAATGCCGCGCGGGTGAACGCCCGGGTGAGCGAGGAGCCAAACCCCTCGCCTGCCTTTCGCAAATCCGCCAGATCCGTCTTGAAGCGGCTGGCATCAAGGCCGATGCTGACCCGCAGCCCGTCAATGCGTTCGGTCATCGTCAGGAAACCTTTCCATCAAACCGTTGAGCCCGTTGCGGTCGAGCGGTTGCCTGGCGCCAGGCGTGCCGTAATGCGCCGACATGGCCGCTTCCAGCTCACGCGGCGTCATTTCCCAGAAGGCAGACGCGGAGAGACCCAGGACGCCAAACCCGAACTGCATGATCCACGGCCATGGAAAACCTCTGTCAGGTTCCATGTCCTTACGCACCGGCCGGCTGCGAGAATGTGGCCTTGAGGAGCCGGGCGACGACATTCACATAGCCGGCGGCTCCACCCTCAATGCGCATGGCAGCGACGTGCTCGTCGCTGAGGTCGTGCCCGGCCCCGCGCAACCCTGCCCCGATCACTCTGACCGCATCAGCAGCGGAGATCCGGCCGCTCTCGAACCGCTCCGCAATGGCGAGCAGATCTTCGTCACCATAGGCGCTTTCCAGCTCGGCAAGCGCGCCCAGCGTGAGGCAGAGGGTCCAGCTCTTCCCGTCGAGCTCGACGGAGATTTCACCGCGATGGGCGTTCACCATCAGATCGCCCCTGCAAAGGTGAGTTCGCCGGCCGATTCAAGGGAGAATTCGTAGGTGAGTTCCGCATTGTGCTGGCCGGCAAACTCGAGAGAGGAAATCTGCAACGGCCCCTCGACGGTTCCGAAGTCGGGAATGACGACCTGCCAGTTTCGAATGGTGCCGTTGAAGAAATAGCTTCTGACCGTGGCGTCCGATGCTGCATCCTTGAAGATGCCCGCGCCGCGAATGCTGGCACTCCTGACCCCTGCCCCTTCCAGCAGTTCGCGCCAGCGGCCTGCGCTTTCGACATGGGTAATGTCGACGGTTTCGGCGTTGAAGGCGAGAGTGTGCGAGCGCAGACCCGCCATCGTTTCGTATGCGCCGAGGCCGTCGCCATCGACTTTCAGCAAGAGGTCCTTGCCCCGTTGGGCTGTCATATGGGGGTCTCCTTGAAATTGATCTTGTGCGGGTTCAGGCCTGGGTGGCGGGCTCGGTGACGGCGCGGAAGCGCATGACACCGTGATAGGTTTCGCCGTCCCGGTCCCTGCGGGCATCCCAGAACACCAGGCTGAGGTTGACCAGCACGTGGTCCTGAAGCGGGATCGCGGCACCATCGAGCAGCTGGTCCAGCGCGGTCATGATGGCCTGGACCTCCTTGCGCCCCCTGGCGCGGGACCAGGCATGAAGCGTCAGGAAATGCTCGTGCCCCCGTGCACTCTGTGTGCTCCAGTCGTTGGTCCGGATCTCGCCGATCGAGACGAATGGGAAGTCGGCGCCTTGCGGCACGTCATCGTGGATGTGGGGACCGCCAAGTGTGGCAAGCACGCCGGCATCGCCGGTGAGCGCCGACCACAGGGCGGTCTGCAGATCCCATGCCGGGCTGAGCGTCATCTGCGCACCTCGTTTTTGGTTTTCAGGTCCTGGATGAGCGCCCGGCGCAAGCCTTGCCTGATCTCGGGCAGACTCTGCTCGAAAGCCGGCTGGAGCCATGGAGACGCGGCATGATCCAGTCCGCCCAGCTCCAGCGCCGTGCCGTCCGCATCCGCGGTTCCAACCTCAAGACTACCGTCGGGTCGCAAGACGAGTTGCAGGGAGGCGGCAATTCTCTCCGCCTCCTCAGAACCGATGGCGCGTAAGCTCCGCCGGGCACGCTCAAGGATGCGCTCGGCCGCTTCGCGCCTTGCCCGCTCAAGGCCCGGGCCCTCGGCCAATCCGGACAGGGACCGCGCCAGGGCCTGAAAGCCGGAAACTGTCGTGGGCACTGGCTAGCCTTCGGTCCGCTCGACACAGCGGCATACGAGGAGACGGCGCCTTTCTCTGGGAGAGACCACATGGTCGATCTCAAGGATCCGGACACCGAATAGAAAGCGCATCGACGGCAGTACACCTTCCCGCCAGCGGATCGTCACGCGATGGCTGAGATTGCCTTCGAGCTTCTCAGCCCGGACCGGTTCGTCCCCGCCAAGCGGCTCGACGGCAGCCCACAGCTCTGCTGCGCTCTGCCAGGTCTCAACAGCACCGCCGCCGCCGTCATCCGTGCGCACCGCCTCCTGCAGAACGAGACGGTGGCGCAACTCGCCGGGCCTCATATCAGATGCACCGAGCGGTAGGGCGCGAGCAGCGCTGATACCATGTGCGGCAGCGCCATGGCGCTGTTTGCGACGACGATCGGTTCGCGGTTCTCGTACCAGTGGGCCACCAGCTGCAGCACGGCCTGCCGCAGGGGCTCGGGAACATCCGAAGCGTTTGCGCCGAAGCCGGCGGTCAGCTCAACTTCCGCACCGTTGGCTGCACGCCCCGGTCTTGGCCAGCTGCGCCCGCTGCGCAGGACCAGGCGGGCCGGACGGGAGGCGGTGTCCACAAAATAGTGAGAAGGATCAATGTCTGAGGGCGTGTCGTCCTCGCTGTAGACCCTGACCGCATCGACACTGATCACCGGGGTGAGCGGAAGGGTCACGGCCGGAGCGTTCGGCCACACGTCCTGAAACACGGACCAGGTCTGCGTAATCAGACTCTGGCCGGTCTGCACTTCGATGTGGACGCGGGCCGCAGTGACAAGGCTGGCGATGAGATCATCCTCATCGGCATGATCAATCCTGAGGTGGAGCCTGACCTCCTCGGTCGAGACCGGTTCCACCGCCGGCCCGCTGTTCAAAACTGCTGCCATGTGACACTCCGCGAAGTTCTGGGAAAAGCGGGGTGCGGCGCCGTCAGGGAACACGGCGCCGCACCCCCGGCCGCACCCGGTCTGGGCACGAGGGAGGAAAGGTGCGGCCGTTAACGCCCTCCTCGGGCAACCGGCGCCTAGCTGGCGGCGAACTTCATCAGCTTGATGGCCTCGAAGTTCTGCACGCCCCCGCCCACACGCTTGGTCGTGTAGAACAGGACGTAGGGCTTGGAGGAATAGGGATCGCGGAGCACGCGAACGCCGACCCTGTCGACAATCAGATAGCCGCGCCTGAAATCGCCGAAGGCGATCGAGAAGCTGTCAGAGGCCATGTCCGGCATGTCCTCCGATTCCGCTATGGGGAAGTTCGTCAGGGTGGCCGCACCGCCCGCCTGAGCGGCCGGCTGCCAGATATAGTTCCCGTCGCCATCCTTGATCTTGCGGATCTCGCCTTGCGTCTTGCGGTTCATCACCCAGTGGCCGTTCTGCCGGTAGCCGGCCTTGACGGCGTAGATGAGGTCGATGAGCGCGTCCGACGGATCAGCGGCTGCAAAGGCGCCGTCGGCACCGGAGGCGATGTAGCCGACGTTGCCCCAGGTCCACGCGCTGTCCGCAACGTTTGTGTAGTTGAGGAAGCCCCTGGGCATGGCAACACCGTCACCGTTGACGAAAGCTGCAGTTTCCTGTTCCGCAAAGGCCGTCTGGACCTCTTCGGCGATCCACTGGTCAATGTTCACCGCTCCGTCGTCGAGCAGCGTTTGGGTTGCCGCCGGCATGGCGTAGAGTTCCATCGCCGGGAACTGGAGCTCGGCGAGTTGCGGCGAAGCGGTTTCGGGCCGAACCCCGGTTTCCGCCACCCAGCCAGTCGCAGGGCCCGTAGTCGCGAAGGGCTTCTTGTAAACGGAGGACGACACCTGCCGAATGCCGGCGATCGCCCTGATCGGAGAGGCCTCGGCGAGAAGGCGGCCCACTTCGGTCTCAGTCTCGTCCGGGACAAGGTAACCCCCGTCAGGATCGGACTGAACCGACAGCGCCTTCGCTTCCAGTCCTCTCAGATCACCCGTCTCACCTTTGCGCACATAGGCCTCAAACGCCTGTTTGTGCTCAACGGCTCGGGCGTCTTCATGCTCCCGGCCCGCGCCGATCTGCGGACGTCTGGCCTTCAGGCTCAGTGC
>JBCCEL010000021.1:0-32346 GCA_039030315.1 Pseudomonadota bacterium
AAACTGAGTTATACTCATATTATTGACAGAAATAATTAATTATATTGGCCGTATCTTATAATAATGTAAACATAATAACTTGCAATTGACGAGTGAAACAATTAATAAATCTTTTGCCGAATATTATAAATCAAAATTGACACTTAGAATCTGTGGCGCAAAGAAACGAAACTGCAATTCGTGCATTTTCACGACCTCAGTTAACGCACCCGCAGGCCCTCCTGATCCGTTCAGGATCGGGAGGGTAGGTTGGTGTTACAAAATCATCAAGCCGCCTCAGCCGCCTTCGCCGCCTCGACGATCTGATCGGCCTCACGCCCTGTCAGCTCCTGCATGTGGTCGAACTCGTAGACATACGTCCCGACCCCGGCCGTTGCTGATCTCAGCTCGATGATGAGGTCCTGGACCTCCATTTCCGGCATGTGCGCCTGGACCGTGTCCCAGCCGGGCCAGCCCTCGCGGGCGTCGTAGCCGAGGAGCTGGCCGCGGCGTTGGGAGACGATCTGGTTGATCCGGGCCGTGGCATCCGACGGCACGTGGATCTGCACGTGCACGATGGGTTCCAGCAGCACCGGGGCGGCGTTGGGCATGGCGGCCTGCATGCCGATGCGGCCGGCCGTCTTGAACGCCTGTTCGGAGCTGTCGACGGCGTGGTACGAGCCGTCGGTGAGGGTCACCGAGACGTCCACGACCGGGAAGCCCAGCGGGCCGCTCGTCATGTACTCCTCGATGCCGTTCTTCACCGCCGGGATGTACTGCTTCGGCACCACGCCGCCGGTGATGGTGTCGTCGAACATGAAGCCGGTGCCGCGGGGCATGGGTTTCACGTCGATCACCACATCGCCGAACTGGCCATGGCCGCCGGACTGTTTCTTGTGGCGGCCCCGTTCGGAAACCGGTTTGCGGATGGTCTCCTTGTAGGCAACCTTGCGGGGCCGGGTATCGGCGGCCACGCCATACTTGCCTTCCAGCCGCTCCAGCCCGACGCGCAGGTGCATCTCGCCCTGGCCCCAGAGCACCATCTCGTGGGTCTCCGCATTGTGGTCGAGGATGAGGGAGGGATCTTCTTCAAGCACCTTCTGCAGGCTGGTGGTGAGCTTGACTTCGTCCTTGCGGTCTGAGGCGGAAATGGCGCGGCTGAACACCGGCGCGGAGATGTTGAGCGGCGCCAGCTGCGCGGTCTCGCCTTTCTCTGTCGCGAGTGTCGCCCCCGTGGCGGCATCATCCATGCGGCCGAGCCCGACCGTCTCGCCGGCTTCAGCGCCATCGATTTTTGAGGGCTCCTGGCCCATGACCCTGAAGATACCCGACACCCGGGTAGACTTTCCGTCAGCGTCGAAGACGGTTGCACCGTCACTGAGGGTGCCGCCGAGCACACGGCCGATGGAGAGCTTGCCGCCATGGCTGGTGTGGAACGTCTTCATCAGCTGGATGACCGTGCCCATGGCCTCATCGACGCCGAGCCGCTTGGCAGTGCTCTCAACGGTGGGAGCCTCGTGACGCAGCGCCTTCAGGAGACGCAGAATGCCGTTGCCGTTTTCCGCAGAACCAAACAGCACAGGAACAATCAGGCCCTCCGCAAGTTCGCGGGAAAGATCGCCGAAAACCTGATCGCGCGGAGGCTCCATGTCCTCCAGCAGCGCTTCCATGAGGTCATCATCATAATCCGCAAGCTTCTCAAGCATGGAAAAGCGGGCCTCGTCCTTGCGGTCCGTAAGTTCGGCTGGAACGTCAATGACTTCGCTCTCCGCATGTTCGCGGTAGAGATAGCCGCGTTCCAGTGCGAGATCGACGAAGCCTGTGGCAATGCCGTTCTCCCAGATCGGCACCTGGCGCAGGACAAGCGGATGGGCGCTCGCGGGCTGGAGCATGTCCAGCACATCCCGGATGCGGCCCTCGGCCTTGTCGATCTTGTTCAGGAAAAGGAAGCGCGGGACATTGTATTCATCCAGGGTCTTCAGGATCAGCTGCAGGGCCGGAACCTTCTTCTCGTCCGGCTCGCACACCACGATGGCGGCGTCGCACGCGGCCAGAACGGCCTGCTGGTCCTGGGAAAACTCGATCGATCCAGGGCAATCGACAAAGGTGTAGGTGTCTCCGAGAAACTCCGTGTGAGCACAGTTAAGCTCAACGCTCATGCCATGGGAACGGGCCTCGGGCGCCGCGTCGCCGACGGTGTTGCCGTCCGTGATCTTGCCCTGACGGCTTATGGCGCCGGTTCGGAACAGAATGGACTCCAGAAGGGTCGTCTTGCCGCTCAGATAGGGGCCGACGATGGCTATGGATCTCGGGCCCGAAGCGGGCCCTGGTGCAGTGCTTGGGGTGTTTTCTCCCATGGTAGTGACCTTCCCTCATGAGTTGGTGCCGGAGTGGCCTTCCCGGCGCCCTCACAACGCCGGGCGGATCATCTGTCAGTCTTGCATGCGGACTTGACGGGATGGTCGCGCGTCTGGCGACGAGATGCAAGGGGTAGTTTCGCCGGGGGGACGGAGCTGCCCGGATCTGGCCCGCGGCAGCCGAATTCCCTACAAATTTGCCTTGAGAGCAAACCGGACCTTAACCCAGATCTGATGAGATGCCTCCGTTCTCCGCAGTAGCAGAGTCTGGAGCAGCCAATGAAACGCAACGAAAACACGATCATCGAGCAGCAACAGGGGACCCTGCCCCGGGATGTCGAGCAAGGGGCTTTGCGGGTTGCGATCATAGCAGCGGCGTGTCTGTTCCTTGCCTCGCATGTTGAGAATGTCTTCGTGGCCGCCGTCATGCATAGCCTGCTGCTGCTGGCGGCATCGGCAAGCGCGATCGGGGCCGCCCTCCGGGTGGAGAACCCGCTGGCGCCGGTGCTCACCCGCTGGGACGAGGCAATGATGCTCACATTCCTCGCCCTGATCAGTTTCAAGCTGGTCGATGCTCAGGCCGTCGAAGATGCGCTGATCGTCCTTCAGCACTCGAACCCGGGCTAGCCTTCGCCGCGGCGCGCTGCTACGTCCCGTCCGCACGGTTTATCTTCCCTGAGGCCCCCGCTTGCGGGTGAGCCCAGGTCCTGGAGGGAGCAGATATGCGGGCGCTGATTCAACGTGTGGCCAAAGCGAGCGTCGATGTCGACGGGGAAACCATCGGAAAGTCTGGCCGGGGCCTGATGATCCTGGTCTGTGCCATGCAGGACGATGAAGAGGCCCAGGCGGACGCATTGGCCCGCAAGATCGTCAATCTCCGTATATTCGCAGATGAGGCCGGCAAAATGAACAAATCGCTCCTCGATATCGGCGGATCGGCCCTGGTGGTGAGCCAGTTCACACTGGCGGCCGATACATCACGCGGCAACCGGCCAGGCTTTTCGGCGGCGGCAGCACCGGACAAGGGCGATGCGCTCTATCAGCACTTCTGCGGAGCCGTCAGAAGCCACGGTGTGCAGGTGGAAACCGGCCGGTTCGGCGCCGACATGCAGGTCAAGCTCACCAATGACGGGCCGGTAACGATCTGGCTGGAGAACTAGGTTTAGACCGCAGCGCGGGAAACTCAGCGGCTGTGCGCCAGCATCAGGTAGGCGCTGTGCGGGTTGGCCACGAGAAGGCGTCTGGCAATGCGCCGGGGTTCGCGCCACAGGCTATGCAGTCCGGCCAGTCCGGCCCTGCTCAGCCAGTCCGGCGCCGCCTGGCCAGTCGCCGCAAGGTCGCTGATGAGTGTGCCGCAGGTCCTGATCACCTTCACCGAACCCAGCTTCTCCCTGTTGCGCAGCACGAACTGCCGTTGCTTGGGCACGCTGAGGCCCAGCCACAAGACGTCAGGCTGGAGCGCGTCCAGCCGGCGCAGCAATGCCCGCTCTTCGCTCGTGTCTAGGAACCCGTGCGAACAGCCGGCGATTTCAATGTGCGGATACATCTGACGCGTCACATCAGCGGCTCGCTGCACCTCGACCGCTGTTGCCCCGAACAGGAAGAAGCGAAATCCTTCCGGCGCGCGGCGCGCCACATCATGAAACAGGCCGGTGGTATCACACGGACCGGCCAGCGGTGTCCGGGACAGCAGATGCGAGAACCGGACCATGATACCGCTCTCCGGGCTCACGACATCCGCATCGTCGTAGATCTCCCGCACCATCGGTGAAAGCGCGTAGGATGAAACAGCCGCCGCATCCGACGAGGTCATGTAGAGCGGTGCCTCGACATCCTCTCTGCGCCCGCGCGCAACGTCGATGATAAGGTTCGCCGTCTCCTCACCCGAAAGGCTGGCAATCTGCATGCCACCGAGGGTGCAGGTGGGTATCGTTGACCGGAATGCCTCGTTCGCCATAGTCGCCGCCGCTCCATCAAGTCTGAGTTTCTTTGAGCGGCACAGAGCAACTTTCATACCAGTCTGCTCCCGGCGTCTGCCGGAATCGCGGCAATCGGTGGACAGGTTAATCCTGCTGCTGCGCCTCGACGACGCTCAAGGCGGTCATGTTGACAATGCCCCTCGCCGTCACGCTCGGGGTCAGGATGTGGGCCGGCCTGGCAGCGCCGACAAGCATGGGGCCAACAGGCAGCGCATCCGCCATGATCTTGATGAGGAGCGTGGCGATATTGGCTGCGTCCAGGTTGGGCATGATCAGTACGTTGGCCGCGCCCTTCAGGTTGGAGTTCGGATAGACCCGGTTGCGCAGGACTTCGTCCAGCGCCGCGTCCCCGTGCATCTCACCATCGATCTCAAGCTCCGGTGCCACATCCTGGATCAACGCCAGGGCTTCTCGCATCTTGAGTGCACTGGCGCTGTCATGACTGCCGAAATTGGAGTGGGACAACAGTGCCACCTTGGGCTCCATGCCGAAGCGACGCACCTGCCCGACTGTCGCCATGGTCATGCTGGCGATCTCTTCGGCCGTCGGATTGGGCGTGATGTAGGTATCGGCCAGGAAGTAGGCGCCTGACGGCAGGATCAGCAGCGAGACCGTTGAGAAATCACGTTCTCCTTCAGCAAGCCCGATAACATTGCGGATCTGCCGGAGATGGCGCCGGAAATCTCCTTCCACACCACAGATCATGGCATCGGCTTCACCGCGGTGAACCGCGATGGCGGCGATCACGGTGGGCTGCGTGCGGACCACGGTGCGAGCCCGGCTCGGCGTCACGCCCCGCCGTCCCGCCAGGTCCAGGTAGGTGTCGACATAATCATTGTAACGCGGATCGTCCTCCGGATTGATGATCTCGAAATCCTCACCGGACCTGATCGTCAGGCCATAGCGCTCAAGCCGGCTGTCGATCACCCGCGGCCGCCCAACCAGAATGGGCCGGGCCAGCCCCTCGTGCACACAGACCTGCGCGGCCTGCAGAATCCGCTCGTCCTCCCCTTCCGCATAAATCACCCGTTTCGAGTCAGTGCGTGCCCGCTCGAAAACCGGCTTCATGATGAAACCGGAGCGGAAGACGAAGCGGTTGAGGCGCTCGTCATAGGCATCGAAATCCTTGATCGGGCGCGCGGCAACGCCGGTCTCCATGGCAGTTTTGGCCACGGCGGGAGCAATACGCAGGATCAGGCGCGGGTCGAAGGGATTGGGGATGAGCTGATCGGGTCCGAACACCCCGGGCTTTCCGCCGTAAGCCTTCTCCGCCACATCGGACGAGGCCTCGTGCGCCAGCCCCGCAATGGCCTTCACGGCCGCCTGCTTCATGGGCTCATTGATCTCACGCGCGCCGACATCCAAAGCTCCACGGAAGATATAGGGAAAGCAGAGTACATTGTTGACCTGGTTCGGATAGTCCGAACGGCCGGTGCAGATCATCGCGTCGGGTTTCGCCTCCCGCGCCAGTTCCGGCGTGATCTCCGGATTGGGGTTGGCGAGCGCCATGATGAGCGGCTTCTCCCCCATACGCTTCACCATCTCCGGCTTCAGCACACCCCCGGCGGACAGTCCGAGAAAGATGTCAGCGCCGTCGATGACTTCGTTCAGGGTGCGCAGATCGGTTGTCTGCGCATAGACTGCCTTCCACGGATCCATGGAGGCTTCGCGGCCCTCGTACACAAGGCCGTCAATGTCCGTCACCCAGATGTTCGACGGGTCCATTCCCATGGAGACCAGCAGGTTGAGACAGGCCAGAGAGGCCGCACCGGCGCCGGAGGCGACGAGCTTCACATCGGCAAGCGTCTTGCCCGCCAACTCCAGCCCGTTAACGACCGCGGCCGCAACAATAATTGCCGTGCCGTGTTGGTCATCGTGAAACACGGGGATGCCCATGCGTTGCTTCAACTCGGTCTCAATCTGGAAGCATTCCGGTGCCTTGATGTCTTCCAGGTTGATCCCGCCGAAGGTGGGCTCCATGGCTGCGACGGCATCGCAGAAGCGGCCGGGATCGCGTTCCTCGAGCTCGATGTCGAAAACGTCTATACCGGCGAACTTCTTGAAGAGGACGGCCTTGCCTTCCATCACCGGCTTGGAAGCCAGAGCACCGATGGCGCCCAGGCCGAGCACAGCCGTGCCGTTGGAGATCACGCCCACAAGGTTGCCCTTGGCGGTCAGGCCGAAGGATTCATCGGCGTCATTCTCGATCGCCGTACAGGCCGCGGCAACCCCGGGCGAATAGGCCAGCGACAGGTCATATTGATTGCCCAGCGGCTTGGTCGCGGCAATCTCCAGCTTCCCCGGCTTTCCCGAACGGTGATAGGCGAGTGCGTCTTCACTGAGGCGGTCAGCCATGGCACGTATCCTGCCTGCGTTGCATTGTTCCAAAGGCAATGCACACAGACGGCTTTAACCGGTGTTTGTCAACGTTGGTCAGAGACACTGATCCCGCCGGCGCCCGTTCGGCCCTGCGCGTAGAATTCATGAAACCAGAGGCGCCGCGACCGCGAAAATCCGTTCATGTTTCGCTGCTCGACCCAATTTGTCCCACAGTGTTGCACAAGAATCGAATTGCGATCACAGTCCGACAAAATGGCGTTATGATAGGAAAGTTCATGTAAGTGTTGGATTTGTTCCAGAGACAACCCAATGGAAAAGATTGTTGTATTTGTTCATGGCTGGAACGTCACCCACACAAAGACCTATGGAAAGTTACCCCGGCGACTGGCCAACGAGGCGCCAGGTTACGATCTAAGCATCAAGACCGAGGAGATCTTTCTCGGACGTTACATAAGCTTTCACGACGAAGTTCAGCTGCAAGATATCGCCAGGGCTTTCCAGACCGCAGTCAATGATCAGCTTGGCCACCTGCTAGAAGAAGACCGCCGCTTCATCTGCATCACGCACTCTACCGGTGGCCCGGTGGTCCGGGAATGGTGGCGCCGGTACTACCAGGACCAGGGCGAGGATGGCAGGCTCTGTCCCATGAGCCATCTGATCATGCTTGCGCCTGCCAACTTTGGTTCGGCGCTTGCGGTTCTCGGGAAGGGAAAAGTGAGCCGGCTGAGGCAGTGGTTCGCCGGGATCGAGCCCGGACAGGGAGTGCTGGACTGGCTGTGCCTCGGGAGCGATCAGGCTTGGGATCTCAACAAGCACTGGATAGAGAGTGACGGCAGGCACATCGGGCCTGAAGGTGTGTTCCCATTCGTAATTACGGGTCAGACCATCGATCGCCGCCTGTATGACAATCTGAATAGCTACACAGGAGAATCAGGCTCGGACGGCGTCATTCGCGTTGCTGCCGCCAATCTTCAAGCGAAATATGTGAGACTGGTCCAATCTCCGCCACAGGATGGGCTCGATGAGGATGGATTTCTGCCGATACGTCTGGATGAGAACAAGAGCTCCACTTCCCATGAGGTGCCGCTCGCGATCGTGGAAGGGAAATCTCATTCAGGGGACGAGAAGGGAATCATGCTCAGCGTGTCGCCCCGAAAGGGCGTTCGCAAGGATGCGCAAACGGTGCGGGCAATATTTGACTGCATAAATGTGGAGTCATCCGACAACTACGAGCAGCTGGTTTCCGACTTCTCCAGGCTAAGCGCCGAGACCCAGGAGAAAGAGCTGGTTGAAATCGAACACACATTCGTTCGAAGCGAACGGTACTTTTTCCATGACAGGTATTCCATGGTGATTTTTCGCGTAACCGATAGCGAAGGTAATCGGGTGGAGGATTTCGACCTCTATCTCACATCAGGTGCGGAGAGTGACCGAAACCATCTGCCCAGGGGGTTTTTCGCAGACCGGCAACAAAATCCAAACAGTCCGAATGTGGTCACCTATTTCTTCAATCACAGCAAGATGACGAACTGCCCTCCAATTGTGCTTGGACGCGAGACGGTGAGGCAGGCGCACGAGGGCGCGACGCTTCTGGGTCTGGAGGTCATTGCCCGTCCGGGTTCAGGCTTTGCTCGGTATCACCCCGGGAAAATCGCCGCGAGTACGGTCATTCTGGAGCAATTTCTCGTGCCGAACGCAACAACACTCGTGGACATAGTTCTAAACCGCATCGTTGGCGAAGAAACCTTCCGGCTGAACCAGGGGACATATACCCGCGACTTCTCAAAAACCGAGCCTGGGGCGCCATTGCGGGACTAGGGTGGCCGTATCTCCGATCCCGGAGCGGTTTTCCGTCTTCAATGCCCTTGGTCGGAGCCTGTCAGGCTTTGCCTTAGCCCCAGCTTGTCCACCAGCCACTTCATGCTGAGACCCTGGACGATGATCGAGAACACCACCACGGCATAGGTCACTGCCAGGATGGGGCCCTTGTACTCGTTTTCCGGCAGAGACAGTGCCAGCGCCACGGAGATGCCGCCGCGCAGGCCGCCCCAGGTAAGCATGGGTATGGCACCCGTGGTGAAGGTCTCGCGGACGGAGAGGATGGTGATGGGGATGGATACCGCAATCCACCGGGAGAGGAGGACCACGGCAATTGCGATGATCCCGAGCCAGGCATATTGCAGGGCCTGGCCGATCACCAGGACTTCCAGGCCGATCAGCAGGAAGAGCACAGAGTTCATGATCTCGTCTGCCAGTTCCCAGAACTGGAAGACGTGCTCACGGGTGTTTTCGCTCATGGCGAACCTGGCGCCGTGATTGCCGATGAAGAGGCCCGAGATCACCACCGCGATCGGACCCGACAAATGCAGCTGCAGGGCGAGTGCATAGGTGCCGAACACCAAGGCCAGCGTAATCAAGACCTCCAGGTTGTGCTCGTCGATCCGCCGCATGGCATAGTATGCGATGTAACCGCCCACGATACCCAGAACCGCACCCCCGACCGCCTCCTGGAAAAATAGCTTTGCGACCGTCAGAACGCCCACGGTTTCGGCGGCGTGGCCTGCTGAGCCGCCGGCAATGGCCAGAATGATCACGAACACCACGACGCCCACGCCGTCATTGAAGAGGCTCTCGCCTGCAATCTTGGCTTCCAGCAGCCGCGGAATGCGGACGGTCTTCAGAATGCCGAGGACTGCAACGGGATCGGTCGGGGAAATCAGCGCCCCGAATACGAGAGCCCAGATCCAGGGGATGGGTACGCCGAAGAAGTTGAAGATCCACCACATGGTGGTGCCGATCAGGAACGTGGAGACCATGACCCCCAGGCTCGCCATCAGCCCGATCGCCCACTTGCGCTGCGCCAGTTCGTTGAAGTCGACGTGTACCGCGCCGGCGAACAGCAGGGCCGACAGCATGCCCTCCATCAGGGTCTCGTAAAAATCGATGCTCTTCAGGCCGGCGGTGACGATCTCGGCAATCTCCGAGGACGGCACCAGAAGGTCGTAGATGATGATCGCGGCGGATGCGGCCAGCGCGATCACCACGAGGCCGATCGTGTGCGGCAACCTCAGAAAACGATGGTTGATGTAGCCGAAGATGGCCGAAAGCGTGAGCAGCACGGCCATGATGTCGAAAATCGAGAGCTGCATGGCGCCCGCTTAGCAAACGGGCGCCGTGTCGTCATCCGGTTTTCGGCAGAGCTGGCCTAGCTCGCGGCGGCAGACGCCCTGAGCTTGCCGGTCTTTTCCGTCAGTTCGTGGAACATAATCCAGCTTTGCAGCAGCGACGTCATCTTCTGGGGCGTGTAGGGCTTGGTCAGGAAGTCGTCCACGCCGCTTTCTCGGTGGCGCTCCAGTTCTTCTTCCGTGCAGCTGTCCGCAAGGGCCACGATGGGGATGCGCTTCTGGCCGGACCACTGTTCGAACATGCGGATGAATTCGATTGCCCTCACGCCCTGGCGCCGCGGTTTCTCCATGTCCATCATGATGATCTTGGGCTGGAACCAGAGAGCGGCACGCACCGCGTCCACATCGTTGCGGACAAGCTTGAAGCTGATGTTCTGCGCAGTCAGGAACTGTTCGACAAAGACATGGTTGCGCCGTTCATCGATGATCGCCAGGATGTCGAGAGCCTTGCCGGTGCCATCGTCACGCCCGGTGTTCATGGGCGGCGGGCGGAAACCGGGAAAGCGGCTTGTGTCAGCTGGCATAATCATCCCCTCTCGTGCTGTTTTGCGAGAAGCAAATCCCAATCAGTCCGGTAAAATGGCACACAAGGCTTAAAGGTTCCCAAAAGCTCCCGGGCTGCACATTCGGAGACTGGCTGAAATGCATATCGGACTGATTGGCGGAATAGGCCCCGCCGCAACGGACCTCTACTACCGGGGCCTGATCGACGAGATGAAGCGCCGCGGCAAACCGTTGGACGCCACCATCGTGCATGCGGATGCCCCGACGCTGGTGCGCAATTTCGAGGCGCGGGAACCCGGCGTGCAGGCACAAATCTTTGCCGGGCTGACGGTGCGCCTGAAGGCGGCAGGAGCCGAGGCCGTGGCGATCACCTCCATCGGCGGCCATTTCTGCGTCAACGAGTTTCGACCGCTTTCCGTGCTGCCAGTGCTCGACATGATTGCTGCGATGAACGCCCATATGACCGCACAGAATTACACCCGGGTCGGACTGCTCGGCACCGACACAGTCATGTTGACCGGCTTCTATGGCGGACTGACAGAGGTTGATGTTCTGGCGCCCGATGAAGCGGACATTCCCAAAGTACACCGCGCCTACGTGGACATGGCGCTCTCCGCGAAAGTCACCCCGGCGCAGCGCGACGTTTTCGTGCGCGAGGGTCGAAGGCTGACGGAACGCGGAGCACAAACGATTCTCCTTGGCGGAACCGATCTCTTCCTCGCTTTTGAAAACGATCCGCCCGATTTTGCGATACTCGACTGCGCGGAGGTGCACGTTCAGGCGCTCGCCGACGCCGCCTGTTCCTGAGTGCGGACCATCAATGTCAGGCCGATCAGCAGTACGCAGAGACCGGCGAGCAGCCAGAGCGCGGGCGGGAACACTCCGGTCGCATCCTTGGCCACGCCGATCATGACCGGACCTCCCACGCCGCCGATCTCGGCAAAGGCGAAGAACATGCCGCCGGCAAGACCGGCTCTTTCCGCACCGATTCCGCGCTGTTCGATAAGCGAGAGAATGGTGATGGTCATCATCGCTCCGGACGCAAGACCGGTGAGCACAAGGCCTGCGATCATGGCGGAGGCCGCACCTGTGGACAACAGGAGACAGCCCGCGGCGGCGCAGGCGAACAGGCCTCTCAAGATGGACAGCCGCCGCTTCGGCACCGCGAGGCGCGGAAACGCCAGGGCGCCGGCCACACCGAAGACAACGGAGATGACAGCGAGGTAGCCGGCCTGCTCCGCGGACCATCCGGCCGTACGCAGGATTTCCGGTATCCAGTTGCGCAGCCCGTGGTCGATGCAGAGGACCCCGATACCGGTGGCCAGCAACAGGGCTACGTTCCGGGAGCGAAGAAGACGCAGGATAAGACCGTACTCAAATCCGCCACCTGATTGGGAATTCCCCGCTCCGGATTCGGCGCGAACGGAGCGCAGGTAGATGAGGAACCAGACTGCGGTGATGGCGAGTGCCGCCCAGGCCCAGACGCGCAGAACCGAACGCCAGTCCCCGTCAAACATCGGCATGAGAACACCCTGGGATGACGCATAGGCGATGATGCCGGCTATGGCAGGACCGGTGATATAGAGGCCCATTGCCAGACCTCTCTCCTTGCCTTCAAACCACATGCTGACCATGTGCGGGACACCGGCGGAAACGATCGGGCCTCCAAGGCCAAACAGGGCAACGGCCGCAAGCAGCGCGCCATAGCTGTCGGCCGAAGCGCGCCAGAAACCGGACGCGGCGATGAGCAGACCGGCGGCCAGCAGGAGACGGCCTGCCCCGAATCTCTGGAGCGCGAGGCCGACGGGAATGGCCGCGAATATGTAGACAAACTGCCAGGCTCCCAGGACAGTGCCCATGGCCGAGGCGCTGAGGCCGAGATCTGCCTGGATCGTGGAGACAAGCGGTGCGAGCCCGGCGACGCTCAGCCCGAACACAAAATAGAGCGACCAGCAGCCGGCAAGAACCACCCATCTGTACGGATCGTTCGTCATGCCCTGCGATGCTGGGGAGCGGGGCGGCTCTGCTTCAGCTCAGCTTCCAGGTGCTTTGGTGAGATCATCGATTTTCCAGCCGAAAGGTTCCCCATCATAGCTGGTAATCTTGAACTCGAAGCCGCCGAATTTTGCGGCAAGAGCGGCAGCCTGTTCCTTCCCGCTGTCCTTCGTGCTTTCAGCGGCAATGCGGATCCAACGGACGTCTTCCTTGTCCATTGCCGAGTTGGTCAAAGTGACGGAAAGGCCGTCAGCGGTACCCACAGTCAGAACCGGCGCTTCGGCGGGAGCATCGCCTTCGGCCTTGCGCACATCGGCGAACGTGAGACCGCCAAAGAGACGCGAGAGGCGCCTGATCTTGTCTTCGTCCTCGACCTTGCCTGTCGGTAGGTCCACCAGCTTCAGCTTGTCAGCGACTTTTGTGAGGCCGACGCGCGCTCCCTCTCCGGAGTTGACACTGAAACCGGTGACGGTCTTGACATCGATCTCCAGAAGCTTGTTGTTGAACCAGCCCGCGCGGCTGTACGGCAATTTGACCGATCCGCGAACCAGGTAGGTCTGATCGTTGCCGAGTGCACGGACATACTGGCCGCCGCTCACCCCGCCCACGGAGCTGTCTCGCTCGCCTGCGACGAGACCGGTCAGGGCTTTTCCGTCCTTGCCGAGAAAGCTGATCTGCTTACCGCCCCCTGTTTTCGCATCCGGTGGCGCAAGCTCCAGGTCCTCATGCCGGCCGACATCCGCCGTCTTCTTCTCCTCGATCTTCAGGACAGAGACAGAAGCGAGCAGGTTGCGGGCAGCCTGGGGTTTGATTGGATAGCCGGAAGAATCAACGAAGCGGTCACCCTCCCGCATGAGTGTCACGGTTTCGTCCGGGGTTTCGATGACGATTGACCCGATCTCCCCGGCACTCTTCGCGAGGGACGGCAGGAAGGTTTCGCCCCGTTTGCTGACCGCACTGCCACTGCTCCAGCTCAGTGAAGACGCCACGGCGCCCGCACACACCACGGCGGTGACACCGGCCAGAACGACAAATGATTTCGGGTTCATCATGCTATCTCCCAATGATCCGGCAATTCAACCGGACGCGCCCTGGCGGCGCGGCACGCTGCGGCGCGGGCGGCGCAAGGCAAGCATTAGTGCAATTGCCGCAATGATGGCCGGGATCAGGCCCACATTGGCAGCGGTGATCCAGGTCTTGAGCCGGTCGACATCACGCCGCAGATCATGCTGCACGTTGCGCAATTGCGCCCGGGTGCTCAGGAGGTCCGCCCGGAACTGCTCCACGGCAGCAACGCTTTCTTCGGACACCAGTTCGCCCTCCTCCTTGGATTGCTCAGCGCCCAGCTGCTTGAGCTTGTCCTCGGTCTGGCGAAGCCGGGTCACCAGTTCCTGCTCCTTTGCCCGAAACTTCTGATCGGCTTCCTTTTCGAGCGCGGCAATTTTCTCAAACGGGCGGAACGATACGCCACGGCCCCGCAGGTCCGCGAGAGCAACACCGCCAGCCATTTGCTCGACTGCATTCAGGACGAGGTCGCCATTGTTGGCGAAGGCCTGCGCAACAACACGGCCGAACAGGTTGCGGTTCTGCACCCAGTTTCGGTCCATCAGCATGTCGGCATCGCCAGCCAGGATGACGTTGGCCTCACCTGTGCTCTCCTTGAGAGGATCACCCTTGGCCTCAGAATCCGTCGGCTTGCCATCGGGAAACGCGCTCTTGAGCTTGCCCGTGAGCCGCCCGGCCAGAACGAGCGGCTGTTCAGCCTGCTTGGCCGTCGCGTAGAGTTCACGCGGATCGGTGTAGGGGCTTCCGGCCTTGGCGGCATCAATCGTTCCGGCGGCCTTGGTGGTCACCAGCAAGGGCTTCAAAACCCCGCCGTCACCGGTTGCCTTGAAGCTGCCGGCCGTGGTGAGAACGATACTGTTCAGCTGTGAAAGAATGGCATCCGACTTGTCCATGGCGGACGCGTTGAGCGAGAGCCATGGCAGATTGGCGATTTCCAGCTGTTGCTGGCCGACCTGACGTACGGTGCGCAGTGCAAAATTGACATCGGCAACGGCCAGCTTGCTGTCGTACTCCACGCCCCACGCCTTGAAGAACCTCGGCAGATCAGAGGCCGGGTTCTGCGGCGGCGCGCCCGGCTGCGGCCCGGCCTGGTTTTCCGCATAAGGGTCGACGAACACCATGGTTGCACCGCCCTTCAGGATCCACTGATCCAGCGCGTAAAGTGTTCGGTCCGACAGGTTCTGGGGGTGAATCACCATGACGACGCGGGTGTTTTCCGGAAACGCATCCACCTCGCCGCGCAGGACCTCAAGCGTGTAGACTTCCTGGAGCTGCGCCATCACGTGCTGCTGCGGCTGGCGGGCCAGCGGATTGCCCGCAACGCCGAGACCGTCCAGCACGGCCACAATCGGCTTGCCGCTTTGACCGACTTCGGCGATCAGCCGGGTCAGGTCGTATTCAAGAAAAGCTTCACGGTCAGGTGCGAAGACCGGAATGTTGGCCTTTCCATCCGTGGAGTTTGTCACGGCCAGGCCGAAGAACAGCGGATCGCGCCCGCCGCCGATCTGTATCCGGTTGATACCGAGACCGACGGCCCGGTCCTCTGCGTCGGAGAACGGTTTGGGATCGACAACCTCAAGAGTAATCTTGCTGCCGGCGCGTTTCTGATAGGTCTCCAGCATAGAGCGCACGCGCTTTGCGTAGGCCGAAAGCTGCGGGGCGGATTCGACCAGGTTCTCCGACAGATAGAACCGCATGTGGAGCGGCTCCTTGAGACCCGCCAGCAGGTTCTTCGTGCCGTGGGAAAGCGAATACAGCCCGCTCTCCGTGAGATCGGACCGGGCGGCAGTGAACATGTTGGAGGCAATCACGTTCACGCTCAGGAAGAGAACCACGGCCAGCGCGACCGACAGGCCGATGAGCCTGGACTTCGACAGGTTTTCAATCAGCGACATCAGACCGTCCTCACTGGGCTTTCTTGAGATCAACGGCCTGCACGTTGATCCACAGGCAGAGCACAATCATCGAGATGAAGAACACCGCCGTCGGCAACTCGATCACGCCCTGGGTCAGGCGGTTGAAGTGGGAGAGAAAGGAAAGCGACTGCACCATTTCCGTCAGCCCGACGGGTGCCCAGTCGCGCACGGTGGCCAGGACCAGATCGAAGCCCGCCATGACAAGCAGGAAGCCGGCAATGGTCGCGACGATGAAAGCGATGACCTGGTTCTTGGTAAGCGCCGACATGCAGGTGGCCAGAGCCAGGAAGGCGCCAGCCATCAGCCAGCTGCCGATGTAGCTGGCGGCGATCACGCCATTATCGGGGTCACCGAGATAATTGACGGTGAACCACATTGGCGTCGTCGCAAGCAGCGCCACGCCGGTAAAGGCCCAGCCGGCGAGGAATTTTGCCGTCACCAGCTCCCAGGTCCGCACGGGCAGGGTCATCAGCAGCTCGATAGTGCCCGACCGGCGCTCCTCGGCCCAAAGGCGCATGCCGATGGCCGGCATGAGGATCATGAAGAGCCACGGATGCCAGGCAAAGAATGAACTCAGATCCGCCTGCCCCCGGTCGAAGAAACCGGTCACGAAGAACGCAAGGCCTGCAGACAGCGCCGCGAACACCGCGAGAAATATGGCGGCGAGCGGAGTTGCGAAGTAGCCACGGAATTCGCGCGCAAGAACAATCCCGATGGTTTGGAGCGATGTGCTCATAGGTGTCTCTCCACCTCTGACCTGTCTCTAGCGTGGCCCTTCGGGCCGGGTGATCTGCCGGAAGACGTCCTCAAGGCTTGGCCGGTAGAGGCCGATTTCCTCAACCTCGACCTTGGCGCGCTGTAGCTTCGAGGCCAGTTGACCGGGCTGTGTCGTACGTCCGTTCGGCTTGACGAGGAGCGCGGTGGAACCATTGAGGCGTTCCAGAACCTCCACCTCGGCCTTTCCGGCATGG
Source organism: Pseudomonadota bacterium (assembly GCA_039030315.1). Taxonomy (GTDB): domain Bacteria; phylum Pseudomonadota; class Alphaproteobacteria; order Rhizobiales; family CAJQND01; genus JAAEUE01. The sequence continues at coordinate 16,292 of JBCCEL010000021.1, forward strand.
GCTGCGACCTGGGACACTGCCTCCTCCGCACTGCTGGAGGTGACCGCAACCCGGATGGTGTTGGGGACAGTCATCTTGGCCGTCAGATCCTCCGGCGCCTCGTCGGCGAGTACCTTTCCCTCGGCAATGATAATGGCGCGGCTGCACACCGCCTCCACCTCTTCCAGGATATGGGTCGACACGATGATGGCCTTGTCAGCCGCGATGGAGCGGATGAGAGAGCGCATCTCGTGCTTCTGGTTCGGATCGAGCCCATCCGTCGGCTCGTCCAGGATCAGGACGTCGGGATCGTGGATCAGGGCCTGGGCTATGCCGACCCGGCGCTTGTAGCCCTTGGAGAGATTCTCGATCTGTTGATCCCAGACTTCGGTCAGGTTGATCTGCTCGGCCATGTCGGCGAGCCGGTCCTTCAGCCCGCCTCCGCGCAGGCCTCTGAGCTTGCCGACGAACTCGAGGAAATCGGTCACCACCATATCGGAATAGGCCGGTGCACCCTCCGGCAGGTAACCGACATTGCGTTTGGCTTCGATCGGGTTCATCTGGACATCATGGCCGCAAACGGCGGCACTGCCCTCATCAGGCTCCAGAAAACCGGAAATCATCTTCATGGTGGTGGATTTTCCCGCCCCGTTCGGGCCGAGAAAGCCGACCACCTCGCCGCGGGCAACCGTCATGTCCACGCCGTCGACAGCGCGGTTCTCGCCGAAGGTTTTGGTCAGGCCCTTCACTTCAATCAGGTTCACAGCGGTGCATCCCGTCAAAAATAGTTCTTCCCGGAAGGGGACGAGCCAGCGCCGTGCCCTACCATTATGCCGAGAGATGTGCGGAAGTTAGTTCTGCCAAAAGCAGCTGCTCCACGGACGAAAAAGCGTCCGGAACATCATGCAACTCCGGCTCGCACTTCCTCCCTGGCAATTTCATGAGCTCAAGATTGAGGCCGTCCCGTGACCCCAGCGCCGATTTAATTGGTTGTAACGTTGAGTCAAGGTCTACGGGCGCGTTTTAGCACTCTCGGACCGCAAGTGCTAATGCTCTGAAACCATTGTTAATTGCCGGTCCTCGGGAAGTGGGGCAAGCTAACCTGCTCAGATACCGCCGGTTTCCTCACCCGGGAGAGCGAAACGAACCTGCAAGGTGGAGGCATCACTTGGCGGTGAAGCGAGACGGCTGACAAACGTCGCCTTGCCACCGGGCTCAACAATCTCCGGTTCGGCGCGCAAGGTCCAACTGTAGAGGTCGTTCTTCTTGTCATCCATGACCGCGATCCGCAGCGGGGGCACTTTCGTCCGCGCGTCGGAAACATTGGCTACGTTACCCTCGATGGCCAACACCAGAACGCCGTTGTCCAGTTCGCGTTTGTAGGAAATCTTGCGAAACTCAAGGCCGCGCGTGTTCACCTGTACGCCAGCCTTGGCGTAGATCTGCGCAGCACCGGGAAAAAGGGACGTGACCTGCTTCGGAAATGCGACTGCGGGGGCGGCGAGCAGGGTTAGACAACCAGCCAGCACCGCCCAGCCACGTAAGGCCTGGGCCCGTTGCTGCCTGGTGCGCTCAAAGGCAATGCTGGCACTCTGGGACACGCGGGCCAGCCTCGCCGCCTCCTGCTTGACGTCAATGGATTTGAGCTGCGGAGGCGGGACCGCGGCAGGCTTGGACGAATCCACCTTTGGTTTTGGTGCCGGACCCGGAATCTTGCGCGGTTCGGGAGCCGGCTGAGCTTCGGCACTCTCCGGCGCACGGAGTTCTGCCGGCCGGGCCGCACCGAGCTGCGGAGGTCGCGCGGGTACCGGTTCACGGGCCTGCCAGCTGGCGCCACAGGCTGCACACTGGACCAATCTGCCCTCGGCGCCCAGCACCTCGGCCGGCAGGTCGTAACGTGTTGCACAGCTGGGGCAGGTGACTATCATCCGCAAACGCCCTTGAAAGTGATTCGAATTTTCTTCCTCGCGGCACTGCCGCACCCCGGAAACCGTCAGTTTCAATAAGGGCGGAACACGGTTAATGCGCAGTTAAGACTGCGTCCGTTATCAGCACATTTCGGGCCCACTAACTGAGGATGGAAATGCGTGGTCAGATTTGAGAATGTCGGCCTGCGGTACGGGCTTGGTCCAGAGGTGCTGCGCGATGTCAGCTTCCATCTGAAGACCGGGTCTTTCCACTTTCTCACCGGTCCTTCGGGCGCAGGCAAAACCTCGCTCCTGCGCCTTATGCTGCTCAGCCTGAAGCCGAGCCGCGGCAGCGCGCAGATTTTCGGCAAGGACATATCCGCGTTGGCGCGGGCGGACATGCCCGCCATGCGGCGCCGGATCGGGGTCGTCTTCCAGGATTTCCGCCTGCTGGACCATCTCACAACGTTCGAAAATGTGGCGCTCCCCTTGCGCGTCCAGAAGATCAGGTCCGCCCAGTACCGCGACGACGTCATGGAGCTGATCGAATGGGTCGGGCTGGGCGAACGGGCCGATTCCTATCCGCCGATCCTCTCCGGCGGCGAGAAACAGCGCGCCGCGATCGCCCGCGCCGTGATCAGCAATCCCGATCTGCTGCTGGCGGACGAACCGACCGGCAATGTCGACCCGGCCCTGGCGGAACGCCTGCTCAAGCTCTTTGTCGAACTCAACAAGATCGGCACGACCGTGGTGCTCGCCACCCACGATCATACGCTTCTGGGCCAGTTTGCAGCGCCCCGGCTGCAGCTCGACGGCGGCCAGCTCAACGTGGTGGAGCCTTGAACCATGCGGCAGCTGCCCAAGCCAGAGAGCAAGTCCGGCGCAACCAAGTACAAGGGCCGGATCTTCAACCAGATCCTCCCGGACACCGGTCTGTCCGGCCGGGCGCTGACCGCTTCCATGAGCATCATGTGCTATCTCGCCTGCCTGGCGCTCGGTACTCTGATCATCGTCAGCAAATCAGTGAACCTGTGGTCGTCCAACATCGCAAGCGAGGTCACGGTCCAGGTTCGCCCTGCCGATGGCATCGACATCCAGACCGCGATCGACGCCGCGGTCAGCCTGTTGAAAGAGACACCGGGCGTGACTGCAACGACTGTGCTGGATCAGTCCGATGCCGCTGAGCTGCTTGAGCCCTGGCTCGGCTCCGGCAAGGTGCTTGAGGAACTGCCGATCCCCCGCCTCATCTCCGTCATTATCGATCCGGAGTCACCACCCGACTACGAGGCGCTGGCGAAGAACGTCACGGACAGTGTCCCGGGCGGCACCCTTGACACGCACCGGCAATGGCAGGCCCAGATCACTCAGACGGCCGGCACCTTCAAGATGTCGAGCTACGGGGTACTGTTCCTGGTGTGCATTGCGGCGATCGCTCTTGTGATCTTCGCCACGCGGGCGGCCATGGAAGCCAACCGCGATACCATACAGGTCCTCCACCTGGCCGGCGCGGAGGACAACTTTGTCGCCTACCAGGTGCAGCGGCACTTCCTGAAGATGGGAGCGCGCGCCGGCATCATCGGCATGACCGGGGGGCTTGCGAGTTTCGCGGCCCTGGCCTTTGCCACAAAGGCGGATCAGACGGCCGGATTCGCGCAGGCGAGCCGGCAACTCCTCTACGGCCCCCTCGCCTTTACCGCGGAGAACTATGCGGTGCTGGTGCTCGTTCCACTCATGGCCACCCTGATCTGTGTCGTGACGGCGCGGCTCGCGGTGGTGACCATGCTGAGACGCGTGGTCTGACCGCTTTGACCGGCGCAAGATCTGGACAAAAGCAGCTTCCTGGGTCTCAATACCTGCCGGGATAACCGTGACCGTGTAATCAACCCCAGTTTACGGTGATGGAAGAGCAGGGCGAACAGCAACCGAAAAGCCGGCAGCGGAACAGACTGCCGCGGAATCTGGTTATTGCCGGATCGCTTTTTGCTGTTCTGATCGTGGCCGGATTCTTCCGGTTTCTGACCGTCCATCATGATGCCGGAAATGCCGATGAAAGGCTCGCGGACGCCATCGTCGTGCTCACCGGCGGCGCTGCACGTATCGAGACGGGTCTCAGGCTTCTGAGGCTGCGGCGCGGCAAGCGCCTGCTGATCAGCGGCGTCAACCCGGCGACGACGGTTGACCAGCTAGTGCGCTCTACAAAAACCCCCAGGCGCCTCTTCGAATGCTGTGTGGATCTCGGCCGTGTTGCACGAAACACGGAAGGCAACGCCAGGGAAACGGCCGCCTGGGCGGCGGCACACGGCTTCGACAGCCTCATCCTGGTCACCTCGTCCTACCACATGCCAAGAAGCGTACTGGAATTCAGCAATGCCCTTCCCGGTGTGAAACTGATCCCCCATGTCGTGCAGCGGCCCTCGGCACGGTGGTGGAACAACCCTCAGATTTTTTCGCTTTTCGCGCTGGAATACTCCAAATTCCTGCTGGCCTGGGTCCGCACTGGCGTGTTCCCGAAGGGCCAGGCAAGCCAGCTCGCCAAGGCGGGCACGGTGGGTGGCTAGCAAACATTTTGTTAACCATATTCGCTCACACCGGCACTCTGCGACATTGAACAAATTGGGAACATTTGCTATCTTTCCCGTCGGCCACCATTTCGGTTCTGAACCATGCCAAAACGCGCCCTTATAGAGCCCGGCGACCTGCCGCCCATTTCACGCGACATCTGGGAGATGAAGTACCGCTTTTCCGGCGGCAGCGGCATTGAGGCCGACAACGATATCCGGTCCTCCTGGCTCCGGGTTGCGAACGCCCTGGCGGCTGCGGAGCCCGAAGCCACCCGGCCAAGATGGTCAAAGCAGTTCTACAGCGCATTGGAAGGCTTTCGGTACCTTCCCGCCGGACGCATTCTTGCCGGGGCGGGCACGGGCCGCGACAAGGTCACGCTCTTCAACTGCTTCGTCATGGGCGCACTGGGCGACGACATGGCGTCGATTTTCTCCGGGTTGAAGGATGCGGCGCTGACCATGCAGCAGGGCGGCGGCATCGGGCACGACTTCTCGACACTGCGGCCGAAAGGCGCTCCGGTGCGCGGCGTGGGAGCGGATGCCTCGGGCCCGCTCAGCTTCATGGACGTCTGGGATGCCATGTGCCGCACCATCATGTCGGCAGGCGCCCGGCGCGGCGCCATGATGGCCACCATGCGCTGCGATCACCCGGACATCGAGGCGTTCATATCTGCCAAGCGTGATGCCGGGCGGCTCTCCATGTTCAACCTCTCGGTCCTGGTCACCGACGCCTTCATGGATGCGGTGAAGGCGGGTGCAGAATGGCCGCTGGTTTTTGAAGGCAAGACGTTCCGCACCGTGCAGGCACGCGCACTTTGGGACCAGATCATGCGCGCCACCTACGACTATGCCGAACCGGGCGTGATCTTCATCGACCGGGTCAACCGCGCCAACAACCTGTCCTATTGCGAGACCATCCAGTGCACCAATCCTTGCGGCGAGCAGCCGCTGCCGCCCTACGGTGCCTGTCTACTGGGCTCCGTTAACCTTGCCGCACTGGTCCGCAACGCCTTCACCGGGAAGGCGGCCCTAGATGCGGTTGAGCTGAAATCGCTCGTCGCAACGGCCGTGCGCATGATGGACAATGTCGTGTCCGTCTCCCACTACCCGTTGGAAGAACAGCGAAGGGAAGCTGAAGCCAAACGCAGGATCGGCCTCGGCGTCACCGGCCTTGCCGATGCGCTCCTCATGTGCGGCCTGCGATACGGCTCGGAGGCGGCGGCAGCCCGGGCCCGCAAGTGGATGCAAACGATTGAGGAGGCCGCCTACCTCGCCAGCAGTGCGCTGGCTGAGGAAAAAGGCGCCTTCCCGCTGTTTGACCGGGATGCCTATCTTGCCGGAGAGCATGTGTCGGGACTGTCGGACAAGGTGCGCGGCGCCATCGCCGAACACGGCATCCGCAACGCATTGCTCACCTCCATCGCGCCGACCGGGACAATCTCCCTCTACGCCGGCAACGTCTCGTCCGGCATCGAGCCGGTCTTTGCCTGGAGCTACAAGCGAAAGGTCCTGGAGAAGGACGGCTCCCGGCGCGAGGAGTCCGTGTCAGACTTTGCCTACCGGCTCTTCAAGGACAAGTTTGGCGAGGACGCGGAGCTTCCGGAGTATTTCGTCACGGCCCAGGATCTGGCCCCGGAGGATCATGTGCGCATGCAGGCCGCGCTTCAGCCGCATATCGACAGCTCCATTTCCAAGACCGTGAATGTGCCGGAAGACATTTCGTTCGAGGCTTTCCGGGGCGTCTACGAACTGGCCTATGAAAGCGGCCTGAAGGGCTGAACGACCTATCGTCCCAATGATGTGACGGGCTCGGTCCTGAGTGTCGATCCGGCTCCGTCCGAAGAATCAGGCAGTCAGACCCAGACGACCCTGCCGCTCGAGGCCCCCATGCCGCTCGCAGCCGAAGGCGCGGATGTGGTCTACATGAAGCAGCCGCTTGAGCGCGAACAGGTCCTGCCGGGCTTCACCTACAAGCTGAAATGGCCCGATTCAGACCACGCCATCTACATCACCTTGAACGATATTGTTCAGAGCGGACGGCGCCGTCCGTTCGAGATCTTCATCAATTCCAAGAACATGGAGCACTACGCCTGGACGGTTGCTCTGACCCGGATGATATCCGCCGTATTCCGGCGCGGCGGCGATGTCTCCTTCGTGGTGGAGGAACTCAAGGCCGTGTTCGATCCGCGCGGCGGACAGTGGATGAACGGGCGCTACGTCCCCAGTCTGCTTGCCGCAATCGGCGGCATTATCGAGCGGCACATGATCGACACGGGCTTCCTGAAGCCGAATGAGGCAGGCGGCCTCGGCGATCAAGACGCAGCGAAGACTGCGATGGTCGTCAATGATGGATCGGGGACACGCCTGCGCCAGTGCCCGCGCTGCGGGGATGCGGCACTGACGTTCCAGGAAGGTTGCGAGACCTGCCTGTCATGCGGCCACTCCAAGTGTGCGTGAACCTGCAGAATTAGCTTGCCATTAACCAGTTTTGTTCTATATTTGTTCTCATGATCGAGAACATACAGAACACCCCCTCTCCCGCCTCCGATGTGCTGACCCTGGAGGGCAGATTCCACTACTGGGAGGGCCAGAGCGGCGCCCGGTACATCTTCTCCGTCTACAAGGCCGGCACCTGCCCGCCGCTACCCGGAGCGATCTATGTCATCGCCAAGCGGGGTCATGACGACAGCCGATATCCGCTGGCGATCGGCAGGTTTCCGGCGATCTGGGAGAGCGCGAGCCGTCAGGCGTCCAAACTGCTGAAAGTTGTCGGCGGCGACGAGGTCCATGTCCATCTCCTCGCCGATGATGACGGGGCGGCGGAGGATATCGTCAGTGACCTGAAACCGGCGCTTGGACCGGCAGCGCGGATCAGAGAGCTGGCGCAGCCCCTCGAACCGCGCTCGGGAACACAGCAAGGGTTTGCAGAGGGGCAGAACGGTCTCTTCGCCTTCGACCAGGCCGCCTGAGCACAACCGGAAGAGACCTCGGTTAACCTACGTCCTCTATAGGTGAGTGCCTCAAGGCGGCGGCGGCCGGTGCGCACTGCCCGTCTAACCAGAAATGGTTGTTCCCGATCAGCTTTCCAGTCGGCGGACGAGTTCTTCCAGTTTGGCGTCGCGGATCCCGGCCTCCCGCATGTGTTCCACGGTGGCCCGCACATATTCCGGATTGGCCCCTGAACGGCCCACGCCCTGGCGTACGTAGCGCAGCTGCTCTTCTATGGGCAGGCTACCGGCATACTGCTCATGCGTCCGGTCTACCATGTAACACAGTGCAGTAACGTCCCTCGGCCGTGGCGCGAGTAGTCTTAGTCTGACAATCGCCTCACGGTAGACCATGGTCACCTGCTCGCGGGCTCTGAGGTAGGCAACCGTCTTTTCCCAGTTTCCAGGCGCCACGCGGTAGGCCGCACCCTTGCAGGCCCCGCCTCGGTCCAGCCCCATGACCAGACCCGGACACTCCGCTGTCCCCCGATGCACGAAGGAATAGACACATAGCTGCCGATGAGCACCGTGCAGGCGGGCGGGGGTACGATCAATGTGGTCAAAGCCCGGATTCCACATTAAAGAGCCATAGCCAAAGACCCAGAATTCGTTCATCGGTTCTAACACCAGCTGATCTCGTCGCCGTCCCATACAACGATGCCCACGTCCGGAAAACCCTGGCGAATGCTTTCGCCGCTCATCACCGTCCTGGTGCTGTGGGGCTTGTGGTCCGCATACTGGTTCGTGCTGTCAGCGACCGCACAAAGCATGGCCGGTGATTGGCGGCAGAAAGTTGCGCCCAGAGGCATGAGCCTGACCTGTGATGACGAAAACTGGGGCGGCTACCCCTTCCGCATCGAAATCCGCTGCAGCCGATTCCGCTTCACCAACAAGAAGAAGGACAAGGAATTCGTTGCACGCGCTCATCATGTCACAGCGGTGGCCCAAGCCTACAAACCATGGCACGTCATTGTCCAGTTTGCCCCGCCCCTCAATCTGCAGCTGCCGGCCAGGAAGGAGGAGAACGCGAATCTGGTTCTGTCTGCCAGCCACGAACCCGGTATTGCCAGCATTCGCCTGGGCGAGGACTACAAGCCGCACGTTTCGATCCTGCTCACCGCGCTCAAGGGTGATGTGGACGTCGAGGCGGGAGACACCGACTTTGCGGCCGGCGAATTCAGCGCAGCAAGTGCCAATGTTCATCTGCGCCTGGAAGAGACATCCTCGCCGGAGCGGCCCGTACTCGGCATAGCGGCCACAATCGAAGCGCTCGAATATGATGGACCGGTACGCGATCCCGTCAACGCCGGCCCGATCACCTTCAACAAACTAACATTCGACGGTGCGGTCGAAGGCCTCCCCAGGCACACTCCCGGCAATATGCAAACACTTCTCCGGCGCTGGGTGGATAACGGAGGCCGTCTTCAGGTCCGGTCCCTGAATGCCGAGAAGACGCCCGTGGTCGCGCAAGCCAGCGGGACCGTTACCGTGGACAAGGAAGGGCGCCTCAACGGCAAGATCAACGCCACGGTGCAGCGGCTTGACCACATCATCGATGAGCTTGCTGAGCTGGGAAGGCTCAGCGAGAACGATGCCCGTGTGTCAAAGGGCCTGTTCAAGATCATGTCGGGCGATCGTCCAAAAGGTGAAATCGTTTCCGATCTAAGACTGAAGAAGGGCAAGCTCTACTTCGGCCCGTTCAAGCTGATGAAGATCCCGCCTCTTTTCTAGTCCGGATGCCGCCCCCCTTGCGGTTGTTGCCGCTTGACTTCGAGCTGCTCGAACCGGCTAAAGCGGTGCCTCATCAAGACCAGGCACCAGCAATGAAAATTTCCGAAGCCTCCCGCGCTTGCGGCCTGTCCGCCTATACCATCCGTTACTACGAACGTTGCGGCATGCTGCCGGAAATCCGGCGCGGTCCCGATGGACAGAGGAGGTTCAGCCCGGGCGACCTGGACTGGCTCACTCTGCTCTACTGGCTGCGCGAAACCGGCATGCCCCTGAAACAGATAAAGCGGTTCACAGACCTCGCGAAAGCAGGAGACGAGGGTGTTTCCGAACGCAGGAAGATCCTTGTCGATCATTCTGCGGAACTGAAACGCCGGCGCGCACTTCTCGACCGGTGCGAAGAAGTGCTGGCCATCAAGATTGCAAGCTATGACACACCTGCGAAGGACGAGAGATGAAGTTCGCATTCCTGATCGAGCCACCTTTCAACTTCATCGACAGCGGTGGCGCCGTGTGCGGGCATGACGTTGACCTCGCCAGGCACGTTTGCGCCGAACTCGACCAGAGCTTCGAGCCGGTCGAAACCGAGTTCGCCGAACTTCTGCCTGGCCTTGCGGAGGGAAGATGGCGGATGACAACCGGTCTGTTCGCAACCGACGAGCGGCGGCACAACGCGGCGTTCACCCGTCCCGTCTGGGGACTGCCGGACGGATTGCTGGTGCGTGCCGGAAACCCGCAGCAGCTGAGCGGCTACCGCTCAGTCGCAGAACACGGCACTGCTGTTCTGGCCGTGATCCGCGATCAGTTCCAGCACCGCTCCGCGATCAGCTTCGCTATTCCGGAAGAACGGCTGCAGATCCACGCGACCTATGTCGAAGCCGCGACAGCTGTCCGCAATGGAACCGCCGACGCCTATGCAAGCGTGGCCAGGGCTCACACCGGATTTCTGGCGCAGAACCCAAGCTGGCCACTTGCAGTGGTTGAAGTGCCCCGGGCCGAGAAGCCCCCGGCATTCGGTGCCTTCGCCCTGGCGCTCGATGGCGCGGCCCTCTGCGCCGAGGTGGATGACGTCCTGGAACGCTACCTTGGCAGCAGCTCCCATCGCGAGATGGCGAGGCGATACGGGTTTACGGACGATGAGATCGACTTAGTCACCTGACGACAATCTTCCGAAATCAGGCTCGCTGGTGTCCTGACCCGCCTCCAGAATGCCGCGCCGTACGGCTCGCGACTTGCTGAAGAGATCAAACAGCATGTCGCCGTCACCCCAGCGGACAGCGCGCTGCAGCGCGGCGAGGTCCTCGGAAAATCTCCCCAGGATCTCCAATGTCGCGTCCTTGTTGTTCAAAAAGACGTCACGCCACATGGTCGGGTCGGACGCCGCAATCCTGGTGAAGTCCCGGAAACCTGCTGCGGAGAACTTGATCACCTCTGAATCGGTGACATCCTCGAGGTGCTTCGCCGTCATGACGATATTGTAAGCAATCAGGTGGGGCACGTGGCTGGTAACGGCCAGAACAAGGTCGTGGTGCACAACATCCATGATTTCGACGTCGGATCCGCAGGCGCGCCAGAATGCCTTCAGCCGATCAAGCGCATCCGGATCTGTGGCGTCATCGGGGGTGAGGATGCACCAGCGGTTTTCGAACAGTTCCGCAAATCCGGCTTCCGGACCGCTGTGTTCCGTTCCGGCGATCGGATGCCCGGGGATCAGATGCACGCCATCCGGCAGATGCGGCTTGATATCGCGCACCACCGTTTCCTTGACGGACCCGACATCGGTGACGATGGCGCCCGGCTTCAGGTGGACTCTGATGGCCTCGGCGACCGGGCCGCACGCGCCCACCGGCACGCAGAAGATGACGAGGTCAGCATCCTCCACGGCCTCGCCGGGAGTGTCGTAGACATCGTCAACGAGACCCAGTTCAAGTGCCTTCGCACGGGTTTGCCCGCTGCGCGCATGGCCGGTGATCGATCCGGCCAGCCGATTGCGGCGCATGACGCGACAGAGAGATGACCCGATCAGCCCAATGCCGATGAGGGCAACCTTGCCAAACATGGGGGACGGGGAAGACATGAGGTCTTCCTACGCCTCCTGCGCCAGGAATTCGGCGAGCGCGCTCACAGCGGCGCGGTTGGCTTCCTCCGTTCCGATAGACATGCGCAGCGCATTGGGAAGCTGATAGTTCCCGACCTGGCGCATGACGATGCCACGCGCCAACAGGAACCGGTCGGCCGCATCCGCTCTTAAGTGTGCGGCTTCGGGAAAATGGATAAGGATGAAATTGCCGACGCTGGGCGTCACCTCAAGACCGAGTCCCTCCAGTTCACTCGTCAGCCAGGGCAGCCACTCGTCGTTATGCGCCACGGCTGCATCGGTGAACTCCACATCCCGGATAGCCGCTGTCCCGGCAGCGATCGCTGGCGCGTTCACGTTGAAAGGACCGCGGATACGGTTGAGCGTATCAGCGACCGCGCGCGGGCAATACACCCAGCCAAGACGAAGGCCGGCCAGACCATAGATCTTCGAGAATGTCCGCGTCATGACAACATTCTCCGCCGTCGCCACCAGCTCGATTCCCGATTCGTAGTCGTTCTTGCGGACATACTCCGCATAGGCCGCGTCCAGCACGAGCAGGCAATCCTGAGGCAATGCCGCATGAAGGCGCTTTACCTCGGCAAACGGGATATAGGTGCCGGTCGGATTGTTGGGATTGGCGAGAAAGACAACGCGGGTCCGGTCGCTGAGCCGCGCAATCATGGCATCGATATCGACCGTGTAATTGGCTTCTTCCGCCACGACCGGCGTAGCCCCATTCGCGCGGATGGCAATATCGTAAACCAGGAAGCCGTGTTTTGAGTAAAGCCCTTCGTCGCCCGGCCCGAGATAGGCTTGCGCCAGAAGGGAGAGCAACTCGTCTGAACCGGTACCGCATACGATGCGCTCCGGATTGAGACCGTAATGGGCTGCGATCGCGTCGCGCAGATCGTTCGACCCCCCGTCCGGATAGAGTTCCAGATTGGCGCCCGCAGCCTGGTAGGCTTCGATTGCTTTTGGGCTCGCGCCGAGCGGCGTCTCATTGGAGGACAGCTTGAACGTCTTCTGACCGCCCGTGGATTTGCTCCGTCCCGGCACATAGGCGTGAATGCTGTCAATCCCGGGCTGTGCCTTGGGGCCTCTTGCCTCGGCCATGATAAACCTCGTGTCGTGTGATTGGCCCGGCCTCCCGATGTCGGTCACCAAGGCGGCTTCTTCATAGCGCCGCGTCAGCACGAATGCCAAAGAAAAGATTGACACTCTCCAGCAGCAACATCTAGCTAGCGCCCCCGGCCCGATGGGACCTTCCAGAGCCAGGTTCGAATGCGAAACAGCCCTCCATGAGCACCACGACAAAACCCGCCGGTCCCCGCTCATCGGGCAAGAGCGACCCGTTGGTCGATAGCGCATCCCTGCCCTGCAGTTATGCCCATTTCGGCCCCGACAGGCCGCTCAAGCTCGACAGCGGCGGCCAGCTGTCTCCTCTCACCGTGGCTTATGAAACCTACGGCACTCTGAATTCGGCACGGTCGAATGCGATCATGGTCTGTCATGCCCTGACCGGGGATCAGTTCTGCGCCGGAGTGCATCCAATAACAGGCAAGCCCGGCTGGTGGGAACTGCTGATCGGCCCGGGCAAACCAGTCGATACCGACCGGTTTTTCATCATATGCGCCAATGTGATTGGCGGCTGCATGGGCTCCACCGGTCCCATGTCAATCGACCCGGCAACGGGAAAGCCTTACGGCCACAGTCTTCCGGTTATCACCATCGCCGACATGGTGCGGGCACAGGTCATGCTGCTCGACCACCTGGAGATTCCAGATCTGTTCTGCGTGATGGGAGGCTCCATGGGCGGCATGCAGGTTCTGGACTGGGCGACCAAGTATTCCGATCGCGTTTTCTCAGCCATGCCCATCGCCACGGCGATGAAGCATTCGGCCCAGAACATCGCATTTCACGAAGTCGGCAGGCAGGCGGTTCTGGCTGATCCCGAATGGCATGGCGGCGACTACCGGGAAAGGGATACCACCCCCCACAAGGGCCTCGCGGTGGCGCGCATGGCGGCGCACATCACCTATCTTTCCGAGGCCGCATTGCACCGGAAGTTCGGTCGCAATCTGCAGGACCGCGATGCTGTGACCTTCGGCTTCGATGCGGATTTCCAGGTCGAGAGCTACCTGCGTTACCAGGGCTCCACGTTCGTCGACCGCTTCGATGCCAATAGCTATCTCTACCTCACCCGCGCCATGGACTACTTCGACCTGGCGGCGGACTTTGACGGCAATATCACCAATGCCTTCGCCAATACCAAAACCCGTTACTGCATTGTCTCCTTCACCTCCGACTGGCTTTTCCCGACGTCGGAGAACAGGATGATCGTGCGGGCCCTGAACGGCGTGGCAGCCGATGTCAGTTTCGTCGAAATCGAGACAGACAAGGGTCATGACAGCTTCCTGCTGGACGTCCCGGAACTGTTCGAGGCGGTTGAGGGCTTCCTCAGATCCGCTGCACGCCAACGCGGACTGGACGGATAGGACCAGTCCGATGTCGAACCTCTCCGAACTCACGCCGAAACCGGCGCGCGACCGCAGTGATCTGATGGTGATTTGCGATCTGGTTGAGCCTGACACGAAGGTGCTGGATGTCGGCTGCGGCAACGGCGAACTGCTGGAGTTGCTCGCCAACCGGAAGAATGTGGATGCCCGCGGTGTGGAAATCAGCCAGGAAGGGGTGAACCGCTGCGTGATGAAGGGACTGTCCGTAGTCCAGGGCGATGCCGATACGGATCTTGAGACGTATCCGGACAAGGCGTTTGACTACGTGATCATGAGCCACACCATTCAGGCGACTGACCGGCCCAGGGATGTGCTTCGGCAGATGATGCGTATCGGCAAGAGGGCGATTGTCTCGTTTCCCAACTTTGCCCACTGGCTCGTCCGCTTCCAGATCGGCATCAAGGGGCATATGCCGATCACGGAGACGTTGCCTATCCCGTGGTACGAGACGCCAAACGTCCATTTCTGCTCGATCAGGGATTTCGATGCCCTTGTGACTGAACTTGGCGCGGATGTGGAGCGGAAAATCGGCTTCGACTCAAGAGGCCGCCGGCTCGAGGGTCCGGGCGCCGGATTCCTGGCCAACCTCAGGGCTGAGCGCGCGGTGTTCGTGCTGGAGAAGCCGTAGCGGAGGCTGTGCTCGGTGCGAGACCCGGCACGAACTGGCGCGGACGCCGTTCCTTCACCGCGGCATAGACCTGCTTTTGCGCATCGACGATGATGACCCCGGACATCATCAGCCCGCTCATCAATCCAAGCCTCTCCCAGGCCGCCGCCGAGCGCATGATGAAGCCGCGCTCGATGGGCGGGGCGAACAGGGCGTAAGCCCACCCCCCGGGGGTGAACATCGCATCCCGCAGAAGCTGGGTCAGCTGGGTCCGCGAAAACGGCCGGCCATGCCCGAACGGCGTTGAATCGAACCTCGCCCACATGCCGCCCCGATTAGGCACGACGAACACGCACTGGCCCTGCGGGCTCATCACCCGCCAAAGCTCGCGCAGCATGGCCCTGCGGCTTTCGGTCAGTTCCAGTCCGTGGACGATGATCGCCAGGTCGACCGAACTGTCCTCCAGCGGCAGTTCGGTCTCGTCCACAAGGCAGCTCGCATTAACGTCCCCAGCCGGCCAGTGGGTCACACCCTGCCACGCCGGCATGAAGCCGAGCACACGCTGGGCATCGCCCCGCCACGGATCAAGATAGGGGACGGAATAGCCAAGACCCAGAACATTGAGATCCGCATGGCCGTGCACACGCGCCCTGATACGGTGCGTAATCAGGCGCCGCGCCATCTGCCCAAGGGGCCGCGAGTAGAAGTCCTTGAGATCGACAACGTCCATGTGCCGACGTTAGCACAGTCGGCTGTGCGGCGAGAGAGAAACCGGCAGGCCCAAAGGCAATCTAGGTCGCGGCATGCTGTGCAGCCTCGGCCAGAAGCCAGTCGCAGAAGGCGCGGACATTGGCCTTGCGCATCTTCTCCGGCGGGCAGACAAGCCAGTAGGCGAAATCCGCCTGCAACACCAGGTCGAACGGAAGCACCAGGCGCCCGGCCTTGAGATCCTCGGCCACGGCGTAGTGACTGACGAGGGCCACGCCGGCACCGCTGATCGCGGCCTCGATGGCCATGTTCTCGACGGTGAAGCGGGGGCCGTGCTCCACGTCAATGCCCTCCACACCCGCCGCTCTGGTCCACATCTGCCAGTCCGGCAGAGGCACGGCGAAGTCCCCCCAGTCCACGTGCAGAAGCCTGTGGTGCTTTAGGTCTTCCGGAGTACGGAGCGGCTTGGGGCCGGCCTGAAGCTTCGGGCTGCACACCAGGGAGATCTCTTCCCCGAAGATCCTGGTCACCTCCAGTCCCGGATAGTCTCCCAGACCCAGCCGGATCCCGATATCTATGCCATCCCGTTCAAAATCCCGGCTGTCGAGCGATGCATCGAGCCGCACGTCGATATCCGGATGTTTGTCGGAAAATGCGGGCAAGCGCTGCAACAGCCATTTCGCGGCAAACGTCGGCGCGCTGCTGACCGTCAAGAGCCCTGATTCCTCTTCCCGCGCCAGCCGCTCGGCAGCTTCGGCCAACTTGTCGAAGCCCTCGGTTACCAGGGGCAACACTGTTCTGGCTTCCTCGGTGAGCTGAACCGCTCTCGTCATGCGGCGGAACAGCGGAATGCCGAGGTAGTCTTCAAGCTGCCGGATTTGCTGGCTGACGGCGCCCGGGGTCACGGACAGCTCGTCCGCCGCCTTAGCAAAACTTAACCAGCGTCCGGCAGATTCAATGGCGCGCAAGGCATTAAGGGGCG
>JBCCEL010000022.1:0-32307 GCA_039030315.1 Pseudomonadota bacterium
ACGATCCTGAAGACCGCGCTCTACATCTACGCGACCGAGGGCAAGATACCGGATCAGTTCGACCCGGACGTCATCAAGAACCCGTTCGGGAAGAAGGACCAGGCGGCTTGAAGCATACCGGCTGTTGCCTGAGGCTCCCCGTCACTCCCGCGGAAGAGCTTGTGAAGCAATCAAGAGTCTGTTGACTGTTGTCGTCCTCGGGCTTGACCCGAGGACCCAGGGCAGAGGCGGGAATGCTGACTTTTCTCTCGATGTTTCAGTGTGTTAAGAGATAGCAGCTTCCAACCGAGACCATGGCTCTGGGCCCTCGGGTCAAGCCCGAGGGCGGCACATTGGGGATTTGCTGCATTTTTTCACAAGCTCCTTCGCGGGCATGACGTCCTCGGGGGCGCAATCCTCAGGAACACGTACGGCACGGACCGGAGATGATCGGTGTTAGCCCGCGCCGGCGCAGCGCAGGAATGCCCTGAGGGCTGCGGACGATCCTTTAAGCGTGGCCGTGACCGTCGGGCCGCCCTCAATGGCGAGATGGAGGCGCTTGCCTTTGATCATACTGTCGAGCTGATCGCGGCTCATCTTCAGCTCAATGTTGCCGAAGTAGTCGTTGATAGCGCCGGCGACGCGGATATTGTTGCCCCGGTCGACGCGGAGCAGGACCGTGATGTCCTGGGTCTTGCCGGGATACTTCGGGAGCGAGATCAGCAGCGACGGATTGAACGTCCCCTTGCTGCTGATGATGTCGATGGAGCCGGTCCGGTGCCCCTGACGCGCGATGCAGGTCGGACCCCAATCCTCCTCGGCCTCGGAATGCTCCCAGGCCAGCGCGGGCGCGGACTGCGCGGCAAGGAACAGCAAGGCGGCGGCGGGCAGGAGCAGGATCAGTTTTCGGGCGCAGTTCATTTCTTCCTCCTCATCGGCGCTGCCGCCGCGAGGACGCACAAGCACTTGTCATCTGTAACATGGCGGCGTCGAAGCAGCGATGCAAACGCCTGCGCGCAATTCCCTGAGTCCGTGCACGGAATCTGCACACCCGGCGCTCTCCACCGTGCTAGGCTGTGTCACCAATCTGGAGAAAGACTATGCGCATTTTGCCCGGCCTGCCTGCCCTGTTTCTCATCTGCCTGTTCAGCTTCGGCGTCGGCGGCCTCGCGGCGCAGGAAGTGATCTCCGCCAAAATCAACATGGCCGAGCCGCCGGAGGAGAGGGCGAAGGCTGTCGAGACCCTCGCAAATGAGCTGAACGAGAACAATGGCAAGCTGATACTGCTCAATCTGTCGATCGCCTCCCATGAGGGCGATTCCAAACCGGAGTATGATGCGAAGACCCGCGGCGGGCGCAAGGTGGTCCGGTGCGAGCAGGGCTGGGGCCACCGTTTCGGGAATGATGAGGGATCGTTCCAGTTCAAGTTCAGCGTCTACAACCACCTCCTCCTGGAGATCGTTCACAAGACGGGCGTGGCCTTTCCGTTCAATCACGCCTATTGCGAATATGATGGCACTAGTCCGGATGCGCCCGTCCTGCGCCTCAAGGGCTATTTCGTGCCGAGCGTCGTGACGGTGCCGCAGGCTTTCGACATCCTGCTGGTTCCGGTCAAACCCTGAACCCCATCCTGTCCGTGCGCCTTCCGGCGTCATGAGCAACAGGAACAGGCTTGACCGGGAACTGGTCGACCGGGGGCTTGCCGCAACCCGTTCTCGGGCGCGGGACATGATCCTTGCAGGTCATGTTCTGGTGGACGGAGCCGTTGCCGCAAAGCCCGGACAGGCCGTTCCCGGTACCTGCGCCATCGAAGTATCGGAATATGCGAACCCCTATGTCTCCCGGGCCGGGCTGAAGCTGGACGCGGCCATCCGGCAGTTCTCGCCAGACCTTCGCGGCAGGACCGCTCTGGATATCGGCGCATCGACCGGCGGCTTCACCCAGGTGCTGCTCGAACACGGGGCGGCGAAGGTCTATGCCGTGGACGTGGGGCACGGCCAGCTTGACCCGCTCTTGCGGGACGATCCGCGCGTGATCAATATCGAGGGCCTCAACGCCCGCGCACTCACGCCGGACGATGTGCTGGACGCAGTGGACGTCATCGTGTGTGACGTGAGTTTCATCTCCCTGAAGCTCGCCCTGCCCCCTGCCCTCGGCCTCGCAGAACCCGGCGCGGAGCTTTTTGCGCTGATCAAGCCGCAGTTCGAAGCCGGGCGGGACGGTATCGGCAAGGGCGGGATCGTGCGGGACGAAGCCAGACGCCTGGAGACTTGCCGGGACATCGAAAGATGGCTGGAGACGGAAATGGACTGGCGCGTGCGCGGCGTGGTGCCCTCCCCAATCACCGGAAGCGACGGCAATGCGGAGTACATTGTCGCAGCGCGGAAGGCTTGAACTTCAGCGCGACTGGCCTGATGTTTAAAGGGCAATGGTCTCAAGACTTGAAAAGATCGGCTATTCCGCCCGCCAGAGTGCCCGGGTCGCCTGGTATATGGGCCACTATTTCGCGTCCCAGCGCTATCACAAGGCAAAGGACGAAGCCGATGTCCGCCGGGAAAAGCCGAAAGCCCCCGGTCCCACGGCCGAGCGGCTGCTGAACGATCTTGCCGCCGTCTTCGCCCGTGATCTGGCCAATGTGGAGGCCGGCCACTATCCCATGCCGCGCGACCGGGACGAACCGCCCCTGGAACGGCTGCGGCGGAGCCGCAAGTATTTCGCCGACCTTCCCGTTGCCGCCGAACGCAAGCAGGAGCGGCGGGGCGATGAGGTCTATTCGGCGGAGCTGAAGGAGAAGCTGCCGGCCTATTTCCTGCAGAATTTCCACTATCAGACCGGCGGGTACCTCACCGAAGAGTCCGCGGAACTCTACGATCTCCAGGTGGATGTGCTTTTCTCAGGGTCCACCAATGCCATGCGGCGCCAATGCCTGGTGCCGCTCGCCGAATTCATGCGGGGCAAAGACCAGCGCAAGGTGAAGGTCGCCGATATCGCCTGCGGCACCGGGCGGTTCCTCGACGCGGTCAAACAGGCCTACCCCCGCATCAGGGCCGTGGCCAGCGATCTGTCGGAAGCCTATCTCGCAGAGGCGGAAGACTATCTGGAACAATGGTCCGGGATCGAATTCGCCCCGGCAAATGCAGAGACGCTGCCATTTGAGGACAACTCTTTTGATGTAGCTACATGTATTTACCTCTTCCATGAGGTTCCGCCCAAGGTCCGCCGCATCATCGCGGCCGAATTTGCCCGCATCCTGAAGCCCGGCGGGCGGCTGATCTTCATGGACTCCCTGCAGATGGGCGATCTGCCAGGCTATGACGGAGTGCTGCAAAGCTTCCCCCTCAACTTCCACGAACCATTTTACGGTAGCTACACAAAAGAAGATCTGCCGGCGATCTTCACCGATGCCGGCCTGACGCATGTGCGCAGCGAGCCGGTATTCCTTTCCAAGATGGTGGTCTGCGACAAGCCTCGCCCGTGATGGCCCCGTCCATTTGCCTTTGCCATGTCAGGTGCTATCACTCCGGTTCCGGAGATCACCAATTTGCGTTTTGGGAGCACTCAATGAAAAGCCTGAAGACCTTCGCCCTCCTGGCGGGCGCTGCATTCGCCCTGTCTCTGCCGGCCGCCGCCGAGACCCGCGTGACCTACAAGTCGGCCAAGACCACCTCGTCCTACTATCAGATGGCCGTGCAGATCGCCGAAGCCATGAAGAAAGGCTCAGGCGGCGACATCATCGTCACCGTGGAAGAGAGCCAGGGCTCCGTCCAGAACGTGAAGGAAGCCGCCGTCCGACCGGGCAATTACGTGTTCACCACGCCGCCCGTTCTGGTGCGCCTGGCCCAGCAGGAAAAGGCAATGTTCAAGGGCAAGGGCAATCCGAAATTCGCTGAAATCCGCGCCCTTTTCCCGATCCCCTCCCTGACCATGCATTTCGTCATGCGGGCCGACAGCGGAGTGAAGTCCTTCGCCGACCTGGACGGCAAGACAGTGCTCATCGGCAAGGGCTCGTTCGGCGCGCGCGAAGGGGCGAAATACCTCAAGCTGTTCGGCCTTGAGGGCAAGGTGAAGCTCGCCAACGTGGAACTGAATGCGGCGGTGAGCGCGCTCAAGAACAAGCAGATCGACGGCTTCGTCACGGCCGGCTCCTATCCTGCGCCAAACGTCATCGAGGCGGCCGCCAGCACCGGCGTGACCGTCCTGTCGCTCAGCGATGAGCAAATCAAGAAAACCAAGCGCACCAAGCTTGTCATCCCGGCGGGAACATATGCCGGCGTTGACGGCGCGGTGAACACCACGTCCCTTCCTGTGGTCGCCCACACAACCACGGCGATGGATGACGACACCGCCTACAAGCTGACCAAGACCTACTGGGCGGAAAAGAAGGTCATGGGCTCATCAAACGCCTGGTGGAACGGCGTCTCCGGCGATCTTCTGGTCAATGTCTACGGCAAAATCCATCCCGGCGCGCTGAAATACTATGACGAGGCCGGCATCAAGGTGCCGGACGGCGCGCGGTAGGGCTTGATACGCCCAACTCCGTCACCCCCGCGAAGGCGGGGGTCCAGGGCCGCATGTCTCGAACCGAGTTGATCGATTGCTGGATTTCCCCTTGCGCGGGAATGACGCCGAGCGTGGGGCGGGGTCCCTGAACCATGGCCACCTCAGGAGCAGACATCTCCGCAATGCCCTCCATCCGGAGGGCATTCGCCCTTCTGGGGCTGGTCTCCATCGCCTTTCATATCGGGCTGATCTTCTCCGGCCTGGTTCCCAATCTGATTGCCCGCCCGATCCACATGATGCTGGCGCTGCCGTGGATCCTGGTGTTCGCGGCCCAAGGCAGGGTGGCTCTTGTGAGCGGGCTGGCGCTGCTTGCGGCCGGCCTTGCGTGCTGTCTCTACATCGTGCTGAACGAGGCGGAGCTGTCCGACCAGTACGGCTATCTCTCCGGTCCCGGCCAGACCATCATGGCTGCGCTCCTGCTGCTGATCGTCCTGGAAATGGCGCGGCGGGCCATCGGCTGGCCCCTGCCGCTGGTTGCGGCGCTCGCCCTGCTCTACGGTCTTTATGGCCAGCACCTGCCGGGGGAGTTCGGCCATCCCGGACTTCCCGTCGGCAGTTTCCTCGGAACCCTCACCATCGCCGAAGGCGGGATCTGGGGCAGCTTGACCGGGATATCGGTCGGGGTGGTCTCGATCTTCGTGATCTTCGGCGCCGTGCTCAATGCCGGTGAAGCAGGCCAGGGCTTCATGAATCTGGCTTCAGCCGCCGCCGGCCGCCTGACCGGGGGCGCGGCCAAGGTTTCGGTCCTGTCGTCCGCCCTGTTCGGATCCATCTCCGGCTCCGCCAGCGCCAATGTGGCCTCCACCGGCGCGGTCACCCTGCCGGCCATGCGCCGGCTCGGCTATCCCCGGGCGCTCGCCGGAGCGGTCGAGGCAGTAGCATCTTCCGGCGGGCAGATCATGCCGCCGCTCATGGGTGCCGGCGCCTTTGTCATGGTGGAGCTGACCGGCGTTCCCTACACCGGCATCATTGCCGCCGCCTTCCTTCCGGCCATCCTCTATTTCGCCGCCGTGTGGGTGGGCATCGACGCCTTCGCCAGGCGGCACGATCTGCCGGCCCTCAGCGCAGACGAGCGGCCGGACGGGCGGACCGTGCTGATCACCTCGCTGTTCTTCGCGGTGCCCTTCGCCATCCTGCTGGAGCGCATGTTCAGGGGCGGCTTCACGCCGCAATATGCGGCGTGCGTCGCCATCCTCGCCGCGTTCGTGATGCTGCTTCTGGATGGCCGTCTCACCTTCTCACTACCGCGCACGCTGGAGCGGTTCGAGAAGGCCGCGCTCGATTCAGGGCGCCAGATCGCCACAATCGCCTCGATCATCCTGTGCGCCAGCATCGTGATCGGCGTGCTGGGGCAGACGGGGCTCGGGGTGAAGATCACCTCCCTGATCCTGTCTGCATCCGGCGGCACACTCTGGCCCGCCCTGCTGCTCACCGCACTGGCCTGTCTCATCCTGGGCATGGAGGTGCCGACCACGGCAGCCTATGTCATCTGCGTCTCCGTCGCAGGGCCGGCCCTGCAGAAGCTCGGCCTTGAGCCGCTGCAGGCCCATCTCTTCGTCTTCTGGTTCGCGCTGCTCTCCACCATCACGCCGCCGGTCTGCGGCGGCGTCTTCATCGCCGCCGGCATGGTGGAGGAGAACTGGCTGAAAGTCGCCGGCCGGGCCATGATGCTGGGGATCGGGCTCTATCTCATCCCGCTTGGCATGATTGCCAATCCGGACCTCATCCGGCTGGAAAGCGCCACGCTGGGCGCGCTGTGGGCGGCGCTTCGGGTAGGGCTCGGCCTCGCTGCCATTTCCTTCGGGCTGATTGCCCCGCAGCCGCTCTGGCGGCGTGCAGGCCTTGTCGGGGCAGGTTTGCTGTGCCTGTTCTTCCCGCTGTGAGAACAAGCCCTTTCGCTCGTCGGCTGGCCTGATATATCCCGCCCCACGCACTCCGATGTAAGGATGACACCCCATGCCCACCGCCCTCGTCCAAGGCCGAATTGCCGCCGATCACACCGAACGCCTTCGCGGCCTCGCAGAGCCTGACTGGACCATACTGGAATGGGACCCGCGCAAGCACGACGTGGACGCTTTTGCGCCGCTGGCGGCCGAAGCCGACGTGATCATCGGCGGCAAGATCCCGCTCGATTCGTGGCCAGATGTGCCGGCTCTCAAGCTCTTCCAGATCCCCTGGACGGGATATGATTTCTGCACCCCGGAGGACATGCCGGCCGGTGTTCCGGTGTGCAACACCTTCGAGCACGAGAGCGCCATTGCCGAATACGTCCTGCTGGCCATGCTGGAATGGCAGATCGGCCTGCGCCGTATGGATCAGAGCTTCCGCGCCAAGGGCTGGAACGGGCACGGTCCCGGCGAAGCGATCATCCATGGCGAGGTTCTGGGCAAGAAGGTCGGCATTGTGGGCTATGGCCATATCGGCGAAGAGGTCGCCAAAAGGGCCCATGCCTTCGGCATGCGCATCGTGGGCGTGCGCCGCCGCGAGCAGGAAACGCCGGACCTTCTGGACTGGCTTGGCACCACGGACCGGCTTGACGATCTCCTGGCGGAGAGCGATTTCGTGGTCGTCGCGTGCGATCTGAATGACGAGACCCGTGGCCTGATCAATGCGGACGCCCTGTCTAAAATGAAACCGGACGGCGTCATCATCAACGTTTCCCGCGGCGCGGTAATCGAGGAAAAACCGCTCTACGATGCCCTTGCAGAGGGCCAGATCGGCGGGGCGATTATCGACGTTTGGTATAACTACAAAAAACCTGGTCAAGAAGAGCCCTGGCCTTGTAACTACCCATTCGAGAAGCTCGACAACGTCATTCTCAGCGCGCATGAGTGCGGCTGGACCGAAGAACAGATCGCCCGCCGCTGGGCCTTCGTGAAATCCAACATGGACCGCGTGTCCCGGGGCGAGGCGCCGCTGAACATAGTGTTCGAGGGGGAGGCCTAGCGATCAGCCTCTCTCTGCGCTCCTGCCCCCTCTGCGCTCCTGTGGGAGAGCTTGCCGGAAAACGTGGCACCCTCCAAGTGTCGCCCTCGGATCAAGCCCGAGGACGGCAGGGGTAAGAGGCTCCCGGAATATTTCACGGGTCGTGAGAGATGGGCAGATAGGAAATATAAGAAAAATGTCTTGACAATAGAGCTTTTGTTCTGTATATGTTCAATCAACTCTCCTCAACGCGAGGGCACTGTCCTAGGTAGTCGCTGACGGTGGAGGAGAGGGTGTGATGCCTTGCCCCTGAAGCGTGACAGCAGACTGGGCTCGGACCGGCAATCGCAATGCCTTGGGAATGGGGCCGAAGTTCGCAACTTTAGGCTTTCCGGACTCAAGGTCGTAGCCCCCGGCGGGGTCGCCTCCCCGATGACGTGTTTGCGCACGCATGACGCCGGACGGCCGATCGATAAAACGCCCTACCGGTTCCAACATCACATGCGTGGGTCAGACGGTCTGACCAAAAGGAGCAACTCGAGAACCAACCTAACGACGTCTAGTGCATTCTTCTTACGGGAGCCCAATAAGCACCCCGTACTTTCGGCCAGGAGAGACGGCCGGACCTGAGACCCACGCAAACCCCCTCGCACTCTTTGTTTGAGGCTGTGAACGCGCACGCGAGTGCGCCCTGCCATTACGTCACACACACATGTCGCTTTTGCGCTATCTGGCGACATGGACGGAACGGGGAGTTTCGAAAGCAAAATTGAAGCCCAGCTGACCCACGTCAGCCGGATATCAAAGTTCAAGGCAGCATCTTGCAGTGAAGCCAGCTTCGGAAACGGTTCAATCCAGAATCCTCGCGCTGCAGGGGCTCGGGTCTAGCCTCCTTGTAATGGGCCACTGATTTGCGGTTTCTCTGCTAAGACTTCAGGAACTGGCGGGCGCATATTCAGAGCCTGGTACGGTCTGATGTAGTTGTATTGCTTGAGCCACAATCCGATGACGATCTGAGATGGTTCAGCAGTTGTGCATCAGTTAGAAAGGGCATGCTACGTCTCAGCGCCAGTTAACCTCAATCCAACGAAAACGACCAGTTCCAACAATGCGAGACAAGGGACGAAAGGTTGCAGTGAAGGTTGTGTATTGCAATCACGTCGAAGATATTGAATATACGCGCTGGGGATGAGTAGGAGGTAAGCGGTGTATGCGTCTGATTTCCTTTGCATTTTTCGTTGTAACCTGTTCCGCACAGGCGCAGACCGCATATGCTGGATGCCAGATCAGCTTGAGCGTACGCAACACCAGCAATATAGACATACAGCTCTATCCGTACCGCTCGAAGGTCAAATCCCGTGGCGGGTCCTGGCGCAAACTGGGGAACGGTGGGTGGAAGCAGGTTCACAACATGCTAACAATCAATCCTAGCTCAACTGAGGTCGATACGTACAGTGCGGCCTTTCGCTGCAATGCGAGGCGGCGTTATCTGATCCAATATGCCTGCAAAACAGCGTCGGTCGAGGAAATCCGTACGGTTTATTTCCCAGATCCGAACGGCTGGAGCGATGATCAGAGCCCCGTCATTCGATTGAACTGCTCGTAGCTATGCGAGTGTTGGCAGGTCCACTACACACGGACGTTAGTACCACATGTTAAGGCGGTGAACATGTTGTGAGCCGTCCTCATAGAAGAGGTAACGAAATGTACAGACTATCCCTCAAGGCGGCCTGCATTGCATTTGTTGTGCTGATTTCGCCTTTGTCACTTTTAAGCGCAAACGCAGTCCTATCTTGTCGAATTGTGGTCACAGACGTGAATAGCACCGAATTGGTATCGTATACGGCCTCACGTGGCCAGAATTTTGGCGGCAGAATTGTACGCAAGATCAAAAGCTGCAGCGTGTGCTGGAAGGGCGGCCGGCAGCTTGGGGTCACGCCTCAATATTGCGGAATCAACGGCAACTCTGGCGACAAATACACCATCACTTGCATCCGCAACCGGGGACAGGACGAGTTTAAGCCTTATGATTGCCCCTGACCGTGGCCTCCGAATCGATAACGCCAAACAACCAGCTACCTTCGATCGCGAAACGCGATCTGAACAGGTCGGATATAGGAAAATGCTGAGAGTTCTTTTTTGTCTTGTGGTCTTAATCCTTTGGATGCCGTTCCAGTCCAACGATGCGTCCGCCCAGACAATTCTCTGGGATGACGAAGCCGGGGAATGCAGTGATATAAAATTTACTAATCGGTTTGTCACGGATGGCAGGTTATGTAGTCCCTACTTCTACGCACTCGCCAAGTCGAGCACACGGGTCATTGCCTCTCGGCACTGCAAAAGAGTTTGCGGTTCCACGAAGTCAAGGGCGGTCAAAAAGCATTCGCACAAGGTGGTGGAGTGCGACGTAAAGAGAAGCGAGAAGTCGGACAAACTTCGTGTTCGGGTGACCACAAAATTGGTTTTCAGTTGTAGAAAATAATCTGATCACCGAGATGAAGCCCAGTGAGCTGGACTGTTCTCATAAGTCACCAGAACATTGCCAATTTCTTCCCAAAAACAGGCTATGTTGGCTGCAACCTGAAAACGCGCGAATTGCTGGTGGCGGGATTTTCGAGTGGTTCGACACTCGGCGTGGTCAGGAAAGGCGGCACGGAAAGCTGCACCACCTAACCTGCAGAAGGCCGCATGTCCGAAAGGGCGTCTACGACCCAACGCCGCTAATGGCCCGATGGCAAATTTCGGGGCCAAAGCGGATAAAAATTGTGTGACCTGAATGTCTCTCATGGGGCACTTCCGGCTTGTGGCCATGTCGCGCTCTCTCCCGGTGCGGAGTTATCCAGACCCGGGGCTGATGCCGCTTTGCCTTTCAGCCAGATGCGGTATGACTTGGTTCTGCCGTACAACGGATGTACCACTCCGGGATCTCATAGCAGGAGCGACACATGCAGGCTTCGACCGCGACGACTGCCCTGGACCAGGCAAGCCTTCCCAACCTCCAGTCGGTCGAGCGCGCCGCTGAGCGGATTGCGGGGAAGGCGCTGAGGACACCGCTGCTCGAATCCGCCGCGCTCAATGCGGTCACGGGCGGGCGCGTCTTCATCAAGCCGGAATGCCTGCAGCGGACCGGGTCGTTCAAGTTCCGCGGCGCCTTCAACCGGATTTCTCAGCTCGGCGAGGAGGCCCGCGAAGGCGGCGTGGTGGCCTACTCCTCCGGCAATCATGCACAAGGAGTTGCGGCGGCCGCACAGCTCAAGGAGCTTCCGGCGGTGATCGTCATGCCGGAGGACACACCGAGGATCAAGGTCTCCAACACGGCGGGCTACGGCGCCGAGGTCGTGCACTACGAACGGGCCAGCGAGGACCGCAAGGCGATCGCGGAAGGGCTCGCCGAAGAGCGTGGCGCGGTGATCGTGCCGCCCTATGATGATCCCAACATCATCGCAGGGCAGGGCACCGCCGGTCTTGAACTGGCGCAGGACCTGAGCGAGCGCGGCGTGACGCCGGATACCCTGCTGGTGCCGGCCGGCGGCGGCGGATTGCTGGCCGGAGTGTCGCTCGCGATGAAGGGGCATTTCCCCGAAACCGAGATCTATTCCGTGGAGCCGCACGGCTTCGACGACCACCGCAGGTCACTGGGCTCGGGCGCACGCGAGCAGAATGCGCAGACAACCGGTTCCTTGTGCGATTCCCTGCTGGCCCATCAGCCGGGGGAGATGACCTTTGCCATAAACCGCGCCCGGGTCAGCGGCGGCCTCGCGGTCACCGACGAAGAGGTGAAGGCCGCGGTCGCCTTCGCCTTCCGCAATCTCAAGCTGGTGGTGGAGCCCGGCGGCTCTGTCTGTCTGGCTGCCCTGCTGGCCGGCAAGATAGATTGCCGGGGGCGCGAGATCGCCATTGTCCTGTCGGGCGGGAACGTCGACCCCGACCTTTTCTCGGAGATTGTCACCGCCGCCTGACTGACGCGGCAGGGTCCGGTCAGGCCGGGCGCTGGGCGGGAATGCTGACAAGCGGGATTTCCGCTTCAGCTTCTGCCTCTTCCGTCATGGCCTCTTCCGAGCTGTCCTCGGCCCTTGCAGCGGGCTCGGGGATGGATTTCGGCTCAGAATCGCTCGGGGTGCGGATGATCACGATATGACCGCTGCCGCCGTCGCCCCCGGCGTCCTCGGTTGATGGCTCGCCGTCCTGTTCACCGGTGCTGCTCGCGGCAGCATCCTCCTGGGCAGGTTCCTCGTCAGGCTCGGAAACTATCTGCTGGCCGGCGGCTTCATCGCTGGAACCATCGGCGCTATCAACAGGTTCGGACTTGTCTTCCATCTCCGCGTGCGCTGCAGCGGGGACCGGTACCGGCACCGATGCGGCAATTGCCGCAAGCTCGTCGCCGAACAGGTCCGCGTCAGCCTGGAAGAAGGCATCGCCGTGAGCGGCTGCTGACGGCAGGGCTTTCATTTCCGGCCCCGTGGCTGCTTGACCGGTCGTGTCAAAGCTGCCGAGCAGGTTGCCACCTGTTCTGTCGCTTACGAAGCTCAGCACATTCATGGCCTTTGCGGAGCGCTGGCCGGAAACATCCTGCTTCCAACACAGTGCCATCAGTTCGTCGATGCTGGCATCCATCTTGTCGCACACGGCGTCGTCCGCGCCATCTTCACGCAGTCGCCAGGCGAGGTTCTCCAGCTTCTCCACCTCCGCCAGAAGTTCGGACGAGATGCTGCGGGCTTCGTCGGCTGCGGCGGCAAACGGTTCGGCCCCTTCCGGAATGGAGCCACCCCCGGTGATCAGGTCGTTGCGTATGGCGGCGATCTCGGTCCGTGTCGCCGTCACCACGCTGGCGATGTCCGCCAGGGCCGGCGTGAACTCGCCGGGTTCCTCATGTTCAATGGTTTTCAGGCAAAGAGCGCTTTCCAGCCGCGATATCGCGTCCAGCAGCATCATGGTGTCCGCATGCCGGTTGCGCTTCAGGAACTCCCGCAGGAAGGTGCGTCCGCGCTCTGATTCCATCACTGCGGATTCGATTTCCGTATACTGCTCTTCGCTCAGAGCCAATGAGGTGTTGCCCTTGTCCATTCCGTGAACCGCCTTCTCGCCCGCATGCGGGCCAGGGAGCATCGCCCCCGCCCGCTGGCATCACTACTGAAGTGGCATTATGGTTAGCGATTGGTTGAGATGCCGTTAAGAATTGGCGCACCTCATCTGATCGGGCTTGAGGCCCGGACGTGTTCAGGAGGAGAGGGATGACCGCACAGGATTCAGCAGAGCCGGCGCCGGAGCGCCAGGCGTTTTACGACAAGCTGACGCCGCACAGCATGGCGCCGCTGTGGGAAGTGCTGAAGAACATCGTGCCACCGGAGCCGAGGGCAAAGGCGGTGCCTTATCTTTGGCCCTACCAGGAGGTCCGCCCGCTGCTGCTTGAATCAGGCGCGCTGCTGACCGCCGAGGAGGCAGAGCGCCGGGTACTGGTGCTGGAGAACCCCAGCTATTCCGGACAGTCGCGAACCACTGCAACGCTCTATTCCGGGATCCAGCTGATCCTGCCCGGAGAAACTGCACCGGCCCATCGCCATACGCCCTCTGCGTTGCGCTTCGTCATCGAAGGCGAAAAGGGCTTCACTGCGGTGGGCGGCGAGCGCACCACCATGCGTGAAGGTGACCTTGTGATCACACCGGCCTGGGCCTGGCACGACCACGGCAACGAAGGAGATGAACCGGTGGCCTGGCTGGACGGTCTCGACATCCCGATGGTGGGTTTCTTCGAAGCCGTGTTCATGGAAGGCTACAACGACAAGCGCCACTCCATCACCCGGCCGGAAGGCGACAGCAACGCCCGCTTCGGCGAGGGGCTGCTGCCCATCAACGCGCGCTCGCCCTACGGCCAGACTTCGCCCATCTTCAACTATCCCTACGAACGCACCCGCGAAGCCCTGCTGAGAGCTGCAAGGGGGGCAGACCCTGATCCGCACGAGGCGACGACGCTGCGATACGCAAATCCGGTTGATGGGGGCTGGGCCATGCCCACCATGTCCACATGGATGACCCATATCCCCGCCGGCATGCAGACTGAGCTCATCCGGTCCACTGACAGCATGGTGATGCACGTCGCGGAAGGTTCAGGCACCGCCAGGGTAGGGGAGGGCGAGAGTTTTCCGTTCGAAGCCAAGGACACGCTGGCTATCCCGGGCTGGACCTGGCGCTCTTTCAAGGCCGACACCGAAACGTTCCTGTTCTTCTTCTCCGACCGTGTGGTGCACGAGAAGCTCGGGTTTTTCCGGGAGGATCGCCGTACGGACTGAATTCGTGATGGCCGGGAGATCCGCCGGGAAATCTGATTGTCGTGCTTCGAATTCACTGATAGTGCGACACCTGGCTGCCGGTTTTCCGGATGCATGGTGTGAACGGGTCGCCCGCTCCCGCCGACGAATGAACGACACGAAACCGGCTGCTCACAGGCCCGCCCCGGAAACGCGATGAAAAAAGAGCACAAGTACGGATTGACCACTCAGGCGTCCGATCCCCTCAGCTGGGGCTATCCGACCCCGTCCGGTTTCGGCGCCAGTGCTCCGCAGATGATCGAGGTTCTGGACTACTACAAGCAGGAACCCACGCATTTTGCCGGAACGTTTCCGAGAAGCACCATTCGGTTCGGGCACAAGCTGGCGATCGAGATCACGCCTACCGAAACCCGGGCCGACATGCATTACGGCGTCGTTGCGGTCCTGGCCTGTCCAACGGCAAACTCGCAGAACTATTTCCACTGGATGGTTGATTGCGTCGCGCGGATGGCGCTGCTGGGCGATCTGGCGCAGTACGATTTGTTCGTGATGCCCCATATCAGCGATTCCTACGGGCGGGAAACGCTCGCAATGCTGGGCATCCCGAACGAAAAGATCCTCGTGGTAGAAGGTGGTGCGGTGCTGTCGGCCGAATTGCTGGTGGCGCCGACGGAGCGGCGCTGGGGCAATCACCAGGTTGCAAGATGGGCGGCCGAGTTCCTGCGCAACACATTCAGCGGGCTGCCCCTTGCCGCCCCGGCAAACGAGCGAATCTACATCAGTAGAAAAAAGCGCGCGCTGCGCACCTTC
Source organism: Pseudomonadota bacterium (assembly GCA_039030315.1). GTDB lineage: Bacteria > Pseudomonadota > Alphaproteobacteria > Rhizobiales > CAJQND01 > JAAEUE01. Next base: position 14,541 of record JBCCEL010000022.1, read on the forward strand.
GAAAACGAAGATGAGGTTGAGGAACTGTTGCAGGAGTATCGTTTCCAGACCGTCTTTCTGGAAGATATCAGCGTCAGGGACCAGATCCGGCTGATGCAATCCTCAAGCTTCGTTCTCGCCCCGCATGGGGCCGGCCTCACAAACATCGTGTTCTGCCGGCCGAAGACCCGCGTGATCGAGATATTCTCAAGCGCCTACCTGTCCGGATTTTTCTACCAGATCGCCATGCACGTCCGCTGCCGCTACAGGTTCCTGGTTTTCGACCCGTCCCAGGACGATGACCGGAACGACAACAGCAAGAACATAAAGCTGAACATCGCGGCGCTCCGCCGCGAGATCAACAAGATGCTCTAAGCCGCCCCGCGTTCGTTACAAACAGACCGCATCTTACTGACGAAAAGCGCATCGGCGTGCCCCACTCAGCATGACAGGGAAGTGCTTTAGGTGACGTTCACGCCCTCCTTGGAGAAGCGCATCATCAGGTCGCCGCGCTGGGCGTACAGACCGCCGTTCTCGTGGCGCACCAGTTCCATGCCCTCTGCGCGCAGCAGGGAGGCCGGCTTGTAGTGGCCGATCAGCGCCGGCCGCAGAATCTCTCTGTCGATCGGGCGGCTGCCGCGGTGCAGCAGGAAAGGATGCCACCACAACGCCTCTCCGATCTTCGGCAGATGGGTCAGGATGTCGTGCTTCTCCGAATTGATCTTTTCCTCGCACAGGGATGCCAGCCATTGCTCTGAATCCCGGGCCCAGTTGCCCCGGCGCACTTCTTCGCTCAGGTGCGGGAAAATCAGTTCCTTGCGCAGGACCGGCCACTTGTGGCTGCCCAGCACATATTGAAACGGTCCCATTTCCTCAGTGATGTCCCCGACAGCTACCCAAACCGCCACGTAACCGGCATTGCGGTAACCTTCCTGGAGGTAGTAGTCCTGATGCCAGTTCCGGGTCGAACTCTTGATGCCTGTCAGCGAGAGGAAGAGGGCCGGCTCGGCATCGAGAAATTCGGTTGCGGTCGCCACCAGTTCGGGATGCAGAAGGACATCCCGGCATTCCTTCAACAGGGAGTAGCTGCCCGAGTATCTGGAAAACTCAGGGTGTTCGATCGCAGTGCGTTTGCTCCAGTATGCATTGCACATTTCCTCCGAGATCAGGCCCGGCATGCGCAGCACACCGTCGCGGCGCATGGACTTCTGCCGGTCGGAAAGGTCCTCTTCGCGGATGTTGTCCCTGTCCAACTTCTGCCTGTACTGCTCGGGGATTTCGAGAGCCAGATCCTCAAACTTCGGATTGGTGTCGAGCTTCGGCAATGACAGAAGCACTTCGCGTACCACGTCCAGCTCGCCCTGAAGCCGTTCGCATTTTGCTTCCAGTTCCTTGACATAGGGATGGATGCGGATGGCATCCTTCTGATGCTCATTCTCCTCAATCAGTCCCTTGAGCTTCTTCTTGAGGAAGAGAATCTCCGCTGTCAGTGGAGATAGGTCGATCTCACTTGCACCGGCAGTGCCGGTCGGCTTGTCCTGAATGTTCATCGGCGAAAGCCCTCTTAGATGGTATCCCTGCTCCGGGTCTCAGCACCCGTCCTCCGCGGCCGGGCGGTCCACCGGCGCGGCAAGGCTGTCCTGCAGTTTCGGCGTTGGCCCTGGTGTTTGCTTGCGGCTGCAATCTCGTGCTTTCGATGCTCAGCAGCCGCCCCAAGCCTGTAGCCTATCAAGCGGGCGAACTCTACTCCATATCTCCGAACGAGGCCAAGGATATAATCGGGAGTACAGGTGAAGCGAGTCGGTTGAAAATCGGCACAAAGCCAAATAGACGAACGGCTTGTAAGCCCAGCAGACAAGGTCGCAAGATGCCAGATACCTCTCTTCCCGACTCAGGATATCTCAATCCGTCCGCCAAGCGGATCCTCGTCACTGGAGGGGCGGGGTTCCTGGGCTCGCATCTGTGCGAACGCCTGCTCGATGCTGGCCACGACGTTCTGTGCGTCGATAATCTGTTCTCGGGAACCAAGTACAACATTGCTCACCTGCAGCAGCACCCATACTTCGAGTTTCTGCGCCATGACGTGACCATGCCGCTCTACGTGGAAGTGGACGAGATCTACAATCTGGCCTGTCCCGCGAGCCCGATCCACTATCAGCATGACCCGGTCCAGACCATCAAGACGTCGGTCCACGGTGCGATCAATATGCTGGGTCTGGCGAAAAGAACCGGATCGCGGATCTTCCAGGCATCAACCAGCGAGGTCTATGGCGATCCGGAATCCTCGCCGCAGAACGAATCCTATTGGGGCAACGTCAACCCGATCGGGCCGAGGGCCTGCTATGATGAGGGCAAGCGGTGCGCGGAGACCTTGTTTTTCGACTATAATCGTCAGCATGGCCTCGATATTCGCGTGGCCCGGATTTTCAACACCTATGGGCCGCGCATGCATCCCAATGACGGCCGGGTGGTCTCGAACTTTATCGTTCAGGCTTTGAACGGAGATCCCATCACCATCTATGGAGACGGTTCGCAGACGCGTTCGTTCTGTTTCGTCGACGATCTTGTGGACGGCATTATCGCGTTCATGAACCTGGAGCCCGGGACGCCGGGTCCGGTGAACCTTGGCAACACCTATGAGGTGAGCATGCTGGACCTCGGCCGAATGATAATCGAGCTCTCCGGTTCAGGGTCCGAACTGGTCCACAGGCCGTTGCCGCAGGATGATCCGATGCAGCGGCGGCCAGACCTAACCCGGGCAAAGGAGGCGATCGGCTGGGCGCCGGCGGTTTCGCTTGAGGACGGGCTGACGCGCACAATCGGGTATTTTGAACGCCTGCTTTCAGACAAAGAGCCCTGAAACCCGGTTGGGCGGGCAGTCGATTTTTGGCCATAAGTTCCGACTACTCATGCGCCCTGCGACGCGATTCGGGCGGAGGGATTGCGCGCAAATCGAATAAAGCATGAAGCGAATTTTACCTTATCGCAGAACACTTGATTAGGCCGGGGGCGGGATAATCAGGGCAGATGTCCGGGCCGCACCTTCCGTGCGGCTGTTGCATTGTGCGGAGAGGCCTGATCGGATGTGCCATCTGTGTATCGAAAACTCCCTTCAATCCTGGGAACAGTACCAAGCGGCTGAGCCGGGTGAAGTTCCCATCAGCACGGGAAAGACGGTCTGGTCGCAGAGCCAGGTGATAAACCAGCTTGCCTCCGGTTCGCACTGGTCCGGCAATAACATCACCTATTCGTTTCCCACAAACACCGCTTTTTTTCCCTACAGCAATTCGGAAGCCAACGGCTTTTCCTCGTTCAACCTGAAGCAGACGGCGGCCGCGCGCCTCTCGATCGAACTCTGGGACGATCTGATCGCGCCGAGCTTCACCGAGACCACGAACGCGGTCAGCAGCGACATCAAGTTCTCCAACACGTCCACGAATATCGGCTACGCCCACGCGTATTTCCCGGGCGGATGGTCCGGCGCGGGCTCGGTCTGGCTCAACCCGGCCTACAGCTCCCTCAATGATCCCGATGTCGGGGAGTATGGGTTCCTCGCCATGATGCACGAGATCGGCCATGCGCTCGGGCTCAATCATGCCGGCAACTACAATGGAGGCTCTCCGAACTACGCGAACAACGGTTCGCATGCTCAGGACAGCTTCATGTACACCATCATGTCCTATTTCGACGCCGAGAATACCGGCGCCGACTGGCGTGCGAGCGATGGGCGCTACTATGATGCCCAAACCCCGATGGTGCACGACATTCTCGCTATCCAGGCCGCCTACGGCGCGGACATGACCACCAGGACGGGGGATACGGTCTACGGCTTCAACTCGACCCTCAACAGCGCAATTTTCGATTTCACCCGGAATGCGCATCCCGTGATAACGATATGGGATGCGGGCGGCAACGACACGCTTGATCTGTCGGGTTTCGGCGATGCCTCGATCGTCAATCTGGCACCGGGGAGCTATTCCGATGCCGATCAGATGGTCAACAACATCGCCATCGCTTTCGGCACGGTGATCGAGAACGTGGTCACCGGTGCCGGCGCCGATGTGATCTACCTGACCGCCGATGCGGTCGATAATGTGGTCAACGGCAACGGCGGTTCCGACACGGTCCACGTGTCTTACAACTTCGAGAGCGGCTACAGCATTCTGGCCGGTAGTACGGCGGTAAACCTGATGATGTCGGGGTCGGCTGGATCGGACACTCTCCAGAATATCGAGTTCGTGCAGTTCGCCAACGGAATAACGGTTTCGGCGGCCTCACTGCTTGGCAGCATTGTGAGTGCTGGCGCGGACGTCAGCAACGACTTTGACGGCGACAGCACCTCCGACATCCTCTGGTACAATTACTCGGCTCTGAGCGTGGGCCAATGGGATATGAGCACGGGAAATCCGGTGTGGAACGGCATCGGAGGCGCCAGTCCCGACCTGCAGATCGCAGGCACAGGGGATTTTGATGGCGACGGCACCGACGACATCCTCTGGTACGATGCCCAGACTCGTCAGGTCAGCCAGTGGGCAATGGATGGCGGCAGTTTGACCACTGACTATGTCGGCACTGGAGGTGCCGGTTGGGAGATCGCAGGGACCGGCGATTTCAACGGCGACGGCACCGACGATTTGCTCTGGTTCAATCCCCAGACCCGGCAAGTGGGCCAGTGGGAGATGAACAACGGCAATTCGAGCTGGGACTCCACCGGCACAGGAGGTGCCGGTTGGGAGATTGTCGGCACCGGTGACTTCAACGGTGACGGAACCGATGACATCCTCTGGTTCAATTCCCAGACGCTTCAGGTTGGCCAGTGGGAAATGAACAACGGTAACTCAAGCTGGGACTATACCGGACAGGGCGCCGGCGGCTGGGAGATTGCAGGCACCGGGGACTTTGACGGCGACGGCACTGACGACATTCTGTGGTTCAACGAAACCACCTATGAAGTCGGTCAGTGGGAGATGAACAACGGCCAATCCACATGGGACGCCATCGGCAAAAGCGCCGCCGGATGGCAGCCCGTCGCAACCGGTGACTACAATGGCGACGGCACTGACGATATCCTCTGGCATAACGTCCAGACCGGGCAGGTCGGTCAGTTTGAAATGAACAACGGGAACTCCACCTGGGAGCATCTCGGCTGGGGCGGACAGGACTGGTTCATTTTTGCCTGATGCCAGCTGAAATCCTGAGCGCCGTGCGGTCCTGAGGCTGCCGGCAGATCGCCTTGGGTCTCTTGGCATATTGGGAAACGGCGTCCATGGGGCTGCATTTTCCCGGCCATTGGTCGACTTATCTGTCTATCTTCAATGCAGCACGCCCGCGGGTCGCTCAGGACCAAGTAAAGCCTCGCCAAACAGCATAAATCGGGCTACAGGGAGCCCCAATTCAACAACAACGCCGCCCTTTTCCTTGGCGGCGTATGATTGTGCGAGGCCGGAGACAAGGCTCCTTGAAAGTCTCACAAAGACCGAAGAAGAAGCAGGAAACGAAGCCGGGCCGCAAGGCAGCGGCGCAGCGGCGCACCTGCATTCTGGTTCTGGGCATGCACCGGTCCGGAACATCGGCGCTGACCCGCGTGCTGAGCCTTGCCGGCGCACAATTGCCCAATACCCCGATGGAGGCCAATTCCGGTAATGAAAAGGGATACTGGGAATCCGGTCCCCTCAGCCGCTTCCATGACCGCCTGCTTGCGCAACTCGGTTCGTCCTGGATGGACTGGCGCCCCCTGGACACCGCTGAACTGCCTCCCGAGCGCTGGACCGCGGCCAAGCGCGAAATGTCGGATCTGATCCTGGCTGAATTTGCTGGCGCGCCGCTTTTCGTTGTCAAGGATCCCAGAATCTGCCGCTTTGTTCCGGAGTTTCTCGACGTCCTGCACTCGTTGAAGCTTGATGTGAAGGTCGTGCTACCAATCCGAAATGTGCTTGAAGTCTGCGACTCCCTGGAAAAACGCGACAATCTCCCGAGTGCTCATACCGCGCTTCTCTGGCTGCGCCATGTGCTTGATGCGGAGTTCCAGAGCCGCAAGCTGAATCGGGTCTTTCTCTCGTTCGACCAACTGCTTTCTGACTGCGTTGGGCAGTTTGGCAGGATCAGCCAGACGCTGGAAATTGACTGGCCTGATGTCGATGGGGAAGCGCTCAGCGATCAGTTCAATGAATTTCTGAGTCCGGAACAGCGCCATCACACCCATAGCCTCGACGAGCTTCATCTAGATCCGATGATGCAAACATGGATTGAGCAGGCCAACCGTTGCCTGCTCACCCTTATAGAAACACCAAATTCAGCTCCGGCCAGAAAGAAGCTCGACCAGATTCGCACGGCCTTTGATGAGGCTGCGCCGCTTCTCGGTGGTCTGGCCACCGCCCTGGAAAAGAAGCGCGCGGAAGAAGTCCAGCACCTGCAGTGTCACGTTGAAAGCATAGAAAGAGCGCATGACGACACCCGGCAAGAAAAGATTGCTCTCGAAGCGGAAGTCTCGAGCCGGGATGAAATAATAGGACAGCTGAAGGAAGATCTGACCGCGGCCCGGCAGCAGGCGGTCAGGCGCGAAGCGGATATGGCAGCAGTGAAGGCCCAGTTGGCGCTCAGGGACAAGGCGATCGGCCAGCTCGACAAGGACCTTGCCGCTGCGCGTTCTGACGCCGAAGGGCTACAGAAACAGATCGACGAACTGATGGGCCGCGTGCGTCTCCAGGACGCCAAAGTACAGGCGTTGTCGCTGGATCTCGACGCTGCCGAGCGTGGCCGGGCCGAACATGCGGAAACCATCGTTCAAAAGGAATCGATGGTAGCCGCTCTCGACGAGGAAATTTTGCACCTGCAAGCCCAGGTCGAGGCGTTGGCATCTGAGCGGGCAAAGTACAAGGCGCTGCATCTGGTGTCCGAAAAGGCCGAAAAGGAGATGCGAACGTCCTTGCTCTGGCGGATGCATGGCGGCGCCAGGAAAAAGGTTCAGGCGTGGCGCGCATCGTCCACACCCGGCCGCAGCCGGGCCAAACTGGGCGGGCTGCGCCAAAAGATCGCCGAATCCGGCTTGTTCGATGCGGACTATTACCTGAACGCCAATCCGGACGTGCGCGAGAGCGCCGTTGATCCCCTGAACCATTTCATCAACTTCGGCTGGGCTGAGGGCAGAGATCCATCGCCCTTCTTTGAAACGGATTGGTATCTCTCAAACAATCCCGATGTGGCGGAAGCCCGCATCAACCCTCTCGTTCACTACCTTGATCATGGCAGGTTCGAGGGCCGGCAGAGCCGCAAGGCATCCGACAGCGCCGGGATCGTCCACAAGCTTGATCCGTCGCTCGGGCCGCGGTCAAAATCTGCTTTGGCGGTCGCCGATGCACCCGTCTCCCGGACGGCTGAGTTACTCAGCAGCCTTGAGTTTCCGGTCAGCCGTTCGGCAGAGCGTGGCGAGTTCGACGATGCCGAAAAAGAAATCTGCTGGCGGGCAATCCGAATTGCCGATTCATTTGCCCGCGAAGAGGATTGGGACTCCTATCATCTGGCATGGACGAGGATCCACGAAAGGTTCGGCTATCAAGAATCAGTAGCAGGTCTTGCCCGGATCAATCTCTGCAACGCCGAACGGCTCCTGCATCCTCAGAACTACGTGCGGCAGGTTATGGATTATCAGCGGGCCAGAGCCGGTTTAAAGCGCGAGAAAGGCTTGAAAGTCGCCGTCTACACCGCAATTTCAGGCGATTATGACTCCCTCAAACTGCCCAACAAACTCGACCCTCGGATCGATTACATCAACTATCGCGACACGGCTTCACTTGACGGCGGTCTGATCGACATCCGGCCGATGACCTACGATCACGAAGATCCGACCAGAAAGGCCAGGTTCGTAAAACTCAACCCGCACAAGCTGCTGAGCGACTACGATATCGCCATCTGGCTCGACTCGAATGTGATGATCATCGATGATGTCTGGCCATTGATCGACGACTTCCTGAGTGCGCCGCAGTCCGTGGCGGCCATTCCTCACCCTGAACGGGACACGATCTACGAGGAAGCCCAGCTCGTGGTTCAGGTCAAGAAGGATGCGGTCGAATCCGTCGAGGAACAGATTGCGAAGTATCGTGACGAAGGATTCGAGCACGAAGATCTGATTGAGAGCAATCTCATGATGTTCGACCTGCGGGACCCACAGGTTCACGAGTTCCTGTCAACCTGGTGGGATCAGCTCAACCGGCACAGCAAGCGGGACCAACTCAGTCTCAACTACTCCATGTGGAAGCACGGTTTGTCGTGGCATCGCATCTTTGAGCGGCCGATAAGTTTGCGCAATTCGCCGATCTTCTCGTTTGGCGGCCACCGCGCGGCAAACGATGTCTCAGGGAAACTCCTCAAGGTGCTCGGCACGGCCGCGCGGCAGCAGCCCGATCTGCCGGAACCCACCCCTTCGGTCCCGCGGACGGACATTGTCCAGTTCACACCGGCCAAGGCCGACAACGCCTATTACACGATGTTCGCGGACCATCTCACAGAGATGGGCTGGACCATGGAATTTTGCAATGACTGGTCGGCGATCAAGGCCAGGCCCAATCCCGAACAGACAATTTTGCACTTTCATCAGCTGGAGCCCTACTATCATCGCTCCACGCAGGCCGAGACGCGGGCTGCAGCAGAAGCACTGGCCAATGAGCTCGAGGCGGTCCGTGGACTTGGCAACAGGATCGTCCTGACCTGGCACAATGCCTACCCCCACGACCGGCGATACCTGGAAATCGATACCTGGCTCTATGACCGGATCGCGCCGCTGGTGGATCGGGCGTTTGTTCTGGTCAGCGCCGCCAAGCCCTTTGTTGAGCGCTACATCGATGCAAGCCGGATATTTACGGTCCCTTGCCCAAGTTATCTCGGCACCTACGGTGCTCTTCAGGACAGACAGACCGCAAGGGAGAAGCTCGGTATCAGTGCCGACAGTTTCTTGTTTCTGTCCGTTGGGGCCGTTAAGCCGTACAAAGGACATGAGCTTCTCGCAGAAGCCTGGGAAGTGTTCGCTGCGTCAGCGGGCAGCACCGGGGCTCTGCTCTACGTGGCTGGCCGCTGCACGGATGAAGGACTGCGGACCACCCTCTCGGCGCTTGATCAGACTAGCGTGAACCTCGACTATATTCCGGACGACGAGATCACCACCCTTCTGGGCGCGGCTGACGTTGCTGTGAGCACCCACCGCGAGATCTGGACGTCCGGTTCGGCCATCCTGGCCATGTCCCACGGTGTTCCGGTCATCGTTCCAGGCACCAGATACACGCGAGAATACGTCACCGAGGGCGACAACGGGTTCCTGTACACACCAGGAGATGCTGCTGATCTGGTGAAGACGATGCAGCAGGCCTGTATTTCGCCGCTGCTTGAACATATGCGCTTCATCAACCGGCTTTCCGGCCAGCGGAATTCAGTTGCAGAGATCGCTCAGAAACTGAGCAAGCTTTACCATGGGATCAGGTAAGAATGCGCAAACTGACGGTCGACATCATCGTCCCGGTTTACAGTTCCCCGCACCACGCCCGGCATTGTATCGAGAGCGTGCTGGCTCATGCCTCGCCGCCTTACCATCTGTACGTGGTCGATGATGCCAGCGACGCCAACACAGCCTCTATACTCAGCGAACTCATAGCCGGGGCAGGAGACAAAGCCACGCTGATCACCAACGAGCAAAATCGTGGCTATCTGCAATCGGTAAACCGGGGCATTGAGAGCGGGAGCGGCGAACTCGTCGTTCTACTGAACTCTGATGCGATGATCCTGCCGGGGACCCTGGAACGCCTGGAACAGGCGTTTGCGGCGCATCCTGATGTCGGTGTCGTCAATCCTGTGTCCACCTGGGCGAACTGGACCCGTATTCCGTTTCCACCGGGTACGAATATTACGTCCCTCGGAAAGCACGTTGAGCGGCTGGGCGAGGATGAGCTGGCGGATATCTGGAACGCTTCGGGCTTTTTCTTTGTCGTTCGCAGAAGCCTCTACGAAGAGCTCGGCATGTTCGATAAGGTCTATGACCCGGGATACTGGGAAGAGGCCGATTTCTGCATGCGGGCTCTGGAAGCCGGGCACCGGGTCGTCGTGGACCGCAAGCTCTACGTCTTCCACTTCGGCTGGGGAAGCTTTCAGAAAGGCGGCCGTGACGACCACATGAGCCGCAACAAGGGCGTGTTCATGAAGCGCTGGGAAGCCCAGTTCGCCGAATATGACAGGAAGTGGCGTGCGAACAATCCGGTCCGGAAACTGACAGAGGACCTCGAACTGCTTGAGCTGCCGGACCCGGAGACGGATCCCCGTATCTGCTTTCTCGTACCGTCCGGCGAACCCTGCTCCTCCTACCTCGGCATCATTCATCTGGTGAACCGCCTGTGTGTGCTCGGGATGAACGCCAACATGGCCATCGTCGGCGAGGATGATGAGGACGTCTACAAGCAGGTACCGATGTATTTCCGGCCCTACACGATGAATGGAGATGGCGCGGACCGGCGTTTCCCCTTTTGCGAGCACGTGGTCGCGACCCACTCGTCAACCATACCGATCGCGCTGAAAATATCGTCTGTGAGGCCGGATGTGTCCTTGAGCCAGCTCTTGGTTAAAGACGAACTGGGGGAGGTTGACGAGGACTCCATGGAGTTCAGCGGCATCAAGCGGGCCCTGGGAATGATCGGAACGAGGGTCATTCTCCGGCAGCGCATCGCCGATCGGTTGTCCGTCCACGATGTGCGAGGACCGGGGCACATGCTCCGCACGGCGGTAAACCGGGACATCTACTACCCGAAATCCCACTACCGAAGCCGGGACGTCCTTGTACACGTGCCGGATGATGCATCCCGGGAGGATCGCAAACTTGCCCTGTCCGTCTGTGCTGAACTCGCCCGATCGCGTCCAAATCTGAAGCTTGCCGTTATTGGCGCCGAACTGCAGGTCGATGTCGAGGAAGAAGGCATAATGATAGACAATCTCAGCGAGGTGCTGAACCAGACGGAAGTCGCAACGCATCTGTCCTCCTCAACCATCGTGCTCGATTGTGGGGGTTCGACGCGAGGTCACCGGCTGGTACTTGAAGCCATGGCCTGCGGTGCCGCAGTGGTGTGCACGCCGCATGGCGGCGTGACGGACTATGCCAAGCATCGGCACAACTGTCTTATGTTCGAGCCTGGCACGTCTTCATCGGCCGTTACGGCAATTACTGACCTGCTCGATGGCCGCAGACTGCTCGATGAGCTCCGCGCCTGCGCGCAGGAGACGGTGGCGGCCCACTGCCACCGGGCGCAGGCCGAGCAGTTTTCGGCCCTCCTGCCGCAGTTCAGCGTCGGAAATGAAGGCGCTATTCATGGGGTGTAAGCTGCACATCGCGATGGTGTGGTATCTTTATCGTGGCCCGGCCCGGACTTTTTGATCATGGCGGATCCGAAGAACTGCGCGATCGTCGGCAGCACAGGATTCCTGGGCGGCTATCTCGCTCGCTGTCTGGAAGGTTACGGGATCCGGCCCCTGCCGCTGAACCGTGACCGGCTCGATTTTACCGATGTGGGTGGCATCACAGCCGCCCTCCAGCAATCGTCGGCAGAAAGCATTGTCTATCTCGCGGCCCATTCCGATCCGACAGCCGGCGACGTCGAGACGTTCTACAAGGTCAACGCCTTCTATCTTTCCAACTTTCTCCAGGCGGCGAAGACGGTTGGCCTGCCAGGACGGTTCATCTACGCGAGCGCATCCAGTGTTTACGGCACCGTGGAAGAAGGCGATCTGTGCGAGGACGCGCCCGTCGCCCCGCCCAACCATTACGGCGCATCGAAGATGCTGGGGGAAACCTTCTGCCGCTGGTTTTCCGCAGACTTGGAAGTGATCATTGCCCGGCCTTCCAACTGTGTCGGCGCGGCACAGAACAAAAAATACATTGTGCCGAAGATCGTCGATGCTTTCCGGAAGCGCTTGCCTGAACTGGTGCTCGGAGACACCTCCATCGCCCGTGACTTTGTCGATGTGCGCGATGCGGTCGATATTTTTGCACAGATATTGCGGGCGCAGACAGCACCGTCTGTCGTCAATGTCTCCAGCGGCCGCGCCACGCAGATCCGCGAGATAATCCGAACGCTGAAGGAGATCTCAGGATTTTGTCCCGAGATAACGCAATCTGAACAGTTCATGCGGAAAGGAGACATCTATCATCAGAGCGTAAACAACCAGGTTGCGCGAAACCTTGGACACGAACCGAAGTTTTCATTGCGCGATACGCTGGGCTGGATGCTAGATCAGTGAAGGCCCAGCAAGGCGCGGTGGCCGGATAAGGAACCCAGGAGACGAGTGTGACGAAGCGTGCGTTGATCACCGGCATTACCGGTATGGTTGGCTCTCACCTGGCGGACTTTCTGCTGAGCGAAACCGACTGGGACGTGCATGGCATGGCGCGCTGGCGCAGCCCGATGGACAACATCGAACACCTGTCCGAACGCATCAATCAGAAGGACCGGGTCTTTCTGGTGCACGGCGATCTCAGAGATTCGCTGTCGATCATGAATGCCGTGGAGAGCGTCAAGCCGGATTACGTGTTCCATCTGGCGGCGCAGTCTTACCCGAAGACGTCGTTCGTCGCTCCGATCGAGACCTACGATACGAATGTCGAGGGCACCAGCCGTCTGCTGGAAGCGCTCAAGCGCTTCGTGCCCGAGGCCGTTGTCCACGTCTGCGCGTCCTCCGAGGTCTTCGGCCGGGTCTCCGCCGACAAGCTGCCCATCAACGAGGAGTGCAGTTTTCACCCCGCCTCCCCTTACGCGATTTCCAAGGTCGGCACCGACCTGATCGGCAGGTTCTACGGCGAAGCCTATGGCATGAAGGTCATGACCACCCGCATGTTCACGCACACCGGTCCGCGCCGGGGTGATGTGTTTGCGGAAAGTTCCTTCGCCAAGCAGATTGCCATGATCGAAGCGAACATCATTCCGCCGGTGATCAAGGTCGGCAACCTAGAGAGTCTGAGGACGTTCGCCGACGTCCGCGATGCCGTCCGGGCCTATTTCATGCTGGTGACGGTAAATCCGACCGCTGCCGAGTACTACAACATCGGCGGGGACTACACCTGCAAGATATCCGAGATGCTCGACCATCTGATCTCCCTTTCTGTGGTCAAGAACATCAAGGTCGAACTCGACAAGGACAGGCTCCGCCCAATTGATGCAGATCTGCAGGTGCCGGACACCACGAAGTTCGAGAACCACACCGGATGGAAACCGGAAATCACGTTCGAACGGACAATGAGTGATCTTCTTGATTACTGGCGCGGCAAGGTTGCTGCCAACCGCAGACAGTTCGTGCGATGATTGGTGAAGAGCGGCCGGAACCAAGATGCATCAGGACGGACTGATCATAAGGGCGCGGGCACCTCTGCGCATCGGGCTTGCCGGAGGCGGGACAGATTTGTCGCCTTATTGCGACGAGTATGGAGGTTCGGTGCTCAATGCCACCATCTCCAATTACGCCTATGCAACCATTCAGCCGCGGGCCGGAGACACGATCAACTTCGTTTCGAACGACCTGGGCTCGGCTGAGGAGCTTCCTTTGGCCGCCGAGTTGGAAACCGGTTGCGGGCTGCGCCTGCACCGGGCCGTCTATAACAGGATCGTGCGGGACTACAACGATGGACAGCCTCTCGCCCTGACGCTCACCACGTCGGTCGAATGTCCTGAAGGGGCGGGACTCGGCGCGTCGTCCGCCCTCGTGGTCGCCGTTATCGGAGCGTTCAAGACATTGCTCGGGTTGCCCCTGGGTGATTTCGACATCGCCCATCTGGCCTACGAAATCGAACGCAAGGACCTGGCCATGTCCGGCGGCCGGCAGGATCAGTACGCTGCGACCTTCGGCGGCATGAACTTCATGGAGTTCGCCCGCAACGACAGGGTTATCGTCAATCCGCTTCATCTTGAGCGCCGGGTCCTGCTGGAACTCGAAGCATCGATCATGCTGTGTTTCACCGGAACTTCGCGCGTTTCGTCGGACATCATTGATCAGCAGGTGACGGCGATGGAGACCCACCGCGACAAGACGCTGGATGCCCTGCATCAGCTCAAGCGTGACGCCCTGGAGATGAAGGCAGCGTTGCTGCGCAATGAGCTCCATCTCCTAAGCGATATACTGCGCCACAGCTGGGAAGCGAAGAAGACGACTGCAAGCAGTGTGACTTCGCAAAGCATCAACGCGTTGTACGAGGAGGCCCTGGACGCCGGTGGTCTGGCCGGCAAGATTTCCGGCGCCGGCGGTGGTGGTTTCATGATCCTTCTGGTTGATCCGTTGAAGCGGGAAAATGTTAAAAGCCGTCTCGAAGGACATGGGGCGACCCTCTGGAGCTGCAAATTCAGCGATGAGGGGGTACAAGGCTGGACGACCCCCATCGGAACCTGAATACCGGAGGACCTGACCTGTAATGAGCGTAGCCAAGAGAAGTGCGGAGACAATTCTGCGCGAAGCTGCCGAAGCGCACCGGGCATTGCCGGAAGTTGCGGCCGACGCTCAGGTTGCAGCCGAGAGGATGGTGGATGCGCTGGGGGCGGGCGGAAAGATCATCTTTTGCGGCAACGGGGGCTCTGCCGCCGATGCCCAGCACCTTGCGGCAGAGTTCCTCGGCCGCTTCATGATGGAGCGCAATCCCCTGCCGGCTCTTGCTCTCTCGACCAACAGCTCGACTGTCACGGCGATCGGCAATGACTATGGCTTTGAGCAGGTCTTTGCCCGGCAGTTGCGCGGCCTCGCCAAGCGAGGCGACGTGCTGGTGGGTATCTCCACAAGCGGCCGCAGCCAAAACGTAGTCGAGGCCTTCAAAGTGGCCCGCGAAATCGGTGTCGTCACGGTTTCCCTCACGGGGCAGGAGGGAAGTGAACTTGCCTCGCTGGCCGACATCGCGATCCGTGCGCCATCGCCGTCAACGCCCAGGATCCAGGAGATGCATATTACGATCGGCCATGTCATGTGCGAGATCGTCGAGACGGCAATGGCCGGCAAGTAGGCGAGCGGCGGACATGCAATGCGTTATCCTTGTCGGCGGCCTGGGGACGCGGCTGGGCGAAATCTCTCGCACTTGCCCCAAGCCGATGCTCCCCGTTGGCGGGCGGCCATTCGTTGAAAGGTTGATCGAGAACGCGGCGCGCTTCGGGTTCTCGGAGTTTCTGCTCCTGGCCGGCCATCATTCTGATGTGGTCCGCCGGCACTTTGCCACTGGTGCCTATGACACCCCGGGCCGGACGGTGAACGTCAAGGTTCTGGTGGAGCCGGAGCCGCGAGGCACGGGCGGCGCCCTGCGCTTTGCCGCAGACCACCTGCAGGCAAAATTCCTCATGCTGAACGGCGATGCCTTCTTTGATTTCAACTGGCTTGATCTGGTTGCAGCACCGATGCCGGCAGAGGTTGTGGGCTGGATCGGTCTGCGGCAGATGGCGGACGCAAGCCGCTTCGGCATCGTGACGACGGATGAAACAGGCCGGATGCTTCAGATGCTTGAACGCCCCGAAGCGCCGGGACCAGGTATGATCAACGGTGGCGTGTACTGGCTGAACCGGAACATCATCGACCTGATTCCCGCAGATGAGGCGGTTTCGATAGAACGGACTGTTTTTCCGGCGCTGGTATCGCGCAAGGCACTGTACGCCCGTGCATATGACGGCATGTTCGTTGATATCGGAGTGCCCGATGACTATCAGCGGGCCCAGACCATGCCGCTCTCGCAGCGGCCGGCCGTCTTCTTCGATCGGGACGGAGTGTTGAATCACGATGCGGGATACACGCATCGCCGCGAAGATTTCAGATGGATTGATGGTGCGGTTGAGGCCATCAAGGCAGTCAATGACCGGGGAATGTTCGCCTTCGTCGTCACCAACCAGGCTGGGGTCGCCCGGGGCTACTACTCGGAAGACGATGTCCAGGCTTTGCATCAGTGGATGTCGGAGCAACTTGCTTTGCAAGGTGCGCACATCGATGACTTTCGCTACTGCCCGCATCACCCGGATGCCGGCCGCGGGGCGTACCGAGCAAGTTGCAGCTGGCGCAAACCCGGGCCCGGCATGCTGAAGGACTTGCTCGCTCACTGGCCGGTAGACCTTGCGCGAAGCTGTCTCGTTGGCGACAAGCCAAGCGACCTGGAAGCTGCAGAAGGCGCCGGTGTGGAGGCGCTGCATTTTCAGGGAGGAAATCTGCACGCCTTCATCGAGGCGCGCCTGGAAGCCGGTTCCGGCAAACGATAGAGCTTTCCAATTCCCAGCGGAATGGGTAAGATTTTGCAGGTTCTCCCCGTAGCTCAGCAGGATAGAGCGAGCGCCTCCTAAGCGCTAGGTCAGAGGTTCGAATCCTCTCGGGGAGGCCAGATCGCCATCATGCTGTGAGGACCTGCTCGCCCGAGCTGCAGTCGGCTGCAGCTAACCCTAGGAGGCAACGGTTTTGAGCTACAAACTCTACTACGCACTCGGGAGTGCTGCCATGGGCGTGCGGGTCCTGCTGGAGGAGATCGGGGCTGAGTACGAGCTCATCCAGACGACCATCGACATGGATAAGCCAAGGCCGCCGGAACAGCTGGCGTTGAACCCGAACGGCTGGGTCCCGGTGCTGATCTGGGGCGACAAGGCGATGTACGAAGCCGCTGCGATCACTGTCTTCCTCTGCGACAGGCATCCGGAAGCCGGTCTGGCGCCCGCGGCGGATGACGACGCGCGCGGGGTGTTCCTTCAGACCCTGGTGTATTTTTCCAACTCCGTGCAGAACGCATTTCAGCTCGACTACTATCCTGACCGTTTTGCCGACACGCCTGAAGGGGAGCCGGGCGCGCAGCGGCGCGGCCATTGCAGATTGCGCGAGACTTGGGGCATCATTGATGATCAGATCGGTGGGCAGGACTGGATCCTGGGCAAGCGCTTCAGCGCCGCTGATATCTATCTCTTCATGCTGACCACCTGGATGAAGCCGTCGCGAGGCCAACCGCCGCTAGACGAATTCCCCAACGTGAAGCGCATAGCAGACGCGGTGATGAAACGGCCGAGCGTGCAGATGGTCTACGAGGAGTGGATCGCCGAGCAGCAGAACGCGCTCTAGATTCCGAGGTTGAGCTTGGGTTTCCAGAACGGGCGGAACAGTTCGATCTTCGGGCAACGGTTCATGACGACCTTCATCCCGGCATCCTCGGCGATCTGGGCGGCCTCCTTGTTGAAGACGCCGATCTGACCCCAGAGCACTTTCGCCCCGATGGCCACCGCCTCTCTGGCGACGTCCGGCAAGTCCTCTGCGCGCCGGAACACCTCGACCATGTCGACGGGCCTGTCGATGGCGTCAAGGGACGGGTAGACCTTGATCCCTCGGATCTCCTCAAGGCCCGGCCGCGGGTTGACAGGCACCATGTCGTAGCCGGTCTCGTGCAGGACGCGCAGCACGCCGTAGGAGAACTTCGTCTTGTCCGGGCTGGCGCCGACCATGGCGATGGTCTTCACTGATTTCAGGATGCCCTGCAGATAGTCGTCCGAATAGGGCTCGTCGTGATCCATGTAGGTCGTATCGCTCATTGCGGGTCCTTCAGCGGTGTGGCGATATCCGCTTTCAGTTCGTGAGGTTCAAGGGGGTCCAGAAACGGGTTGCGGTAGAGATTGTCGTGGCTCTCCACGCCGATTTCGAAAGTGCAGTCACTGGTGGGCCGGGCGACGCAGAGAATGACATAGCCGTTTGCCAGCTGCCGGTTATTGAGGGCTACCTGCGCCCTTTGATCCACCGAGCCATCTGTCAGCCTGGCAGCACAGGTGATGCATCCGCCGTA